>JBEIRK010000026.1:0-22781 GCA_040376005.1 Flavobacteriales bacterium
CAATGCACAATTATACAATCCATCTTGTTGCACATTGACTGTGTACTCTGTCCATTCGCCCGCATCAATCCAAGTAAGGATAGCACCTTCTTGTGCATCATTACTCACATCAGCGGATTCACTGGTTCGGAAATTTCCAAGGTTGGCAGGACTGAAATCCATGTAAGCAATGCCTTGTCCTGCACCTCCTTCAAATTGATCAAACAAACCACTTTGTATATTGCCAGGTATTGAGGCTGCAGCTTTGTTATAGGGTATTTGCTCCCCAACAATCAAGGTGAATAAATTACTGACTACTAGAGCATCACCCTTAAATATTTTGGCGTAAAACGTATATTTTCCTGCATCCATTGCGCTGGTTTCGAGGTTCCAAGGCGCTTGGTTTATCGATTTTAAACGCTTTGAGCCCAACATCCATTGGATGGAATCTGGCTGAACGCTGAGGGTATCAAAATAGATGTTGCATGTACTGCCTTTGTACAATTGTGCGAAGTCGCTAGTAATGTGGGCCTGTATATCACTGTCAAGGCTCGTTTTCAATGTGTGTGGAGGTACAGTGAAAATGTAACCATCTGAATAAGTGACCTTTAAAGTGTCCTTGCCATTGTTTTTGGCCGCGTAAATGGTTTTGTTTCCTTTGGTGAAAGTAACTGCCAGGGGATGGTTTGCGGTGATGCTCGGATTCAAACGTCCAAGGGCGTTCAGCGCATGAAGCCAATGGTAAGTTTGGGCATCAGATATGCCGAATTTAAGGTTGCGGGATGGGTTGCTATTGTATAATTCAATGGCTTTCGCAGGATTCGTGAATGCCAAAAACTCCCAGTATACATCGTGCCACAAGTTGTCGTTTACCTGATTTACCAATATGCCTGTATTTTTCGCCATTTCTTTCCATAAGCGTGTTGCATAGGCGGTGTCGTGCGCCAAATAGAATGATCCACCATGGATGGGGTATAATTCAATGCCATAGGATGCGGCTATGTCGCCGGTCCAAAATGTACCGTTGTCGTATGAGTTGCCCCAAACCCTTGAAACTAAGGAGTATTGCTGTGTTTTGGCAAAGTTGCGCTGCTTGATATCAAACCAATACTCTTCAATAGCGGATTGTTCGGTACAGTATAAATAGATGCCCAAGTCGCGTATGGACTTGTTTTGGGTAATATCTCCCCAGTGAATGAGTGAAGAGTTAAACTGCATGCTCTCTGAGGTGGATTCTTGGTCGTTTCCCTGAGGGAAGCTGGCAAACCCATTGGCCCAGCAGTGACCCGTATACGGATTGAAGTTGCGCAAATAGGGAAAGAGGCTGTCTTTGCGATTTGTTGTAGCCGCGTCTCGAACCAGAATATGAATCATATCCCCAAATGATTTGGCCCATCCGGGTTCAAATTCTTCTAAAAATGCTGCTGCATGGATGAAATACCCCCAATGGAAATGGTGGTCATTAATATTGTTGTCTTGCCCATGACCCGCTGGGTAACCCAACATAGCAGACCATGTTTTGTTGTAATGGAAAAGAAAGGCCACTTCACCAGGATTATGGGTGAGCCAGTTTTCTAGCCTCAACTTGATGGTTTTGTGTATGCGTTTTACCGATGCTTCTTCCCCCATTTCATGGGCGATGCGGGCGGTTTGTATGAGTCGATTCATTACCTGACCCTCGTTATAAGAATCCGTCCATGTTGCCAGTCCCTCGTATTCCAGCGCACTAATTTTCTGCTGAAGCAGGGCGGGGTCAAATCCTTTGCTAAGGTTGTCAACATAGGGAAGTGTGGGTAGTATTCCTTTGAATGTCTGCGTAACAGTGAACGTGTTGCTTGCAATCATCTTCAAGCTTCCCCGGATGCTGCTGTAATTGTAAGGCAGAAAGTCGCGGGTGCTGAGATTGCTGCGCGACCAATGATGTGGTAAAAGGCCAACTAGTGGGAGAGAATCTTTTCCCTCATTAACATTGGACTGTATGTTGAACACAGTGGTTACCTTGCTGTTGCTTTCGTTGTATTGAAAAACGGCTACGGTGTTTGTGGGTTCTACATATGCATAGCGCTGAAACGAATCGGCTAGGGCGCTGAGTTGGTTGCTGTTTTGTGGCAACATGAGCATAGACCAATAATTCTTGCCATTGAGTTTGGAGGTGTAAGTGGTGCCGTTTTTTGTCCAACTGCTTCCTTTAGGCGCATAGACCACGAAATCAGCTCCGTTGTAGGCATTCTCTATGATGATTTTCTCATTGGCGATGGTGGCAGTGCCACTGTTGATCTTAATGTATGCTTCGTCGGCACTGTCTTTTCGATAATAAAGGAAGGGCATACCCATGCCCACTGTGGTTTGGAACCGATGTCCGCTATTTTTCCATTCGAGAGTAATAATCCAATCGCTATAGTTGGAAATATAGGGTGCACTGTGATTGAGTGAGGTAACACCTGTAATAATAGGTTCTATGTCGGATATTACGCCCCATGGAATGTAGGATGTAACAAGACCTGCATTCACTGTCTTTAGGGTCAGTGGGTAGTTGAAAAGGTTGTCGCAATGGGCATTTTTTACTTTGGCCGACCACCAATCGTTCGTTGGTACAGGTTTATTTTTGAGAGAATCGATGAGGTAAGGTGTACCTGAAGGATAACCATTCCTGCCCGCTACATCCACGCCTGGAAAGGTTTTTGTGTAGCTTCCACTGCCAACTTTAATGGTTTGGGCATTGGCGTTTATACTTGCAATTAGACCTATGGCCAGCAACAAGAGGGTATGGGGAAAACGCAGTAGTATATTCAAAAGTCGTTAGCCGCCTTGAGACGGCTAACGAAGATATAGTACTTTTTACAATAACCCTTTGAAAGATGTTAAATTCTCCATAAAATTTCAACCTTGATGCGTGAAGGTATGTCCACATTTTTGACATCGTAATGTAGAACCTTTGGGCATTGGCACATGGATATAGAGTATTGCGGCAAAGAATCGCAGCAGTTTAAAATGGAATCCTTGGCGCCACAGAATCTTTTGTGAGCCACAGTTGAGACAAGGTCCAAGAGCTTTATTTGCTTTAATTGCTGTATTTGGCCTTTGTGAAGTTAGGATTTCAGTTGCTTGATTGACGTCTTCTTCAAGTACCTGAATTTTAATGCCTCCCAGCGAAATATTGTAAATAGGAAAAAGGGTCATCATTGTCTCATCAGCCAATTGGCAGGGTATCCCTTTTGAGTCCAACAAAGTTGCATAAAAATGGGCCTCTACATGATTGTCAAAAAGTGTCAATAGAAACCCAATAAGACATAAGGACCTAATTATTTATTCAGCGGTGGTATTCAAGGTGTTTTCCTGCAAGCCAGTTTGTGGCTTGTTGCCTTGTTTTGAAGCGGAAATGGCCGCTTTTTCAATACTCGTATTCAAGTCGAATCCAACAAGTACTACCAATGTATTGATATATATGAGTATCATTAATGCGATAATCGCACCAATAGATCCATACACTTTATTGTAACTATTGAAATTGTTTACATATACACTGAACAACAAGGTGCTCAAAATGGATAGAATCCAAGCAAAAATACTTCCTGCGGAAAAAAAGCGCCATCTCTTCTTATTTGCGGGCCCGAAATAATACATAATGCATATGCAAATCAGCACACATCCTGCAAGCAATACATATTCTAAAAATGCTGTGATGAATAACAATGCAGACTCTAACATCCAATCGTGCTTCTCTACAAATCCATTAAATTGGACCAATTTTGCAACAAAAAACAAGGTGATAATGGCCAATATGGAAACCATAAAGGTGAGTAAAACAGCCATTAGTCTATTTTGTATCCAATTGCGCTTGCGTCGCTGAGTCAGTCTGCGGTTGAAGGTATTAATCATGGTGTGGTATGCATTGCTGGCAAAATAAAGTGCAAGCAAAAAGCCAAAAGATAACAGGCCACTATGGGGCTGATTTAGTATTTCGTAAATGGTCGATGATAAAGCCTTAGAACTGGCATCTGGCAGCAATAAATCAATCTCTTGAATCAATCCACTTTTTAATCCTTTTACGGGCAAGTAGGCGATAAGCGTGAGTAGAAATATGAGAATAGGGAATAATGATAAGAAGAAGTTGAATGAAAGGCTGGTTGCGCGAATATTGATATTCTCTTTAAACAGCGCATTGAGAAAGTATTTTCCTACATCGTAAAGACTATGGCCTTGGAAACCATAAACCGAGTGCGTTTTAAGAAAACGGGTAAATGCATTGTCATTCGATGCAATGGGTGTTTCCATTGGACCGGGCAGTTGCATTTGGCCTCTATATTTCTTAGAACGTATATTCAAAATTATGAGGTTTTAAGATGCTGTTGAATACTTTCGGGCAAACGAATGGGTTTTAAACTGGCTTTTTCTGCGAAGAACAACTCCGTAGTTGCTGTGTTCAGCAATTCACCTTGCTCATTGTATGTTTCGTATTCAAATAAGCAGCGAATTCCACCAGGCAGGTGCAAATAGGTTTTGATGGTTAATAGATCATCATATACCGCTGCCCTTTTGAATTGAATACTCATATTGCGCACAGGCATAATAATACCGTTGTCTTCTAGGTCTTTATATCTTACACCCAATGCGCGTAAGCCTTCGGTGCGCGCTTCTTCAAAATACATGGCATACACACTATGGTGTACAAATCCCATGCGGTCGCATTCCACATATCGAACCCGAATTGTATGACTAATTTCCAAAATCAATAGCGTAAGGTAAAGTGTTCTTTTTCTCTACCCGGTTTAAAAAAAACGATACCAAAGGCGAAGATATCTATTGTAATGGTTACGGCTTCATGGTTTTTAATATGAAGCCAAGCGCGTTTCATTTCTTCAGACCAGTTGATATCATCAAATACGAGTATGCTGTTTTCATGCAATTTAGGCAATAAGGTATCGAAATATTGCATGGTAGGATCAAATCGATGGTTGCCGTCTATGTAAGCATAATCTATTCTTGGCATAGAATCGAGCAATTGTGGAAGCACTTTTTCAAAAGTACCCGTATGGAAAACAATGTTATTGTCCAATTCACATTGGGACGCATTATACGCTGCTATGTCGCACAATGCTGCGCTGCCATCTATGGTATGAATGGGGGTTTCGGGACTTAAGGCTGCGCCTTGGTATAGTGCGGTAATGCCAGTGCCAGTGCCCAATTCAAGTGCATACTCGGGTCTAGCGGCCAGTAACAAGCGGTAGAGAAATCTACCGTATTTGGCATCTCTAGCGGTATTTTGCGCGAGTTCTTGGAGTTGTCTTGATCCACTTTTATTTCCGCCACCAAAGTCCTTAAAATCGATGCTTACATCAGACTTTAACATCTTTCGACGTGCCACTTCTATGGCCTCAAAATAGGGCGATTGTTTTTTGCCGTAGAGGATCTGATCGGCAAAATTGTAAACAAACGGAGAGTGAACCCCGTGACGGGATTTTGCAGTTAATAAGTACTGCAGGTAGTCGCTAAGTCTGAAAATCTCATTTAGCATTTTGATTCTTGAAAGAACGCAACACTTTTAGTTCTTTTTCAAGTCTTTCAATCTGCTGTCTGGTTTTCTCAATATTGGCATCGAATTGCTTTAACACTTCGCCAGCATTTTTTGAATGAGCAAAGAAGTTCTTGTTATTTTCAATGGTAGCAACTTCATCCTGCAATTTTTGAATGCGGTCGCGAAGTTTTCTCTCTTCACCTTGAATTTTGTGGCGTCCATCAGGTGCCGATGACAATACTTCATAGTGATCCTTGATTGCGGAGTCGCGTATTTCTTCGCTGCTTTTCTTGAATTTAGCAAATAGAAAATCTGATATTTCTTGGTATTTGCGTTGTAAATTATAAAAGGTTTTTCCGCTTACAAATCCGCTTTTTGCCCAGCGCAGTTGACCTTCTTTAAGGCGCTTGAAAACCTCTTGTCCGTCTTCTATAGTGCGCAATGATTCCAATTCAGTAATCACAGCTTCTTTCTCCTTTACAGCATCCGCTTCTTGAGATCTGCGGTCTTCAAAAAAGGCGTTTTTGCGGCTGTAAAAATGGTCAAATGCTTTTCTAAATCGCTTCCATACTTCGTCATTCTTAGCTTCAGGAACTGGACCAATTTTCTTCCATGCATCTTGCAATTTGTTCAATTCATTGGCTGTATTGGTGAATTCTTCAGCATTCATCATTTTTTCAGCCTTTTCGCAAAGCGCAATTTTTGCGGCCAAATTATCCTCACGTGAAGCATTTAAATCTTTGAAGAAATTTCTACGGCCTTCAAAGAATACTGTTCTTGCAGCCCTGAATGTATTCCAAATTTCAACATTCACTGCTTTAGGAACGGGACCTATCTTTTTCCATTCATCCATCAGGGTATCCAATTCCTTGGCTAGATTTCTCCAATCTTTCGCTTTCTGAGGCAATACTGCCACAGCATTTTCTGCTTTCTCAACAAGAAGTTTTTTCAAACTCAAATTGGCCTCTTTCCCTTTTTCAAGTGCTTCTTGAGCAGCTCTTTTTTCAGAAAGGAGCACATCACTTGCTGCTTTAAAGCGATTCCAAACCTCATCTGAAATCTCTTTACGCACTGGACCCACATTTTTCCAGTCTTCGTGGTATTTATTTAAAGTAACCAGTGCTTTTCTTAGATTGGTTTCGGCCTTAAGGGCTTCCACCTTTTTAATGAGCTCAATCTTGATTTCGAGATTTTTCTCGCGGTCCAAGTCTTTAAGTTCATTGAATATAGAAAGGTTGTCGTAGAATTTTTCTACATAGAACCTGTACCTCTTGAATAGGTCTTCCTGAAATTCTTTGGGGACATGGCGAATTTCCTTCCACTCACGCATAAGGTCGCGCATGTTTTTAAGGCTATTTTCGTTCTCTTCAGAAGAAACCAAATGCATCATCTTCTCGATGACCGCTTCTTTTTTTCTCAGGTTTGCAAGTTTTTCTTCTTCTGCACGGCGGCGTTCCTCCTCGCGTTTTTCACGGAAAAGTTGCATGATTTTGTTAAATCGTGCATGGGTTTCATCATTGCTTGGCTTGAAGTCACGAGGGTCATTGCCCGCTTCAGTCCACGCTTTAATTTGTGCAGGCAGTTCTGCTTTTTCAAGCAAATCAAGCGCTTCTTTTAGTCTATTTAACGTTTCACTCGCCTTGCGAACCTCAACGGCATGAAGTGTTGCTTCTGCCTTGGCCAATACCTCTTCTTTGCTCAATGCGGTGTAGTCGGTATGTTCATCCGACTCATCTTCGTTCACATCGATGAGCTTTTCAACCTCTTCAATTACGTGGTTGTAAGTCTCTGGGTAACTTTCTTGTACTTCTGCAGGGTGCAGTTCTGAATTCTCTTCCATTCTTACAGTATCAGTGATGTTATTATTTCCGTAAATCGTTTTTCAATGCCAGCATCCATAATGCAGTTTCGGATGCTTCTCTGCCTTTGTGGCCATGTTTACCTCCACAGCGGTCCGTGGCTTGTTCGTATGTGTCTGTAGTCAGTACACCGAATATACAGGGTTTATTTTGGTCTAGACCTACCCTTAACACGCCATCAGAAGCGGCTTTGCAGACATAATCAAAATGAGGAGTTTCCCCGCGAACCACACAACCCAATGCTAGGGTTGCATCACATCCGCTTTCTGAAAGCCATTGACAGGCCAAAGGAAGTTCAAAAGTTCCGGGAACTTTTGACACCAAGATGTTCTCAGGTGCAATTCCTGCCTCAGTTAAGGTATGGATAGCACCTTCTTCTAAAATGCTTGTTATATCACCATTCCACTGGGCAACAGCGATTCCTATCTTAAGTTTTGAAATATTAAGAGGATAGGGTAGAGCAGAGATTGAAAAGCCGGAGTCAGACACGAGTCTAGTTGTTCAATTCGCCAAGGAGTCCCTTGACTTTGTAGATATACTTATCAATATCAGTACCTACCTCAGATTTGCCATACTTGGCTTTAATAGCCTCATAGCAAGACAATGCACTTTCGTAGTTACCTGCTTTTTCATAGTGAACGCCAGCACTTTTATAGTACTTAGCCGTAAACTCGTTCTCACCCATTTTTGCAGCTTTCTCGTACAAAGAACCTGCTTTTTCGATATCACCCAATTCCGCATGACAGGTAGCTTGTGCCGCCAAAATAGATGGGCCTAGGAAAATGTCTTCTGCTTTTGCTTTGTCTAGGTATTTCAGTGCCTTGTCAAATTTGCCCAACTGAAGGTAGCTTTCGCCTGCCATCAAAGCAGCTTCTTTGCCCTTGCTTGTGAATGGATAGTCATCCGCAATTTGAGGGGCAGTAGACATTCTTTTGCCTTTAATACCGTTGACAACTACAGCAAATGAATCTGTAGTAAAGTAGTGGTGAAGCTTTGCAAGCTTAGCACCTGCTTCAGACTCACGCTTGGGCATCCAATACAAAGAAAGGAAAGCAACAAGCGCTGCAATAGCTACAATACCGATACCGGCAATATTTACAATTTTACGGTTGTTGCTGTAAAAGCTTTTAACACGTTCTGTAATTTGGTTCCAGAAATTTTCAGTCGACATTTTTAGGGGCGCGAAATTAAGGGTTTATCGTTTGAACTACAAGATTTTAATCCATTATGTATGGATAATTATCCTCAACATACACATCTTTAAAGAGTTCCGATGCATCAGGGTAGGGTGAGTTTTCCGAAAAAGTTACCGATTCTTCTACCGTTTTCATGATTTCTTCTTCCATTGCATCTAATTCTGCCTCAGTAGCATAACCTGCAGCAAGGATGGTAGCTTTGGTGGTTTCGATAGGGTCTAGCTTTTTATATTCATTCAGCTCGTCCTTAGATCTATAGGTGGCTGGATCACTCATACTGTGGCCTCTGTAGCGGTATGTTTTAATTTCTAAGAAGGTCGGCCCATCTCCGCGTCTGGCGCGAGCACAAGCTTCAGCTAAGGCCTCATGCACGGTTTCGCACTTCATTCCATCCACGCGATAGGAGGGCATATCATATGCTGCACCCATTTTGTAGATCTCAAGCATATTTGTGGTTCTTGCCACACTAGTGCCCATAGCGTATTCATTGTTTTCACAAATGAAAACAACAGGTAGCTTCCACAACATGGCCATATTGAATGTTTCGTGAAGGGCACCTTGGCGAACGGCGCCATCACCCATATAGGTAAAGCACACATTGTCAGTTCCGGTATATTGTTCAGCCAATGCAATTCCAGCTCCCAATGGGATTTGACCGCCTACAATACCATGACCGCCTACAAAATTGTGCTCCTTACTAAACATATGCATAGATCCACCTTTGCCGCCTGAGCAGCCAGTGGCTTTTCCATAAAGTTCAGCCATAACTGCATTTGCACTTACACCAAGCGCCAATGCATGGCCATGATCTCTATACGCAGTGATTACTTTGTCTGTTTTTTGCATTGCTGTTACCATGCCTGCAACCAACGCTTCCTGTCCAATATACAAATGGCAAAAACCTTTTATTTTTTGCTGCCCGTACAACTGAGCACTTTTTTCCTCAAAGCGCCTTACCAACATCATGGTATGATACCATTGCAGATATTGCTCTTTTGTGAACGAAGCCGTGTTAACGTTACCCATAAGTGCCGCGAAAATACATCTTTACATGGGTCAATTCAAAACAGTTGAACTATCAATTTTTTGTTAATTCCTGTATACAAGAATTTCATACTCCGTAACAAAGCGTATTTTCGGAATAAACTTACCAGGTTTTACTTCTCATGCATGACGAATTTCCGGTATGTTTTCTAATACAACAAACTCCTTTTTTCGCCAATGTAAAGCTTGTATGCTGATTAACTCGCTTTCTTTTTAATCACCTGTATCCAATGCATTTTAGAAATAACCTCCTGTAAGGTCATGGGTTGTTTTTCATTGCTTAAGTGGGCTTCTTTCCCTTGCAAATGATCGATTCCTACTGTATCATTAATAGATGCTTCAAGGGATGAAGAAAATGCTATCTTTGGATTCATAGCCATTAGATTTTTTCCTCAATTGCCTGTACCTTGTCTTTAATCATCCCAATTTCGCGCTGAATAATGCGCAATGCTGGACCGACGCCATCATTTTCCGTGCTATTGGGTTCTTCAAATACGGGGTTGATATAATTGACAAACTTCCAAATCTCTAGGATATCATTGATTTTTACAGAATAAGGCTTGTACATCGGATTGGTGCTGCATAGCAGCAAGGTTCCATCTTCATCAATGCGGTTGTAGACCACTTTAAATACAATACCTTCGTCGGCAGTGACAACAATGTAAGGCGTTCCATTGCGAAGGTTTTGCCAATTTTGAACATACTCTCCAGTAACGAATGCGTCATCGCAAACAGGTGGCATGCTGTCGCCCGTAATCGGAAAGCTTCGGTATTTCTTATTTGGAGAGAGGAAGGGCAAATTAAATGCGGGCAATACCTTGATGAAATCTGGATCTGCATAGCCTGTAGTGTATCCTGCGCGTGCTTTAACAGAAACCAATTCGACATTTTCATTGTCCTCAGCATTTACTGTGGTTGCAAGCACCCGCAAACGTGTACCACTCAAGTCGATATCAAATCCTTTTTCCAATTGTGATAATTGGCTTTCAGGCAATACAGAAAGGTCCGCTTTTACCAATTTGTCAAGATTAATCTGGAAAAAGTCTGCTAGTTTTAACAATACCATAATGCCAGGCTCTGCAACTCCATTTTCATAACTGTTATAAGCAGATCGGGTGAGGTTTAAGGCGCGGGCAACCTCTTCTTGACTTCTTTTGCGCCTTTTACGTAACAATTTTATATTCTCTTTTAAGTACATATTTATTGATTTTAAATTACTTGTATTGCTTGGGTTTTGCGTGATTTACGCGGGTTGTTTTGGGCGGCGTTTATTGCATTTGCCGCTTCACCTTCAATATACATTTCATCCATAGGTCTAGAATGTATAGCTACCAGTTGGTACTCGGGCAACATCCCATTCATGATTCTGCGTAAGAAAGCGCCTGCAATAATGCGAGATTCGGCAATGTCTTTTGTACGTGTGACCAGGTATTCGGGTTCAGGGTTTTCGGGAATCAGATCACAAAAACCTCTGCCTATAACCGATCCATTTTGAATCCAAATAACTCCTTTTTCTTCTCTGTTGCGCCCTTTGCAAAGTATCAAATAGGAGTCATCAGATTCGTGCGTTTTTTCTAGCGCTTCCTCAATTCTTTCATTGTGAAGGCTGCGTCTTTCTTCTTCAGAAAAACTGCAATAACAGTTTGTCTGTTCACAACCTTTATTGGAATAAGCCCTTGAAGGACATATTCCGAAGTCGCGTATCATCGCAGATAATGTAGTGCGTGCATCTGCGAGCCTGCTATATGCAATACCCATAGAGCTGCCTCGACTTCTTTTAACAGCCTGGAGACGCAATTCACCATTGGCTGTAGGGTAGGAGACGATAGCAAATTTCAAATGGGGCGTTTTTCCTGCCTTGTTCCACTCTGGCCAATTTCGTTCAATAGCCTCCGCCTCTGCGAGCAATGCCATGAATTCACTTCCACTTTCTTCAAAAGTCACTTGATGTATTTGCTCCAATTGCAAGGCAGATTTACCCCGTTTGGTATCAAAGTGTTGCAGTACGCGCTTCTTAATATTAATCGCTTTGCCGGTATAAAGCGGCTTGCCGGATGCAGACAGGAAGTGATATACACCCGGCGTAGCCGGCAAAGATTCTACTGTAGAATGGTCAATATGAGGGGGTAATTGATGCTGGCGTACTCTGGTGCCCGCATACTGCATAAGCATATCAGCACCGACCTCCGCGAACATGTTGTGAAAGAGAATAGCAGTGCCATCTGCATCTCCACCCGCACGGTGTCTATTTGTAATCTGAATGCCCAAAGAATTACACAAGGTGCCTAAGCTATAACTGCTTCTCCCCGGATATACTTTGCGCGCAGCGCGAGCAGTACACATGCGCGGTACCTGTAATTGTAAGCCACATTGCTTTAGTGCGCTTTGTATAAAGCTGTGGTCGAAGTTTACATTATGCGCTACAAACACTTTATCATGCAATAAATGGTATAAGCTTCCTGCGATATCCGCAAATACAGGCGCATCAGCTACCATCGAATTGTCTATCCCTGTAAGCTGTGTAATCCCAATGGGAATCGAAACACCGGGATTTAACAAGGTCTCAAATCGATGAAGTACGGCATAGCCATCGGTAACCACTACACAAATTTCTGTGATTCTGGAATCCTGTGGGGTTCCACCTGTGGTTTCAATATCTACAATAGCGTACTGCATTTGTTAAGAAAATAGACAATCTTTCGGCTTGTAAATTAACAAATAACTTTTGGTTTTGGCAAGTATGATGACAAAAAAATGTAAATAATATTCACAAAGTGCCGATTGAATAAAAAAAGCACCCGTTAAAAGGGTGCTTTTTTATTTGCGTAAACGCAGGGTGTTATTTTGTAGAGCTCTTAAGCACAAAACGCATTAAAGCGTTATTGCCATAGAGTTTCAGTTTCTTGGTGATGTTGTAACGGTGCACTTCCACAGTTTTAGGGCTGATAAATAGAATATCTGCAATCTCTTGTGAAGCTTTACCTTCTGCAATCATTTTTATGATTCGCTGTTCCGATTTAGTTAATTTCTTTAAATCCTCATCACTCAAACTATCCTTATCAAAGAGTTTGCGGTTCATCTCTGATTGTTCTTGTAGGTCTCTCAACTTCAAACGCGCTTCGATAGCTTGCAAGAGCTCTGCTGCTTTGATTGGTTTTTTCAAGTAATCGTCAGCACCGGTGTTCATTCCAGCTCTAATGTCGTCTTCTTCAGTTTTGGCAGTCAGAAAAATGATTGGAATGTTTACGGTGTCAGCTTTGGATTTGATGCGCATTGAAAATTCAATTCCGTCCATTACGGGCATCATAACATCACAGATGATAAGGTCTGGAGATTTCTCTTCAACCTGTTTAACTCCATCACTTCCGTTTACAGCAATCCTAATTTGATAGCCATAAAGCTCTAACAACTCTGCAAGACTTTCTCTTACAGTTTGCTCGTCTTCAATTATGAGTATATCTTTATTCATTGTTTATTTCTTATTTGTGGGCAATGTAATGGTAAAGGTACTGCCTTTCCCAACTTCACTTTGCACATTGATCGTGCCCTTATGTGCATCGGTGAAATATTTCACCAAATATAGCCCTAATCCGGTTCCTCGAATATTCAAGACATTGCGCGCCCTGTAAAATGCAGAGAATATATCCTTGATTTCATCTTTGGGTATGCCTATCCCTTTGTCAGAAATGTGAATGGAAACACTATCGATTTCATATACGAGCTCAATTTTTACTTCCTTATTTTCTGGTGAATACTTAATGGCATTCCCTATAAGATTCCCAAATAAATATCCCGCAAATGAACGATCAATGTGGGCGGTTTTCGGTTCACCGGTATGCGTGATTTCTATACTTGTGCTGCGCTGTTTCTCTTCCAATTTGTTTTCACATACGTCTTGTAAAAATTCATCAAGATGGGTTTCTTGTAAATTAAGAGATAAGCTGTCTTGATCAATTTTACCCGCTAATAGTACTTTGTCTGTAATATTCGTGATCTTATCCATTTCCTCCTGCATCACCTCTAATTGTTTATGCATAAGGGTCTCGCCATTTCGTTCTGTATGGATTTTTGCAATATCAATTCTTGATTGTATTGCGGTAAGTGGGGTCCTAAGTTCGTGTGATGCCAAACTCACAAAGCGACTCTTGATATCACTTAACTCTTTTTCTTTGGCCAATGATTCAAGTAGTTTTTCCTCAGCCTGCTTCATGGTTGTTATATCATTGAATATGGCGATATATTGTTCTATTTTATTCTTGTCGTTCTTCACCGCAGAAATATTGGTATACGACCAGAACTCTCGTCCGTCTTTGGAATAATTAAGTATTTCTCCTATGAAATTTTCCCCACGGGCTAAGGTATCCCACATTCTACTCAATGTTTCTTGGCTTGTTTTACCGCCTGCTAGAAGGGTAGGCTTCTTGCCTTTCGCATCTTCAGATGAATACCCTGTAATATCCGTAAATGATTGGTTTACCCACTCTATACGGAACTCCTTGTCTGTAATGATAACGGAAGAATTTGTTTTTTCAGCCACAATTGCCAGCTTTTGCATTGTGGCTTCTTGCTCTAGGTTATAACTGATGTCGCGACAAATACATAGCAATTGGTTGTCAGGCATTGCAGTAAGCGAAATTTCCTGTACAATATCCTTACCGCATTTGCTCTTTCCTATGGTTCTTCCTATCCATTTTCCTTCAACTGCAATCTTTGGAAATACCTCTGATATTATTCGCTTAATTTCCTCTTCACCATATACTGTCTGCCAAGACTTTCCCAATAGTTCTTCTGGGCGGTCATACTTAAAAGTCTCAGCATGCTTTTGATTCATGTAATAATACCTTCCATCTTTATCGCTTAGTGCAATTCCATCGGATGCATTGTCTATAACAACTTGCAAGTTTCTAATGACTTTCTCGTCCTCAATATTCTGCGTAAAGTCTAGGGCATATCCCACCATAAGCATGGGCAATCCATCGGCATTTCGAATAATGTCAAATACCCTAAAAAAGTGTTTTCTTCCTTCTGAGGTATCCATCGTCTCCATCCAAGAAACTGCCTTGTTCTGCGCTTGTGCCTGATTAAATCGCATTCTGCGACTGGCTGCAACTGAACTCGGTATATTTCTGTATGCACAATATTGAAAATCATCCTTGCCAATTAACCATCTGCGTATTTCTTCATCTTTTAACGCAGTTTTATTCAAGTATAGATAAGTGTGATTTAAATCCCACACAGCGATATCAGTAGGTATGTTGTCAAATATATATCTTGTGAAATATTGGCTCGCGCCATTGCCAGTCAGTGGAAGTTTTACAGGATTTAATCCTGTAATGGAAACCATCCAACCCTGATCGCTGCGCTGTACATTTATATTGTAACCCGAGTTAGAAGCATTTATCACGCCAGTATTGTAAAGCAGAATAGCATTTTTAATTTCAGAATAGATCTCTTCTAACAATACTTCTGACAACCTATATCCATGTAATGCCTGTATAGAACCTGAACGTGTAGTTGAATGTTGTATGATTTCGTTCTGATCCGTAAATATTACAAACTCGGTCTCTTTGTTCGGATCTACAATTTCCAATCCTGGAAATGTAATGCCATCATTTTCCGGAACTTTATCTGGCTTACCCTGCTCTTCAAAGCTGCAACTATATCCAATTACCTCCCCAATTTCACTCAATTCAGGCTGAATAATCAAGGAAGAGAATTTTCGGTTTTGAAAATAGCCTTTAACAGGTATACGTTTGGTTACTTTCTCTCTCTTAGCATTGTGAAACGCATTTAACAGATAATTTACCTGGACGGATTGTAAATCCTCAATTTCGGATTCTGTGATTTCAGTTTCTGATAACAAAACATACAGCTCCTTGTATTGACCAATTGAATTGAGTTGTTCCATAAAATGTAATATTAAAAAATATTTTGATTGTCTTCTACCGATGCAAAAACACTGTACAACATACTAGATACAAATCGAATTTGTGCATCTGTAGTGCTGCATCCCATGTGTGCTATGAGTGCTTCCGAACTGTCTAAATAAGCTGAAAACGATTGTTTGCCCATGAGATAAGCCAACTTGTTCTTTGCAAAATAAAGTCCCAATGATTTTTTCATGCGCGTATCACTAGAAAATTTGTGTGCCTGATCCAATAGTAATTTCTGATCCTGCATCTTTTGCTGTAATGCTTGCAAGGTATAAATTTTACTATATACCGATCCCCTAAATGCAACAGCAATAAATACATTAATCATACTTGTGATATGATTTCCTAAGCTGCTTATTTCCACATCTCCTTGGCTTGTTTTACCGTCAATATAGCGGTACAATTGGTCTATACCCTTGTATTCAATGCCAAAATGTTGCAAAAATGAAATGTAGTCCTGAATCCTATCCGCTGAGCCTTTCTTGAATTCGAGCCTTTGAATTTTCTTGATTGACAGAAGAACCTCTTCTTCCGCACTCGCTTCGCCCTCTATTGATGTTCCACGGATAGATTCCAGGAGCTGCTGTGATACCGTATCCGATATCAGCCCATATCCCCATTCCATCCATATGTAACGGGTAAGTATCTGCTCGAGTTCGTTTGGTAGTGTAGTTTTTTTCATAAACTATCAACTTAGCGTTTTCTAATGCAAAGCAAGAGCTGACACGCATTCTGAGAAATAGGTAATGACACTTAATTTTAAGCGTTAACCCGTATAATATTTGGTTACTTGCTGTGTATCTGCCACTTAGATATAAGTGCTTTCGATTAAATAGAAAAAAAGAGCCATCATAAAGATGGCCCGTTTATAATGTAATATGTAATGAATTAAAGATGGATACATTCACCGTATGCCTGGGCAACAGCTTCCATTACTGCTTCACTCATTGTGGGGTGGGGGTGAACACTTTTTATAATCTCGTGTCCAGTAGTTTCTAAGTTGCGCGCAACCACCGCCTCAATAATCATATCGGTAACACCTTCACCAATCATGTGGCAACCCAGCCATTCACCATACTTTTTATCAAAAATCACCTTCACAAAGCCGTCTTTATGACCACCTGCACTGGCTTTTCCGCTGGCGCTGAATGGAAATTTACCTACCAATATGTCATAGCCTTTTTCTTTTGCCTGGGCCTCGGTTAGGCCGACACTTGCAACCTCTGGATGGGTGTAAGTACAACCGGGGATATTGCCGTAATTCAAGGGTTCTGTGTGAACACCGCAAATGTTTTCAATACAAATAATGGCTTCTGCACTTGCAACGTGCGCCAATGCTGGACCGGGTACGATGTCCCCGATAGCATAAACATTTGGAATGTTCGTTCTGTAGTATTCGTCTACCAATACTTTGCCCTTATCAGACTTAATGCCCATTTCTTCCAAGCCTAGATTTTCCAAGTTGGTTTGAACACCTGCAGCACTCAATACAACATCACACTCCATTTGCTTTTCACCGTCTTTACCTTTGATAGTTACAACGCATCTGTCGCCTTTCACTTCTACCTTTTCAACAGAAGATTCGGTCATGATGTCAATGCCCTTTTTGCGATAGTACAGGGCCATGGTCTTGCTCACCTCTTCATCTTCGATAGGCAATATACGTGGCAAAAATTCTACTATTGTAACCTTGGTGCCAATGGTGCTATAGAAGTAAGCGAACTCCATTCCAATAGCTCCAGAACCGATTACAATCATTTCTTTGGGCTGCTTTGGCAGCACCATAGCTTCTCTATAACCGATTACATGTGTGCCATCCATCTTTACGTTTGGCAACTCGCGGCTTCTGGCTCCAGTAGCTAAGATAATATGCTCCGCCTCAACCGTTTCGGTCTTGCCTTCATGTGTTACAGAAATTTTCCCTTTACCCGCCAATTTGCCAGCACCTTTGATCACGGTGATCTTGTTTTTCTTCATCAGAAACTCAACACCTTTGCTCATATTGGCAGCCACACCGCGGCTTCTTTTTACCATGCCATCAAAGTCAGCAGTGTGCGAACCTACAGTAATACCATAGTCACTTGCGTGGTTGATGTAATCAAATACTTGTGCACTTTTCAAAAGCGCTTTGGTTGGTATACAACCCCAGTTTAGGCAGATACCGCCCAACTCTGAACGTTCTATGATCGCAACGGATTTACCCAGTTGTGAAGCGCGGATCGCAGCTACGTAGCCGCCAGGTCCGCTTCCGATGATTGCAATGTCAAATTTCATGTATGCAGTTTTGTGTGCGCGAAATTACTATATACTTGATGAATGTCGAAATTGATTTTTTTGATATCCAATTTGCCAGCCTTAGTTTAAAACCATTGGCGCATACAAACTATACCAAAGCAGTTGAAAGTAGAATTGTTATACTTATAACCGTTTATTTCAAGTAACGACTGCCCTCAATTTCAAGAATTAATCCCTCACCATAAGGCGCAGAAGGGGTTTGATAACCCGGCAAAAAATTGCCATCAAGTATTTTCTTAGCAATATGAATGGAACATAATGCGGTCAGTAAATAACTCTCTGCACATTCCAGCAGCGCTTCTTTAGATTCACCATGGGTATTAGAAACCTTTCCCCAAACAAAGCTCCTACCTTGTTGATTCTGCTCCTGGGTAGGGCCTGTAATATACCTGTCTATGTACTTGTTAAATAAAAATTTAAAAACCCTACTTTTGAAAATAGGGTTCAAAAGTCTTTGAAATTTTAGTATGAGGTAAGTGGTTTTGCTCGAAGCGGTGTAGGTAACTATGTTCTCTATTCCGGTAGATAAATAGGCGCTAAACAAATCTCCCCATGGTATAGACATACAGAATTTTTGATGGGTACCAAAATCAATAATTTTCCCTTTGTGGGCTAGTGGTACCGCTACCAATTCATGGTTGATCCGTTCAAAACTTCCGTTTCCCAAATTCATAGCCATGGTGCGCATGGTGCCATGAGAAATACCTCCACCGTGCATATAAAAGCCAATTTCTAAATCAGTAGCATCAGGTAATTGTTTATGCAAAGTTGCTGCAACGCAGTCGGTGGGTACCAAATCGAATCCAACGCCACACATGAGCATTACACCAGCCGATTTTGCTTGGGCATCGCGTTCATACGCCCATTGCATAATACCGATTTCTCCAGTAATGTCTATGTAGTGAACCTTTTCATGCAAACAGGCTTCCATCATGGGGCGCGCTGTTAGCGCAAATGGTCCCGCACAGTGCAAAACGAGATTGACACCACGAATATGAGGGGCGATGCTGTCCGCACCATCCAAGCTAAATATACGAAATTCTAGCCCAAATTCCAAGGCGAGTTCTTGCGTTTTTTGCAAATTTCTACCTGCAATTATGGGTTTTAAACCTTTGGCAATGGCTTCTTTAAGAACCAATCTGCCGGTATAGCCAGTAACTCCGTAAATGAGTAATTGCGCCATTTTTTATTGGCTTGCCCTACTTAATAATAACTGATTTTCTTCTTCTTCACGCAGGCGTTTCACCTGTTCCAAAGCATCCGGTACTACATCACTTATTATGGTGATAAAGCTATTCTTTTCTGCATTTGATATGGCAAAATCAATGGCTTCTGATTCCTTGTTAATAACAGTTACTTTCATATCAGGCTTAACATTGCGGATTCCGCGCACCAAAAGGTCAATAATTTCTTGATCGGTTTTGCCTCGCAAATTCTTATCCTGGCGAATTACAATTTCATCAAACACCTTTGCTGCTTCTTCGGCCAGTTCAATGGTGTCCTCATCACGTCTATCTCCAACACCGGCTATGAGTCCCACTTTTTTGCTTGCATCCCAGTTGTCCAAGAACTTGCCAATTGCCCTCATACCATGCGCATTGTGCGCGTAATCCAACATGACAGTGAAGTTCCGGAATTGGAAAATATTCAATCTTCCTGGAGTCTGGGCAGGCGAGGGGACAAAGGTTTGCAGCGCTTCGCGAATATCTTCAATTTTGAAATCGCGCACAAAACATGCAAGTACTGCTCCCAGTGTGTTTGAAATATTAAATTCCGCTTTTCCACCAAAGGTCAATGGAATATTAATGACTTTCTCTACCCGAATTTTCCAGCTCCCTTTTAAGATACAGATGTAATGGTCCTTATCATACACAGCAGCTAATCCTCCAGTGGCGCAGTGTTCCTTAATCCTAGCGTTTTCTGGATCCATGGAGAATAAAGCTACATTGCAATCCACATCATTCTTCATTTGATATACCCGGTCATCGTCTGCATTCAACACCGCATATCCATTTCTAAAAACAGATCGTGGAGCAACACTTTTCACACGTGCCAACTTTTCTAAGGTATCAATGCCTTGCAATCCCAAATGGTCAGGGGCTACATTTGTTACTACGGCAACATCACAGTTGTGAAATCCAAGACCTGCCCTTAAAATACCACCGCGTGCGCATTCCAAAACCGCAAAATCTACAGTTGGGTCTTTCAAAACAAATTCTGCGGATCTAGGTCCTGTGCAGTCACCCGACATCATGAGTCTATTTTGTATGTATACCCCATCGGTAGTGGTATAACCCACTTTATGTCCCATTTGCTTCACCATGTGGGCTATTAACCGGGTTGTCGTTGTTTTGCCATTGGTACCACTCACTGCAATAATTGGAATTCGTGCTGAGCCACCCGTAGGATACAGCATATCTACCACAGGTTCTGCCACATTCCTTGGAATTCCAATGGTCGGTTCTATGTGCATCCTAAATCCGGGTGCTGCATTCACTTCTAAAACGGCACCTCCATTTTGAGCAATAGGTGTACTCAAATCTGCTGCCATTATATCTATGCCGCAGATATCTAATCCAATAATTCTGGCAATTCTCTCTGCCATAAATATATTTTCCGGATGTACCAAATCAGTCACGTCTGTTGCCGTGCCACCCGTACTTAAATTCGCAGTAGGTTTCAGCCACAATTCTTGTCCTTCGGGCAACACACTGTCTAACGTTAATCCCTTGTCTCGCAGAATATTTAGGGTGAAATCATCTATTTTTATTGAGGTAAGGACCTTTTCATGTCCATAACCTCTGCGTGGATCCTGATTGGTAATATCTACCAATTCCTGAATGCTGTGTAACCCATCGCCATTTACGGCAGCGGGTGTGCGCAAGGCAGCTGTCACAAATTTGTAATTAATTACAAGCATGCGATGGTCCAATCCTTGGATAAACTTCTCACAAATTACGGCTTTCCCATATTTTTTTGCCGCTTGAAGACCTTCTAAGGCATCTTCCCAAGTCATAATACCCGTAGTAGCTCCCTTTCCGTGATTTCCATCAACAGGTTTGGTAACGATGGGGTATCCAATTTTATTAATAGCTCGTTCCAGTTCAATGTCATCATAAACAATGGAACCTTTGGGAACAGGTATTTGCGCCGCATCTAACAGCTCTTTGGTTTCTTCCTTGTTACATGCCAATTCCACTGCAATACTTCCTGTGGTGCTGGCAATGGTAGCGCGGATGCGCTTTTGATTCACACCATAACCCAACTGAACCAAAGAATGGCGGTTTAATCGGATATATGGTATTTTTCTACGAATGGCCTCCTCGACAATTGAGCCTGTAGAGGGCCCCAGTCTTTCATCTTCGCGAATTTCTCGGAGTTTTTGAATGTCATATTCTAGGTCATAGGATTCTCCAGCGATTAAAGCTTCTGCAATCCGAACCGCTGCTTTGGCTGCGTAGATGCCCGCTTTGGCTTCATAATACGAGAAAACCACATGGTACACTCCTTTGCTGCCTGCATCTCGGGTGCGGCCAAACCCACATTCCATGCCTGCCAGGGTTTGTATTTCTAATGCGATGTGCTCAATCACGTGGCCCATCCAAGTACCCTGCTGCACCCTTGACCAGAATCCACCTTCTTCGCCTTCGCTGCATCTATGGCTTATCATGCTTGGCAATAGGATTTTGATTCTATCCAAAAATCCAGGTATTTTATCCGTTGGTTTTTCTTCAAGTTCACCAATATCCAAAAGCATTACCACGAGTTTATGTCTTTGTATTGACCAATAATTAGGTCCATTGGTGACTTTTATATCAAGTATTTCCATGTGAGTAGAATTAGGGTTTGCAATTTATGTATTGAAACCTTAATTCAAAGGGTTTGCTTGAGATTCCTTCTCAATTATTCTGTTGGACTGCATATTTTATTTCACAATGAATGAAATGTGGTTTAATGGTTAATAATTCAGGACCTGCTGTGTTAATTTTGCGCCTTTATGAGCCAACCAAAAGGTATTTTAATCCCAGTAGGGGGTGCGGAGGATAAAGGCACAGATCTAGAAGCAGGGATCATTGAAAGAAATCGGCTCAATTTCATGGAGCTCGGTATCTTAAAAACCATATCAAGCTACATACATGGCCAAGATAAGCGCATAGAGGTTATTACAACCGCATCTATGATTCCCGACGAAGTGGCAGATAACTATATAGAAGCTTTCGGGAAATTAGGTCTTCAAAATGTGGGTCACATGCGCATCCGCAGCAGGGAAGAGGTACCTGAATATTTAGAAAGGTTGAAAGACTGCGACGCTGTGATGTTTAGTGGCGGAAATCAGTTGCGTCTGTCCTCAATTTTTGGGGGTACCGAATTTTTGGATATCCTCCAGAAAAGATACCAAACGGAAGATTTTATTATAGCAGGCACCAGCGCCGGTGCTATGGCAATGAGCAATAACATGATTTATGAAGGCAATGCAGGTCGCGCCCATTTAAAGGGAGAAGTGCGTATGACTTCGGGTCTCGGATTCTTGAATCATGTAATTATTGATTCTCACTTTGATAAAAGGGGACGTTTTGCCAGACTTGCCCAAGCTGTGGCTGCCAATCCGGGTGCCATGGGTATAGGCTTAGGTGAGGATACCGGTGTTGTTGTGCGTCATGGCACTCAGATAGAAGCCATTGGAAGTGGAGCTGTTACCATTGTAGATGGACGTAATGTTGTACACAATAATATTGCAGATATTGATTTTGGTATGCCCATTTCTGTAGAAGGACTTGTAGTCCATATTATGAGCAAAGGCAATGTGTTCGACTTGGCAACCAAGTCTTTTGTTGAGTACGCGATACCAGAGGTGAATTTAGAGGATTAATTCCAGGCCGCTACTTTTCTCTGCGCCACAGATACTCGAACTCCCCATCGTCGATCATCTCCATGGCTTCAATGCTGTTTCGATTCACTG
>JBEIRK010000005.1:0-48814 GCA_040376005.1 Flavobacteriales bacterium
ACTAGATGCTGTAGTTGGCACATTGTTTTGGTTTTCGAAAATGGTACTGCGGTAATTCGTAGAGCTCACAAATTTAGGATCGCCATAGTATTCGTTTTTGCCGCAAAGGCCCAAAGACTGCCATCCAGAGAACGTTGAAGCGGAACCAGATGAAAGGGTATAGAAATACAAATAAGATACATTCGGGAAAAAGTAGCTGTTATAATCCCAGCTCCAAGGGTTTGGAGTATAATAAGAATAGGCATAGAACATGCAACCATAGTTGTTTGGTGCATGCAGGATATTCCCTTCCACGATGTTCTTAGGATGGTAATACATCAAGTTCTGGATTGGGTATGCATAGTGGTATGCGTAGCCTGAGTTTGAACCGTTGATACTCACTGTATTTTGGCGACACTCATGTGAATAGCTATTGGTGCTTCCATAGTAGCTATAAATACCATAGGTACCATAGTAACCCGCGTTACCATAGATAAGGTTGTTATTTACCTTGCTATCATAGTTGTAGTAGTTATATACAGCATACACATAACCCAAGGTTGAAGCGTTTCTATTGTTAGCAACCGTATTGCGCTGAATATTTACATTGCTATAGTATTCAATGTCCAAAGCATACAGATAGTAGTAATCACAAGTATTTCCAGAAATGGTATTGCCAATGATATTCACCGGATACGCTGCATTATTCTGCGCATAGTATACGCGAAGCAAATAAGTGTAGTAATAACCATTGCTGTTGTTCTGGATTACGTTGTTGTTCATTTCGTTCTGCGTAGAGCTCGTGTTTGCCCACTCATTGCGCAATCCGTATAGGTAATAACCACCTTTACAATTCTGCAAAGTATTGCCATTCAAGCGATAGTTAAATGAACCATAGTGCATAGAACCATAGAAGTAATATGCAGAAGACGAAGAAATCGGAACTTCGCACTTATCGATTAAGTTGTTGGTAAAGTCGTAGTACTGGTTGTAGTAGTTATAGTTGGTGTACAAACTTCCAGAACCTTTCCAATTTGACCATGTGTTGCCATCCATGATAAAACGATTGGTGCTATTACCATAGTTATAGAAAGCATATGAACCATAAATGGTTGTTGGCGCAGAACTGCTGGTAGCTCCTACAAATGGAATATCGTGGAAATTGTTTTTAGAAACTAAAGTAGAACGATTGCTGCTATATGTATAGGAGTTATAAAGTCCAATCATAGTTGGGGAGCAATTGTACGTAGTAGCGTTTTTACGACTCACATCGTTGCTGATGATTTGGTTACCATTGGTATAGAAGTTAATAATACCCATGTAGTAAAAATTCTCAATGGTGTTCCCTGTAACTGTGTTATTTGAAGCCGTTGAGGTGTAGTTACTAGTGTTACCCATCATTGAAATACCATACCCTGGACCCGGGCTGTTTGTGTTGGTTGTTCTCATAGTACAACCTGAAATGGTGTTGTAAGAACCATTGCTCACAGTGCTCGCTGTTGTCAAAGCAGTACTTGAAGCAGCAAAAGCAATGTATGCATTTGTGCCTGAAGTAGTACCGCTTGTGATTGCAGAAAACTGAATGGTACATTTATCAATGGTATTGTAATCAGAAGCATTTGAAAATCTGATACCGATTGCATTGGTAGATGAACCATTGTTGATGGTAAGGTTAGAAATGCTAAAGTAATCCCCACCGGTGAAGGAAATCGCTTCGTAAGGACCTGCAAAGGTCAATGCATATGCGTTACCATTAATTTTCACCGTGTTGGTGCTGCTCATGCCTGTAATCTGTGGAAATACAACTTGACCACCTTCGGTGATGCTTGATTGTACATCTACAGTTACAGCGCCACTTACGCCACCGGCTAGTGTTGGACCTAAGTCATTTCTAGAAAGACCTTGCAATCCTTGAGACAAAGATCTCCAGTCCTTAAAGTTTGTTGTACTCGCAGCGTTAGACGCGTTGATCGTGTAAGATCCAGTCATTTGCGCTGAGAGGGTGATCGCTGCAAAACCCAGGATGGTTAATCCCAACTTTTTGCCTGCTTTCACAGTGTTTGACAGTAATGTTGATTTCATACG
This sequence comes from Flavobacteriales bacterium, assembly GCA_040376005.1. Classification (GTDB taxonomy): domain Bacteria; phylum Bacteroidota; class Bacteroidia; order NS11-12g; family UBA955; genus JAGXTF01. The sequence continues at coordinate 2,065 of JBEIRK010000005.1, forward strand.
TTATGGTTTAGAAGGCAAATATATTGAATGTTCATTTGGATTTTGCATTTCAATTACATTTTTTTATTCCATTGCCCACACAGTCGCTTTTACACATCTAAACCCTTGATAGCTATGATTATAAGCCGAAAGTTCATTCAAATCTACTCTGACTATGAATATAGCTTAATAATGTGATTATCAATTATTTAAACTAATTTTTGTAAGGCATTTTTGCGACGTTAATAATGTCACGTTTTTGTCAGATTGAATACGCCAACTATCAAAGATAGCGACAAAACCCACTTGGCATTCACTCGAGAATAACAAATGTGTTTCTAACCGTACAAACATTCTGTGAATGTATATTCATTTCAGTTTCATCTCGCTGACGACAGTAAATCTTGCCATTGTACCCCACTGGCAACTCGGCATACTTATTAAAAACAGCGATCTGCTGCTGCTTTGCACCTGCATGACCAAACGCCTTGCAACCCTTCTCCAACATGGTCCACCGGAGCTCTGTTACCTTGTAAGCAGCAACATAGCTCATGAGATAGCTTCCCAGCGAATCTGCCTGCGACTTGCGCAGTGCAGCAGAATAAACATCCAATTCATTTCCGTGATGATGCGCGCAAAGCAAATTCCCCTTGAGCTCACACACAATCCATCTGCCCTCCTTCTGTCTTTCATTCCAATCATACCAGCCCTGTGCCCCAATAACCAAAGCTCCAATTATTAGAAATACATACATCCTGGCATTCCCAACAACGCCTTTAATAATAAAGGCCATAATCACAACGGACATCCCAAGGGCTTCAAGCACTGTGATATACAAGCCTTGAATGGTTGCACCGGGCAGCTTGCTGAAACAAGTGACCGCAGTCGTGAAAAAGCGCATCCCTACTTCGGTAAGCCAAATTAAAGCGGCACCAAGCCAAGGGACTTTGGCCAGCAACAAGCACAACATCCCCAAGTAAATCAGCAAGGAGGATATAGGAACCGCAATGAGGTTTGCTGGAATGAACCAAACTGGAAACGTATGAAAGTAGTACAGCGTTACAGGAAGTGTTGAGATTGTTGCACTCACACTCAGCACCGCCATTTGATAGAGATAGTTTAGCATTCGATTCCCCGGTTGAAACCATTCAATGATGCTGGGATAAATAATCGCAATACCCGCAACGGCCAAATAGGACAATTGAAACCCTGCATCAATCAAATTCAACGGTTGAAACAGCAATTGTATAAAAGCCGCCGTGAATAAGCTATTCAACAAATTGGATTGTCGGTACAAAATAGACCTGCCTATCTCAATGATTGAAAACATAGCACAGGCACGAATTACCGAAGGAGACAACCCTGTGATCAAGGCAAAAAACCATAGCAAAGCGATTACGGCAATGGCTTGTGCAATATTCAACTTTGCAACCCTGTGTTTGCCAGAAAACAAGAGTACGAGCAACAAATAGATGAGTCCCACATGCAAGCCCGAAACAGCAAGCACGTGCATGGTCCCAGTGGCAGAAAATGCAGCCACCGATTCCTTATCCATTTCTTGCCGATATCCCAGCAGCAGGGACGACATCATGGCCGCTGTTTTGGGCTCGAATATTCTCGCAAACTCAGCCACCAATGAATTGCGTATATAGAAACCCAATGTATAGATTGGGGAACCTGAATTCCCCACCCGCTTCCAGGAGCCTTCTTGGAGAAAGAGTTGATGTTGAACATCCTGATACCGCATCACCGCTTTAAAATCAAAATCCTCGGGAAATGCAGCAGAAGGCATGGGAAGTATTGAACCTGAAATCCAAATTTCATCCCCATAAGCCAATTGAGGTTTACTTGCATTGCTGCGTTTGGGCCAGTATACAAGCACATTACCAGAAACCTTCACATGTCGTCCTTGACTATCCACCACTTCAAGTACTTCACTTTTACAACGCCAACTGTTGGCTTTGGCCAAAATCTCATCACTCAAGCGCAATTTGGCATTCACATGCGCAGCAGAAGGCACTTTATCAAAGAATGAAGCATCATGTATTGTTTGGGAATAATAGGAAAGCAAAACCCCAACGAAGACAAGAGAAAATAGGGAGCATAAGCCTTTCCAATGTTCAGATTCAGAAAAACCCTTCGTAAAGTGAAATAAAAGCGCTAAAAACAAGGCAATACCAAGACCTAAGCTCAGCAGCAATAGCGTGATATGTCCAGATACATCAAAATATAAACCTGAACCTATGCCTACAATCAATGCAAGCGTGGGTCGAAAAAAAGGTATACTACTCAGCGAATTCATGTGGATAAAGCATGAATACCCATTTACCTAAGAATTAAAAACTGCGTTTTAAAATCTGTTTTAAATCATCCGCACTTTCTGCTCTTTTTTGCCAATGCCGCGCATTGTACTCTCTTTCATAAATACCAAGGGCCTCAGACAAGTTTAGAGAAGTTTCCACCGCGTCAATGAACATCATAAATTCATTGGCGTCGCCGGAGTAAAGGTTATTGATATATTCAAAACGCCTGGTAAGCGATATTTTCATTTCACGTTTCTTGAGTGAAGAAGGATAAGAAGACGTTTCCACGGGGTCAGATATAACTGCAGTTTCAACCACCACAGGCTTTGCTTCTTCCACAACAGGAACTGCTTCAACCAAAGGCAATTCAACAGGAGGCGGCACTGGGATTTCAACAGGCGCTTCTTCTCTAACCTCTGGAGCTGGCGTCTGGACCTGCTCAACCACAGGCAATTCAACTTCTTCAGCTGGGTTTTCTGCAGGCGCGGCTTCCTTTTCCGGCACAATTTCAAGGCTTGCCTCTTCCGCCACAGCTTGGGTTTCCAATTGATGATCAACCGCAACCTCAACAATAGGAAGGCTAGCTCCTTGGCTCAAATCCGCCAACAAATACAGCTCACTGCTTAGCAATTTTATTCTATGCAAGGTGTGTGCATTGTAGATAAATTTCCCCTCTATTTGCTCAGGTTGATTTAATATTGCCAACTCGTTTAAGAGCAGTCGCAATTTATTGGAAACCGTATTCTCCATAATCCGGCGGCAAATTACGAAACAGAAAGCAATATGCGTGATTTTACCTTAATTTTTGGATGCATGTTCTCGGGGAAGACAACCCGATTGATCGAACATTTTCACAATAGTCAAGTAGATCAGTGGGAGAAAATAGCTGTAAAACCCTTGATTGACAACCGATATGTGGCAGGCAGCATACACACCCATTCTGGCCTGCAACTGCCCGGACACCGAATTTCAAAAGCTGAAGAGATACACCCACTCACTTCAGGTGGAATCAAAGAGGTATATATCGATGAAATACAATTTTTCGGCCACAACATCACAGGTGTCGTTCTCGATTTAACCTTACAAGGAATTAAAGTAGTCGCAGCAGGCCTAGACCTGGATTACAAACATGAAATCTTCGGCCCTATGGGCGATTTGAAAAAATGGGCTTCGCAGACGGAAAAACTGTTTGCAAAATGCAGTATTTGCAACAAGCAAGCCGACCGCACCTTTAGGAAACCTACAGATTCGGAAGCACAAATACTTGTTGGCCACACAGACCTATACGAAGCGCGTTGTGAAGACCACTGGATGGAAGGCATGCAAGGACGTTTATGATAACGTCCATCTCTTAAATTCAAACTCAGGGAATAAAAATGCCCAAAAGCATAGCATCCAATAAAAACCGGTAGTGCTTTTTAACAGCATCTTTTTCTACAAAAAGCACCAGCAACACATAGACCAATGAAACATATCCTATTCCATTCGGTAGTCCATTAAAATACACAGCGATTCCTACTGCTACAAATGCAACCATTTGCAATTTAATAAGTGTGGTTTTCTTAGAAGAATATAATGCCGCATTAAAGGCAGATCTAAAACCAAAATATTCATCCAATTCTTTTTCCATAAAACTATACAATATTACATTCTGAAAAAACAACACAGCCAATGCTACAACAGCGAAATAATTCGGCGGAGTATCGGGCTTAATACACACCACCCATGCGGCGGTAGCTGCAATAGCAACTTCCTTTAAAAAACGAAATGTGGGTTTTTTAATTAAATACAACAACACATAAATCAGCACACCTACAACTCCAAACCAATAATTCAAATTCAATAAATATGTGGGCCAAAATAAAAGCACGATTAATACTGTAATAATGCTAAATATTACAGCAAGTATTTTATTTAATCGGGTGTAAGAATTAAGTCCACCAAATATTGTCTTAAAGTCTAGATAATGGTCAAAAAAATAAATCGCACAAACTGCAGTGAAAACGCCAAATGCATGCGTATAACCTTCAACTGGATTCGGATAATAACTGGAAAGTAAAAAGAGAATAAAGGCCGTAAAAAAAACACCTACAATAGAGGCTAAGCCATCAGGAAGCGGAGCAGGCTTATCTAATGGCTGAGATTTTCCCAAGACCAGGGATGCTTTTGCGCAAGGTTTCCTCAATTCCGGCCGTCATGGTCATCTCACTCATTTCGCAGGTGCTGCACGCGCCTGTTAAGCGAAGAATTACATCTGAAGACGCTGTAACTTCAACAATTTCCACATCCCCGCCGTCGGCCTGCAGGTATGGACGTATTGTTTCTAGTGCTTCTGAGATTTGATTTTGTATGGTGGTGACCATAGTTAATACAAATTTAAGTCTTTTTTTCTGAATTCAACACACTTACCCGCCTAGCAACTTCTTCTGCGACTGCCATAAAGGGTGCAAAATGAGCATCATCTGCACTGATATTGCCTTTATCCGCTTGCTGCTGCACGGAAGGCACCAATGGAAGTTCTCCTAAAAAAGGAATGTTTTGCTCGTCGGCTAGATTTTTTCCACCACCAGAACCAAACAAGTAATATCGATTTCCTGGTAGATTTTCTGGCTCAAACCAAGCCATATTTTCTACGACACCAATTATCGGCTTTTGTATGGCTGGCAATTTAAACATGGAAATGGCGCGTCTAGCATCAGCCAATGCCATTTCTTGAGGGGTTGTAACTATAACCACACCCGTGAGTGGAACCAATTGAGACAGGGTAATTTGCACATCGCCAGTTCCCGGAGGTAAATCAATTATAAGATAGTCTAAACTTCCCCATTCCACGTCATTAATAAATTGTTTAAATGCCGATGAAATCATAGGGCCGCGCCAAATAACCGCCTGATCCGGAGTGGTCATCATGCCTATACTCAACAACTTAATTCCTTGTTTTTCAACAGGAATCATAATTTGACGTTCGCCATCCAACTTCATTTCTGGCGACTCATGCACATCAAACAAGGTAGGCACACTAGGACCATAGATATCTGCATCCAGCAAGCCCACTGTGGCGCCCTTATGCTTCAATGCGATAGCCAAGGCGGCTGCTACGGTGCTCTTTCCTACTCCGCCCTTGCCACTGGCTACGGCAATAATATTCCGAACTCCAGCAAGAACCTCGTCTGCATTGCGCGCTGTAGAAACCCTGCTTGTAACAAATATATCGGGAATAACATCCTTACTTACCATAACCGACAAGGCGGTTTTGCAAGCATTCAAGATCATATCTTTCATGGGACATGCAGGAGTAGTCAACACCAAATCAAAAGACACTGTATTGCCCTCTATTTGAAGTTTTTCTACCATTCCTAGGGTAACTATATCTTTTCTAAGGTCAGGGTCATCTACATGAGACAGAGCCTTTAATACCGCTTCTTGAGTAATCATTTTTTTGATTTAAATAAAGATACAATTCTGCTAAAAAAGCGTTTTTCAAAATTCCAGAAAAACTCAAATTTCCCAAAAACGGCTCCGTATATGAGTAGTATTAAATTATAGAATGGCAGTATGAGCCAATAATAACTATACACAAACCATGTTTCATGCGCCCATTCAAAATTATTCTTGAGAACCCGTCTTATAAGCACTACAGTGGTTCCAGTTAAAGCAAATACGAGCAAAACCACCCATACCTGACGAATTGAAGTAAGATTCCATCTTTTTTGAAGACGGCTTTGCCAGTTCATGCTGCAAAATTACAGCTTCTTGGCCTTACCTCAACAGATAAATCACACCAACTTGGTCTTTAAATGCATCATCCCCTTTTGTGGCTCTCAATTTCACATCCTCACCCGCATTTTTCACAGTAACTTTATAAAAATATGTCCCGTTTCCGAGCTTGTCACCATACTGATCGGTGCCATCCCAACTCCATTGGGTAATGTTATTCCCAACATGAATATCACCCAATTCCGCTTTGCTCACTTCACGCACGACCCTACCTTCTGTAGTCATGATTTTCACCCGAATATCATCAGGCACTTGGGTACCGGTAAGTGTGAAAACAAAACGCATTGAACTCGTAAAAGGATTCGGATACGGATAGAAATGGGTAATGGATTGTTCTCGAACCACATTGAATTCAATTTCATAGTTTTGAATACCTGCGTTATTCTGTTTTGCGTCTCTACTTTGAACTCGCAGGGTATACAATCCACTTGCTAGGTCTGCAGGCCTGTATTCTACACGTGCCAAGTTGCTCCTATCTGTAGCTGGGAAAAACAGGGCTTCAGTCCCCATTTTCACCAAATCGAAATTCGTAGATCCTGGTCGTTTGATATAAAGGTCAAAAGTGGATGTGTCTTTTTGCCACAGAAATTGATTTTCGTCTTTGCTTTGAATCACAACAACTGGGTTTGCACTCACGATATCTCCATTGAGAATATGACGGCCATCAAATGTAACTTCAAGTACCGGGCGCACAATATCTTTCGTGATAAAAAAGTTGAGCAAATAACTATTATTGACAAGTGTTTTTTCAGGCTGTCTAAAGTCAGGATTTACTGATATTTGCAAGCCAAAAGAGCCCTGCAGACCCGCTGTTGGACGCTTATATTCAAAAATAAAATATCCATCTTTTAACAATGCCGGGTATTTCCTTGAACCCGAATCCAAAATAACCCTATTCACTTTATCGGTAAGTGTGAAATTGAGCAAAATACTGTCTCTAAATTTCACATATCCAATATTTTTAAACGGTATTTTCATGCGCAAAGTATCCCCTTCGTACAAGGTATCTTTATGGAACAAGTACCCCAGTTTCACATCAGGAAAAAGACTACCTTCTGGAACAGAATCGTGAGACACACGCCAATTAACGAGATTGGGAGAAGTTCTTCCCGCAGGATCTTCAGTCCAATAATTCATTTGAATAAACCGGTATTGATTCGGATCTATAGATTGCAACAATTGCGGAGAGGACAACTTATCACTCAACACCACATCTCTGGACCCATCTGGCTTCACCCCATAAACATCTGTGCGGTATTTATCCGCTTCAGATAGGGATTTATTATTCGTGTATTTTGGATAAAAATACATGGAATTAAATTGATTTACAGGCCCTATAATCTCAGAAACCATGTAACCCGTTTTATCAATTCCCACCATATCTGCTTCAACACTGGCATATCCGCCTTTGGAGACATCTTCGTAAGCTGTACCTTTACTCCACCCTTTCCTACCTAGAAGTGCAAGCACTGCATTGGAGGTGCGATTGGACACAGTATCAAACACGGCACTTCCAACTTTATTCAAGGCCTGATATACGCTTGGTTCCCATTTATCAACACTCAAGCTTCGAACTGTGTAAATGGTAACATACATACTATCCTCAAGTGCATCCATAAATTTCACAAATTGGCGCCTTGAACTTGAATCATTCATATTAAATCCATAATAGATTTGATAATCTTCAAAGTGTCCAAACTTAGTCCACTTTCTCCCCCATTCACACTGTGGCTCAATGATATTGGGATCAACAAACGTGCGTTCCACTTTTTTCGCATCCCAGGGTATGGCTACAAGACCACTCCCTATGCATGGTGCAGCGCCAAAATTTAAATCTTGGGAACCAAAACCAGATTCTTTTACACCTAATCGACTAGATTCGTTAAATTGGCAATCGATATAAATTTTCTTGCTAATTTTTCGGTACTGAAGTGATCTAGAAGCGGAATCGATTAAGAGCTGTGAAATATCATTATTGGAAATTCCAGGGCGGTACTGCCAATACAAATTTTGCATCCATCCTTCTCCATGGTTTTTGATGTATGTAAATGAACGCATAGACCAACTGCCACCTTGATTTCCTGAGGTACTCATTCTTGCACGCCAGAAATACACTTGGGTATCTTTCAGAATGGGCAATTTAATCCGCCATTTTGCCATAACACCTGCGGTAAGTGGCGTATTGTTCTTTTCAAGACTGATTAAAACTGGGCTATTAAACCAGGGTGTTGTATCCAATTCCAAATAAAAATCATCACTCTCTTTAAACAAATCCGCCTTCTGCACTACCATATCAACACTATCAGAACCTACAATAGCAAAACGCTGTGGCATAATCAGATTCACGCCATTTGCAGGAATATAAAACTTCACAGAAGCTTGATTATTATCGTAGGTATATTCCGTTGGATTTCTCTCCTCATTTAGCGTTACAGCGAATGTATTATCACCCGCTGTAGAAATATCTTTACTTTTAATGATGAAATAAACCGTATCGCGGAAACCGGACATTTTACGACTAAGTATAAACGATCGCTTCACAGAAATATTGGGGAATGTGCGATCCAATCGAATCGTAATTGAATCTTCAATACCTTTGCCGTAATTGGAAACTACAATACCTACTCTGAAAGAATCTTGCAGGGCAATTGTATTTGGCGGATCAATAAACAAGCTGCTAGAACTTACAGAATAATCTGGTAAGGCTGGATTAAATATCGGCAAGGCTGGATCTCCACTTAAAAATAAGTTTTGACAATGCAAACGGTAAATAATACTTGACGGAATTTGATAATTGGAAACGGTTTTTTTCAGCACATTACCTATGGTTTTATCTTCTACACTATCAAAATAATTATAATAAAAGTGATCCATTTGCTCCGCAACTTTATACAATTCTGATGTGGTCGTTTGCCCAATAAATGCGACGGCACCTTTTCGATCTGCACTGAACATTTTTTCGCCAATACCAGCTTTTTGTGAAAGACCAGGCATGCTTACATTCCCTACATAACAGCCGTTGAAATAACAAATGGGATATCGTCCTTCATTGAAATACTCATTAGGATCCCCAATATCTATATCCGTAACACTTGGGCTACCATGTCCCAAGAAGGTCACCAAATTCACACCTTCATTGATTTTATTTTGAATGACTGCTCTAAAATTTTCATCCACTACTGAACCCGCTGTTTTTGCATACGTAGTAACGGTTCCAGCCAAGGGATCACCTTTAGGATATTCAGCAATAATATCCAATTTCGACCGAATGGAAATCGCCTGATTTACAGTTCCGCCACCTGAAAGGTGCAATACATTTTTGTGCCATGGTGCATAGTCATCATAGGTATTTAAGTAACTGCGCAACTTTTCCAAATAGCGCCCAACATCTGCCGGAGTATTTGCTGGAATTCTCCCTGTGGGTATAGCAGGCTCGGTTTGGGTTCCGTTTAATCCGCTGGTGTAAAATATATCAGAAACAGGTGTACCCAATCCTGGTATGTGATTGTATACTTGATAGCCTTTCAGAAATTGAAAATCACTTCCACGGTTGTAGCGCATATCATACCCTCTGCCAATCAGCAACAAGTATTGAGGTTTGTAATTGGGTGAATGTTCCAATATATATTTGGCAAAATGGCGCACTGCCAACGGGTGTTTCAACCCATAGGAAAAGGAATTGCACAAATCTTCAAACACCGTCACATTCACGTTATAACGAGAAGCCCAGGTATTGGCATAATTAAATATCTCTTCCTTGGGGCTGTTCATCATCTCTTGTGAAGTAATCATAAGATAAGAACCCTTTAGATCCAATAGCCCTGTGAAGTCTTTCATCCAAACTCCTTTGCAATCGGTATTGTATAATTCTATGAGGTTTTGTTTGTCATAAACCGCCACTCTACCCCGTTTTGTAGTCGGTGGAATCACATAGCTCACTTTGCGCGAGTTTGCATCATAGGCTGCTTCAATTCTGTAAAGGTTTACTTCATCATATATTACAGGATTTTTTTGCATGCCTGCACCATAATTATCCCATTCAATTTTCTGAGAAGTTACAGCGCTGTCTTCTGTATAAAAGTAGCGTGCGCTATCTCCTAGATTGTATAGTCTTGGATACTCCAATATGGCATGGGAATAATAGATATTCGAAAAAGGGATATTAGATACATAGGATGAATTAATTGAAACATATGTCTCACTTCCAAAATCTGTAGCTGCCAAATTACGTCTTAGGTTTACTGCGCGTCTATTGGCCCATATGGTATCTCCTAAGCGACGCCACGAATTCCCATCCGGGCTTACCCGAATGATTACTTTGTGATTGTTCGCCGCTGGATTAGAATACAACACACTTGAGCCCGCAAGACCCAATTCCAATTTCCCAATTCCACCGGATGAATAAGGGAATGGCGTTTTCAACTTTACCTGATAGGTATGTGCTGTGGTATCATACCCACTTGCTACAATTGACGAACCAACAAATCCTTCAGCGTTAGAGTATTCACAAAGATATATGGGCTGATTTCCTAGTATCAATGGAATCCCTTCATGGTATTGCAAGGATTGAAAATCCACAACTTTAGCCATATGAAACGCCTTGGATGATGCGGATGATGAACCTGTATAATTTTGGTATCGAAGTCCCTGACCCACAGACCTCCATGTTAGAAAATAATAATTCGAGTCTGAAACCATACTTTGTAGGGTATGGCGCTGATCCCCCGGATTCACATAAATCTCATTATCGAATGCGCCATCAGGCTTATGCCCAACAAATTCAATATGGTCAAAAACATCAAATGAACCATTCTTATTTTGGTCATTAATGAAGATGGGAACTTCTTTACCCATATTGTACATCCTGAATTGGCTCAGCGATATGGTACTTAAAAACTGAAGGCGGTCTGCAAAAATGGATTCAATGGAAAGAAAATTAATCTTATAAACACCATCTCTTCCAACCCCAATTTTAACATGGACCTTTGAAGTATCAATCCATTCGTTGCCATAAGACTGCGCAAAAATGGATTGCGTAAAAGTTACAGATAAGAGTAAAAAAACGAATTTGAATCTCCGGTAAAAATTCATAAGTGCAAAAATATGCGAAATTTGCAGCGTAATTGCAATTCTGCATCAAGCATTTCACATAAAATGAGTCAAAATCGAATAATCATGCTCCCTGTCCCCATAGGTGCGCACTCCTGGCAAGAAATGGACACATTGAATTACAGAGAGATACTTACCAATAACAAGATTTGGGTCGCTGAAAATGCACGAACTTTAAGGCGGTTCATTGCCTCATTAAAACTGGGAATCGCCATAGATTCATTGGAAATATTTGAATTTGGCGGGCATGCCAACCTCAATGAGCTCAAGCGCTTCCTTTCCGATCAGATTCAACAAGGTTCTATTGTTGTTACCAGCGAGGCAGGATTGCCTGGAATGGCGGATCCAGGAGGCATTGTGGCCTATTGGGCACATCAAAACAACATTCCGGTGCAAAGCATAACCGGACCGGGTAGCATATACCTGGCCCTTCAAGCATCGGGTCTCAATGGACAACAATTTACATTCCATGGCTACACTCCTGTTAAAGAAGAAGAGTTGAAAATATTTTTAAAAGACAAAGTACTGCAAGTAAAATCCACGGGTTATACCCAAATTTTTATGGAAACCCCCTACAGAACCGAACGTCTATTCCAAACGCTATTAGACGCACTGCCGGAAGATATGGCGTTATGCGTTGCCCGGGACTTGCATTGTGAGGATGAATTTATCCGAACATTAACCATTCAAAACTGGAAAAAATTAGGCATGCATTTGGGCAAAACACCTGCGGTGTTTCTCATTGGCAGACCTGCCTAATTTCACGGTTCAAAAAAATAGCTTAATTTTGCAACAAAAACCAATGGCTGATATATTTGATAAAGTAGCGAAACGCATGGGCCCCTTAGGCATGTGGGCTAAAGATGCTCACGGTTATTTCATGTTCCCAAAACTTGAGGGACCTATCGGACCTCGTATGCGCTTCAATGGCAGTGAAAAACTAAACTGGAGTTTGAACAATTACCTTGGTCTTGCCAACCATCCCGAAGTGATAAAAGCAGATACAGATGCAGCAGCTCAATTCGGTATGGCGTATCCAATGGGTGCCAGAATGATGAGTGGAAATAGCATTTATCATGAGCAATTGGAACGCGATTTGGCTGATTTTATCCAAAAACCGGATGTCATTCTGCTGAATTTCGGCTACCAAGGTGTAGTATCTGCAATCGATGCATTGGTAGACAGGCACGATATTATCGTTTATGATGCTGAAGCCCACGCCTGCATCATCGATGGCATGCGTTTGCACATAGGCAAGCGTTTCATGTACCAGCATAATAATATAGAATCACTTGAGAAGCAGTTACAACACGCAACCAAGTTGGCAGAAAAAACAGGTGGTGGAATTATGGTCATCACCGAAGGTGTTTTTGGCATGAGTGGCTCTCAAGGCAAATTGAAGGAAATTGTAGCGCTGAAAGATCAATACAACTTCAGACTGTTTGTGGATGACGCACACGGTTTCGGAACTATGGGTAAAACGGGTGCTGGAACGGGTGAAGAACAAGGTTGCCAGGACGGAATCGATGTTTACTTCAGCACATTTGCAAAGAGTATGGCGGGTATTGGAGCATTCATCGGCAGCACTCCTGAAGTGATTCAGTTCTTGCGTTACAACATGCGTTCTCAGATTTATGCCAAATCATTGCCCATGCCAATGACCATTGGTGCGATCAAGAGATTAGAGCTATTGAGAACCAGACCTGAATTGAAAGACAATCTTTGGAAGGTTGTCAATGCCCTTCAGGATGGTCTTCGCGCGAAAGGATTTAATATTGGTGTTACTACAACGCCTGTTACGCCTGTATTGTTGAACGGAACCATTCCACAAGCCACACAAGTAACATACGACTTGCGCGAGAACTATAACATCTTCTGCAGTATCGTGGTTTACCCAGTTGTGCCAAAAGGTGTAATTATGTTGCGCTTAATTCCTACCGCAGTGCACACTATGGCAGATGTGGAAGAAACAATCCAAGCCTTTACTGAGGTTAAGGAAAAACTCGACAAGCAAGTCTATAGCTTAGATGATTTTGCGAATTCTGCAAGATCAAAAGCATAAAGAATAACCTCCTATTATGGACCCCGTGAAGTTCTTTCATTTCTATCGCAGAGAACATTCCGGGGTCCTTGTTATTTTAGGACTGTCCATTCTTTTGGCTTTGGTTCCGCGGGTGTTGAGCAATCAAAAGGCAGCAACGGCGATCACATTTACCCAGGACCAGCAAGCAATAGAGGCACTGAATGCGGCTGTAACACTGAGAGAAGACAGCATTAGGAAAGCGCGATTTTCCAAATACAATTTCAAAAAAACCAATAGATCTGAATTATTGGCCATGGGCTTTTCTGAAGATGCCGCGCAAAAAATCATGCATCACATTGAAGCCGGTGGAAATTTCAACAACCTTTCGGAACTCAGCGCCATAGCGGGGATAGATAGTACGGCCATCGTCCGCTATTTTCAGGACAAAGAGGACACCGAGACCCATTCAAAAAACCCATTTAATGCCTCACAACCCTTAGAAATAAACGGTGCAGATAGTGCTACTTTGACCTTACTGCCAGGGGTGGGACCCTATACGGCTTCGAAAATTGTGCGCTACCGCAATGCACTTCGCGGGTTCACTTCTTTGCGTCAATTATCTGAAATCAGAGGCATTGATACGATGAGTATTCAAAAACTATACAGCATCTTGGCTTGTGATGCAAGCAAAATCATGCCCATAGAGCCTGCGAGGGAAACAGAAGAAAGCTTGCGCCTGCACCCTTACATCACTTACAAACAGGCAAAACTATTACGCAGCCTATCGCAACAGCATGGGAGCTCGGCGGAAAGTGTATTTTTAAAACACCCTGCGTTTACGGCAGCAGAAAAACAACGGCTGCTTCCTTATATTAATTTCTAGTTAATTCGTCGGAAACACGCAATAAAATTGCCAACAGCACAACAAGACTAAGGCAATTCAGTTAAATTTGCGACTTTATGGAATTCTTGCCTTCAGGAGACACAGATCTCATCAGACAAACCGTACGAGATTTTGCTGAAAAGCACATTCGCCCGCACATTATGGAATGGGATGAAAGTCAAACCTTTCCCTTACATGTTTTTAAAGAACTCGGACAGTTGGGCCTTATGGGCGTATTGGTACCTCAAGAATACGGTGGAGCCGGCTTGGGATACCCACAGTATGTTGCTGCCATTGAAGAGCTGTCCAAAGTTTGTGGATCTGTCGGATTGAGTATGGCCGCGCACAATAGCCTTTGCACTGGTCATATCCTCTCTTTTGGAAATGAAGAACAAAAACAGCGTTGGCTGCCCAAATTGGCCAGTGCAGAATGGATTGGCGCTTGGGGCCTAACCGAAGCGAATACAGGAAGTGACGCTTTAAGAATGCAATGTGTTGCCAAGAAAGATGGCGATTATTGGGTATTGAATGGCACAAAAAACTGGATCACACATGGCATCACCGGAGATGTAGCTGTTGTCCTTGCAAGAACTGGCGAACTTTTAGACTCTCACGGCATTACAGCCTTTGTCGTAGAGCGCGGCACGCCGGGCTTCAGAGGAGGCAAAAAAGAAAATAAGCTGGGCATGCGTGCCTCAGAAACTGCAGAACTCATTTTTGAAGATTGCCGCGTGCACGAAAGCAATATTTTAGGAAATGTCGGCGATGGCTTTGTTCAGGCGATGAAAATACTCGACGGCGGTAGAATTTCGATTGCAGCGTTATCACTGGGTATTGCAAAAGGTGCTTACGAAGCGGCAAAGAAATATGCACAAGAACGCGAGCAATTCGGTCAACCTATTTCTCGTTTTCAAGCTATTGCATTCAAACTGGCGGATATGGCTATGCAAATTGAAGCTGCAGAGCTCCTTACCCTGCAGGCAGCAACTAAAAAAGATGCGGGTCAAAATGTAAACAAACTCAGCGCCATGGCAAAGTATTACGCTTCTGAAGTATCTGTAAAAGTAAGCAATGAAGCCGTTCAGATATTTGGTGGATATGGATATACCAAAGACTTCCCAGTAGAGAAATTCTACCGCGATTGCAAGCTGTGTACTATCGGTGAAGGAACCTCTGAAATTCAAAAACTGGTAATTTCGAGAGCAATTCTTAAATAATCGCTTGTAAAGACAGAAAACTAATCCTATATTTGCACTCCCAAAAAAATTGAAGGAATGATCATTATCAACGTAAAAGAAAGCGACTCGCTGGAAAAAGCGCTGAAGAAATTCAAAAAGAAGTTCGAGAAAACAGGTGTTGTTAAAGAACTACGCGCGCGTCAGGCATTCGAAAAGCCTTGTATCACCAAGCGTCAGCAAAAAATTCGCGCTGCATACAAATTGAAGATGCAGACTGTGGATCAAGACAATTAATCTTACTCTAAACAAGTATATGAAAGCGCCCTCGAGGCGCTTTTTTTGTTATCCACGTTGTGGGATATTTAAAATATTGAACCTCCAAACACGTTTCTATCTTTGAGTGATGGCATTCCCGGTTGAAATACTAGATTTCCTCTCCTACCAGGAGAAAAACCGGCGCATGAGCAAGCATACAATAGTAGCCTATGAGCAGGATTTAAGCCGATTTATCGACTTTACACAAGGCAAGAGCATTCTAGAATGCGACTTATATGACGCCCGTGCTTGGATGGGGAGCATGATTGACGAGGGCTTATCCGCAAGATCCGTGCACCGCAGGGTTTCCTCTCTTCGGGCTTTGTATAAACACCTTAGAAAACAAGGGAAACTCAATATAGATCCGCTGGCCAAATTAGTGCTTCCAAAAACACCCAAAAAGATTATTCAGGACATCCCTGCGCAAGACCTGCACAACCTGTTTATACGGTATCCTTGGGAGGAAGAAAAACATGGCTATAGAGACAAACTCATTCTCCTACTCTTCTACACCACGGGAATGCGTCTATCTGAACTCATCGGCCTCAAAATATCGGATATTGATGTAAAGCGAGGCAACATCAGTGTGACTGGAAAACGCAATAAACAGCGGCTCATTCCCTTGCATCCTGAATTGGTAGACGCCCTGCAAGAATTCACAGCGGGACGTGCAGCCAATGCAGCACTTTTCACCACTGAAAAAGGACTATCAATCTATCCTGTTTGGGTATATCGCATTGTTACGCGCTATTTGAGACTTTTCAGTACAGCACTCAAAACCAGCCCGCACGTGCTGCGACATTCTTTTGCCACGCATATGCTAAACAATGGAGCCCAATTAATGGCTATTAAAGAATTGTTGGGCCATGCCTCTCTCTCAGCCACCCAGGTGTATACAAAGAATAGTTTTGAAAAGCTAAAAGCCATTCACAAACTTCATCCACGGCAGTAGGCGCTTCAACGATTTTGCCTGAAAAATATGCAAATAAATTTGGAATTATAAGGACCTTTCTTAAATTGCATTTGTACGATTGCATTGGCAATCATTTGTATAACTCAAAAAAAATCAAAAACATGGTAATCGATTTTCAAAGCACAAATTTCAAAGCGGACCAAAAACTACTTGATTTCATTAGCACAAAGCTCTCGAAATTGGACCGCTACCACAACGGTATTGTAAATGGTACTGTTTACCTTAAGGTTGACCATGTAAGTGACAAGAACAACAAAACGATTGAAATCAAAGTCAATCTTGCAGATTCGCAACTCTTTGTCACCGAGCACGACCGCACCTTTGAAGCGGCAACAGATAATGCCATGGATGCATTAAAGCACCAACTGGACAAGATTAAAACGAAACAGGCTGCAATTTAGCAGCCTGTTTTATTATTTACCTATTGTTGCGATTACCTTCAACTCTATCGCTATAGGTGTCGGAAGACAATTGATTTCTAGGGTAGTTCTGCAAGGTGGGTTCTCTGCAAAATACTCTGCCCAAAGCTTATTATAGATTGGAAAATCATCCTTCATATTGGTAAGAAATACGGTAACATCTACAATGTTTGACCAATCGCTGCCTGCGTCTTCCAAAATGTATTTTACATTCTGAAACACACTGCGGCATTGGGTTTCAATATCATAGGATACGATTTGACCATCTTCACCGAGCTCAACACCTGGGATCTTCTTTGTCCCTTTTTCGCGCGGTCCCACTCCGGATAAAAAGAGCAAATCCCCAACCCTACGGGCATGTGGATACAATCCAACAGGTTCGGGCGCCTTACCTGAATGTATACTATCTGACATATTACTTTTTAGGTTTGTTGTTTGCAGGCTTAGCTGCCCCAGTTGTAGGTTTTCCTGCTGCAGGCTTACTTGCACCAGGCTTTGCGGCAGCCGCTGGCTTTGCGGCCTTGGCCTCTGCCTTTTTTAATGGCGTATTGTAAATTACAGCGCCTTGATTGCTCGACTCCATCTGTGTTGCCACAGCAATCTTTGTCATATCAGGACTGAAAGCTGCGCATCGGGCATTGGTGCCCATTGCATTTAAGGTGACCACAGCCTTCCCCGATTCAACATCCCACACAATGGTTTGTCCATCATTACAAGAACTCACAATATACTTACCATCGCTGCTAAAATTCACCGAAGTCACTTTCCAACCGTGGCCCGAAAAACGCTTAATTTCTTTACCTGAAACCAAATCCCAAAGGATCAATAACTTGTCATCGCTTCCTGTAATTAAGGTTTTTTTATCCGGACTCATTTCCATGCAGTTCACCACATCCGTATGTCCACTAAGACTGCGAATCACTGCACCCTTGAAACCAATATTATCAACTGTACCATTGCTACTAGCCACATAAAGCGACTTGCCATTTGCGGCCATCACAAACGCGTTTATAGCTGCGCTGTACTTAACAGTATTGGTTGGGGCATTTACATCTGACAAATTGTGCATTTTTAAGGTACCATCCTTAGAGCTGCTCATTAAGAACTTGCCCGAGGGATCGAAGGTAACTTGGGTAATCGCGTCGGTATGGGCGGCTGAGGAGAACAATAAGGTACCCAATTTCGCATCGTAAACGCGAACTGTGTAATCTTTTGATCCTGTGGCGATTTTGGTCCCATCACTGCTAAACTTCAAGCAGGTAATGGCCGCATATGGACCGGTTAATGTTAAAATCTGCTTTCCGATATTGGGAGTATCTGCATTGTAAATGCGCACATCCTTATCCCAACCACCGGTTGCTACCCATTTACCATCGGGTGAAAATGCAACTGATTCCAAGGATCTGCTATGTCCGGTTAATTTTAATTTCAGGGAATAGGTTGTGTCCTGCGCGTGCAACTGGATTGTGCATACAATACCTACCAGGAGTGTGAAAAATTTATTCATGAGGCAGCCGATTTCAGAAAGGCTATCAAAATTATGCCAAAATCATCGAAAGGCCCTCCTGTGTGGATAAAACCAATTATTCTGTGAACTCTTTAAAAGCAATCCCCTCAGCCTTCAACCCCTTAAGCACAGGTTCATACCATATAGGAGTTATTGGGATTTGCACTCCCACGGGCATCTCTTGCCTCAAAATCAAGGCAGCACCCATGGCCAGCGGTAAGCCCACAGTCTTTGCCATAGCAGTGCGTGTACTGTCCGTTCCATCCACTTCGAGGTAACTATGTTTTGTAACTTTTCTGCCGTCAATGACTGCCACAATCCTATGGTACATTACAACTTGATCCCGATCATGTGGCTCCAACTTCCACAATTGAGAAAGCCAGGTATGAAGCTTTTCCGCAGCTGTGCCATGCGGGAGTTTCAATCCACTTATATCTGTTTCGAGAAAATCAAAGTGTGCGGCCAAGTCTGACCCAATAAAGCCTTGCTGAATGAGCCACCCAGAAAAAGACATACCCACTTTACGGCCTGTAATACAATCGATGAAAAGCGGCACTGAATCAATAGTCCCAGGCAGTGCTGCGGTGTGATCCGTAAAACCCAATAGCACCAGCACTTGCCATGCACTGCAAAAGTTTTTTCTACGAAGTGTCCCACGAATAAATGTAGCAGTATCTGTTAGCCCATAAGGTTCTCTATACCCCAAACTATCCCGATTTGGGTAGGCGTCAAAGGTGCCAGACCCCGGCATCTCCAAGACTGAAGCACTGGCAAAAACGCGATTCCAAGTAATTGTGCGCATGCGCCCCTCCTCCTGATACACCGAGGGGGCTCCTTGACCCGCAAGAATCACATTCATTGGATTCCAACTGAATTTATAGCGCCAAGGGTTCAAGGCACAGTCTTCTGGATGTACCAAACCACCGCAATAGCTTTCAAAGCTTTGTATGCTGGCGCCTTGGACTTGCAAACCATGAACCATCTCCATGGCTGACATATGGTCAATACCTGGATCAAGGCCCATCTCGTTTAGAAACACCAATTTCTTGGCCGCAGCAGCTTCAGAAAAAGCCCTCATATCCTGTGAAACGTAGGAAGCTGTTGCAAGATGCGCATTTTCTTCGAGGCAGATATTGGCAATGGAAACATGCAAGGTGGGAGGCAATAAAGAAACCACCAAATCAGATGCAGCAATCAGCCGACGCAAGGCATCAATATCCGAAACATCTAGCACCTCCGCTTTGATGTGCTCATACGCTTCGGTAAGTTTGGACAGGGCTACAGGGTCGCGATCGCATGCAAGAATTTCCCAATCACCTTGCGACTCTCTATTCAAATAATCCAACAAGAAAATAGAACTCCGCCCTACCCCTAAAACCGTGATTCTCTTCATATTTCAGTCTTAATTATTTTGTCTTCGTGCTTCATACAAGAGCAAGGAAGCCGCTACCGACACATTTAAGCTATCTACCTTTCCCAGCATGGGAATATTCACATTGGTAAACCCAGGTCTTCTCCAGGCTTCAGACAATCCTGTGCTTTCCGTCCCCACTACTAAGGCTACAGGAGCCTTCAGATCGGTTTCCCAAGAAGCCGCTGCGCTTTCCATAAAAGTAGTGAACACACGAATCTTATTGTGTTCTAAGAATGCAAATGCATCCTCGTTTGAACACTGAATTACGGGCATGGTAAATACACAACCTACACTGCTGCGAATCACATTGGGGTTATACAAATCTGTCCCATTGCCTGTGAGTATCACTGCAGAAGCTCCAATGGCATCCGCTGTGCGCAGCAGGGCACCAACATTGCCTGGCTTTTCCATACACTCTGCAATCAAATATACACCTGAGGCATTCCCCTGCAAATCCTGCAGGCCTTTGTTTTGTTTATGAACTACAGCCAATGCATTACGCACTGCTGTTCTATACATCAGTGGCGACAAAACAGGCGCACTGACTTCAATCATGGATGCATTTGATGTCAAACCGAGTTCTTCTTGCAAGGACTCCGCAGGTATCCAATCTGGGCAAAACAGGATATGTTCCAATACAAAGCCCGCTTGCAAGCATAAACGAATTTCGTTCAAGCCTTCCACGGTAAACAAACCCTGCTTATTTCTCTCCCTAGATTTTTGTTGCAATACGGCAATATTGCGAATCAGCGGATTTTGGGAGCTTTGAATGGATTTCAAACCAATTCCTGTGTTTCTGTTCTCTTTCTTGTAAATGCAGCCACTATGAGTGCCCAAAGTGCATTGAGGAATGAAAAAGTAAATAGGTTCGCAATAAACGAACCAATGCTATAGATCTGAGAAGCCGGAATAGCTTCTGCCTCTTCGATTATTTGGTCAGAAAAACTGCCTGAAAACAATTTCACCTGTCCCATTCCTTTTTCCAGTTGTTCTAAATTATAGGTTTTGGTTTTTTCGGCCAAATCAGGTTGGGTGCGGTACGCTACTTGATCGCCTAGCATAGAAATAAAAACCACAACCAGCATGGTCAAAGTAGCGCGGACCCAAGCTTGCCAATAGCCAAATTTTTCACGCAACTTCTTTTCACCCGTGTTTCCCATAAACATAGATATGAGAATCATAAAGAAGGATAAAAAGGAGTAAGTACCCTCCAATCTAGCGTCCAATGGCCCGAGAAACAAAGCACCAATTTTACGCTAAACAGCACCAGTCCGCCAAGCAGCCCGTGCATTAACCAAGGGCGAGATTTTATAAAGTTCATGGATTGTATTCGTTTAATTGTTTGAATGCCATTCTCCGCGGCACACCGTCCCTAACACGCGTCCGTTGAGTTCTCGATGAAGCATTGGATTGTTATTGCTCTTACTTATATTTAATGCATCAGTAAAGTGAACAGCCCCAGCAAACTGGAACAGTGTCAAATCCGCTGGTTCGCCAACTTTCAAGCTGGTTGCATCCAATCCCAGGTATTTCCTTGGTCCATGCGTCAACCATTGTGCAAGTTTTTCAGCAGTTACTTTATCCCCAAGCGCTTGTACTAGTATATGAAAGGTGTTTTGAATAGTTGCGGCACCAAAGGCTGCATATTCAAACTCTACATCTTTGTTCTCGGTATCCTCCGGCTTATGGTTTGAGCAGACTGCATCTAGGGTCCCGTCGAGTAAGCCCGCAACCAAGGTCATTCTATCCGTTTCTGTTCTCAACGGTGGAAGCACCTTGTAGTTCTCATCAAACGCAGCCAAGTCACTATCCGTAAACAATAAATTCATGGCTGGGGTTATAGCTGTTACCTGAATTCCTTCCTTTTTTGCCGTTCTGATTCTTTCGACAGAACCTGCGGTACTTATTCGGGCAAGCCGCAACGGCGTATTTAGCCATGCTGCGAGTTCCAAGTCAGCATTTACCTCAGCGGTTTCACAAATACTTGGTATCCCTTTCAATCCCATAGAATTGCTTTGTACGCCGTCATGCATCATTCCACCAGGAGCTAGGTCGCCATTAAAAGGGAACAGCATGAGTGGTACATCGCAATTCTTTGCATATTCCAACAATCTTGATTTCAAACCCTGATTGCAAAGTGCTGAATCTCCGTCAAAAAAACCAACTGCACCTGCCTTTTTCATATCAAACATCTCAGAAATCTCTTTGCCTTCCCTGCCTTTTGTAGCAGTACCGTAGGGCAATATATTGCAGGGCAAAGCAGCCGAGGCACTCACCAAAGAAGCAATCGCGGATGCTTTATCTGGATAAGGATGGTTCCCGCAAAATGCAGCAACAGATGTATAACCACCGGCAGCTGCAGCAGCCGCCAAACTGTTCAAATCTTCTTTCCACTCTTCACCAGGTTCACCGCAATAGGCCAAGGTATCGATCCAACCGCAACTGACATAGTAGCCTTCTGCATCCACCACCTTATCTGCCACGCTATCACCCTTATCACTTATGGATTTAATAACGCCATTCTCAATGAAAATGTGAAGTTTTTCCCCGTTTAGGGCATTGCCGGGGTCAGCAATGGTTGCATTTTTAATAATTAATGTACTCATGGTTTGGATACCGGTGCTCTGTTCTTAACCCGTTGAAATATTGAATCCCAGAATGCTATAATCAATACTTCCACTGCGAAAAAAGTAGCAGCCAGCCAAATAAACAAGCGCCACAGGCTGGAATTGTCTGAAAGATTTCCAGATACCGACGATGTTTGATTGGGCGACAGCCACTGAAGTCCTGTGTTTTTAGATAACTTTTCTAATTCTGATGCAGCCGATTTTGCAGGATTGCTTTCAAATCGACTTGTATTTAAGGCTATGTATTCCACATCTTTTGGATTGGATTTGGAGTACAGCTTATAAAAGCCCGCCTCGTGCATTTCTTTCTGTATATACAATTCTCTACCTTCTGCTCCGTTTTGAATTTCAGCTGTCCACGCCTTGCCATCGTGTGAAACCATGACATCACCATCCATATTCTTAAATTCTGTTTGTAACAATAGACCCGATTGTGAGGCTGCATAACCAAATAATTGACCTCCCACTTCTTTTTGAACGGCGCAATTTATTACCGTTGGGAAAAACAAGACGGAACGCACAACATTGCCGTTTTCCAATTCAAATGCAGATGTAAACAGAAATATAGCTCCTTTACCCTCTTTAAACTTCAACAGCCAAGGATCACCATTCTCTAGGCTGAGTATGGCTTCTCCATTCCCGGTGTTGCCACGCGTCGAAAAGTATGAATTCACTTCTGGCATTTCGATACTCTTGGGAATAGCAGAAAAAACACGAGAATAAAAAGGATGAGACAGTCCCTCTTTTCGGACCTTAGCACCCTTCTCCTTTATTTCTTCAAATTCTGGAAAACCACTAAGCGTTATCAAAGGCTTGAATTGCAGTTTGCCCGCAGACACCCTTGGAATGAATATCACAGTTCCGCCTTGAATGGCATAGGATGTCAGCTTTCCAGCCTCCTCTTGCGAAAGTCCAACTTCGCTTTGAACATAAACCGCACCAATACGAGGAAAGCTTAAGGCTCTTACATCCCAAGGCTGCACATTAAAAAAAGTATTGGTCCTGAGTGCGGAATTCAAATAGGTATTGCTGCCGCGAACCATTACGGCGATTTGTTTTTGGGTTCTTAGCGCAACATACAATACATTGTCAAATGCATTTGCGGCATCATCTATTTCTAAGCGTGCCAATCCGCTTCCTGATGCAGGCATGGTAAAATCAACCGCCGCTAATGCAGCCTCGTTAGGCAATAAGTTTACACGGGTTAAACCAAGCACTTTGTTTTCAAGACTCAGTTTTGTATTTAAGCCCTCAATAGACTCATTGCTATAATTGGTTAATTTGAACCATAACTTATTGGTTTCACCTGGTCCAGCAAATGGATTGGAAAGCCAGGTGGTATCTACTGAAATATTGGAAAAATCCGAATAGCCTAACTGAATGCCCACAGCCTTGGATTTTTTATTTTCAGCTGATGGTAAAGCCCGTGTAAGTGCATTCTGAAAATCAGAAACAATGCATAACACATCAGTGCCTATAGCACCTTGCTTTTGTACATACCTGAATTTCGACCAAATATCTGCAGCAGACTCTGACAACGGTGAGATTTCCAACTTATCTATTTTCGAGATGGCTTCTTGGGCTGTGCAGAGCTGTTGATCATAGTTTCCTTGGCTCCAGATAGAGAAGGAAGATTGAGAGGCGGCAGACTTCACTAATTCACGGGCCTTTTGCTTTGCAGTTTCAAACAACAAGCCCTGTGCACCTTTGTTCTGCATGCTATACGAGTTATCAATAAACAATCGAATATTTGTCTTGCCAACGCCCGATGTAGAAACTGGATTACAGCTCGGAATGGAAAATGCCAGCACCAAAAAAACAAAGGCCAAAATGCGGCTACACAATAGCAGAAAGTGCTTCAACTTATTCTGATTTTTCCGTTCTGTTTCTATGGTTCTCAAAAAACGCAAACTCGAAAAACGAATGGTCTTGTACCTTCGGAAATAAAATAAATGCACCAATACCGGAATAAGAATGACTGCGAGTGCTGCAAGGAATCCGGGATACACAAAGTGCATATGCTACAAATTTAATTCAATTGTTGCGGATACCGACGGTGGAAATACATTCTCACAAAATAAAATGCGAGATGAACCTCCAATGTGCATCTTAATCTTTGATGGAATAAGCTTCCAACACC
Source organism: Flavobacteriales bacterium (assembly GCA_040376005.1). Taxonomy (GTDB): domain Bacteria; phylum Bacteroidota; class Bacteroidia; order NS11-12g; family UBA955; genus JAGXTF01. The sequence goes on from JBEIRK010000005.1 coordinate 26,712, forward strand.
CAATCAGGTATTTCCACAGGCTTGCCTGTGTCTAAGGAAATCAAAGTATACTTTGCCCAACCGCTGCAACAACTTTTGCCGGTTACCGCATGCTTGATGTCAAAATGCACTAAGGCTATTTTCTTTTCGAATTCTTTTAGGTGGGTATATACATCAAATGAATCCCCCAATTTCAACGGTCTCTTGAAATGCAGTTCTGTAGCAACAAGCACCCAACCTAAGCCCTGCTCAAGAAATTGTTGAATACTGCAGCCATAGCAGCGTTCCATTTGGTCAAAGCGGGCGGCAAGCACATAATCCATGTATCTTGATGAATGGACATGGTTAAACATATCAATATCATCAGGCCTTACGCCAAGACGAGAATGGTACGTTTGGGTATTTAACCGCATCAGAACAAACCGTTCAGCGTGCTTTCCACTTGCTGAATTATTTCTGCGGCGTGATCAGGATTCTCTTCAAAGTTAATATCATCAACATTAAAGATCAATAATTTGCCTTTGTAATCGCTAATCCAAGCTTCGTAGCGTTCGTTCAATCTTTTGAGGTAATCAAGGCGAATGGCGTCTTCATAATCCCTGCCTCGCATTTGAATTTGATGCACCAATTTAGGAATACCAGCACGCAAGTAAATGAGCAAATCAGGGGCTTGGATTTGTTCATTGATACTTTCAAACAAACGAGAGTAATTTTCAAAATCACGCGTACTCATGAGGCCCATCGCATGAAGATTGGGCGCAAAAATATGCGCGTCTTCATAAATAGTTCTATCTTGAATCACCGTTTTTGAACCTTTGCGTATTTCCTGGATATGCTTCCATCGCGTATTCAAAAAGTACACTTGAAGATTGAAACTCCAGCGTTGCATGTCTTCATAAAAGTCAGAGATATACGGATTGTCATCCATATCTTCCAACTGCATATCCCAATCGTAATGCCTTGCGAGCAAATTGGTAAGGGTAGTCTTACCTGCTCCAATATTTCCCGCAATTGCTATGTGCATAGCCATGTTGCAATTATACAAACGTAAGTGCCCGTAGGTCAAGCAACTTGCGAAATAAAGTTTTACACAAAAAACCGATTTTCAGTAGTGCTATTCTAATTTATTAGGCCTTGAATTATACGTAATATCCTAATCAACACTCCACCAATAAACGCATCCTATCTATTTGAATATCAAACTACAAACACCACAACCCTACCATAATCGCCAATCCTTAGTAAAGGAAACTTTTCTATTCTTCAACTGCCCTATTCAACGGTTCTCCTGCGTCCATCATCAAAAATTGGCTTTCTGCATGAAATCAAGTTAAAAAAGTATTTCCCATTTCGCCATGCTGAGGCTGCATTGAACCTTATTTTTGCATGGTGACGCAACAAAAAGCCAAAGGCGGAGATTGGAGATTGCTCGGCAGAATTGTAAAACTTGCACTGCCGTATAAGGGTATTTTTTTCGCTGCGGTTAGCCTTACCATATTTCAGTCTATTCTCGCTGCTACCCAACCTTGGTTTTTCCAGCACGTGATAGACCGGTATGTGATGACAGCAGATGTTCATGGCATTACGCAGTGGGCATTTATACTATTGTGTTTGCTCATTTTCCAAGCGGTATTAGGCTTTGCAAACTCCTATTTAACAGAACTCATAGGACAAAATGTGATATTTGAAATGCGGAATTATGTGTATCGACATTTAACCCGCTTGAAATTGATTTTCTTCGATAAAACACCTGTAGGTACCGCAGTAACCAGAACCATAAGTGATATAGAAACCATCGCTGAATTATTCGCCAGTGGCCTGATAACCATTGCTGGTGACATATTCCAAATAGGCATTATTCTGTCTCTCATGTTTTGGATGAATTGGAAACTCGCACTTCTTTCGCTGTGCGTGTTGCCACTGCTAATATGGGCTGCGAATATCTTTAGAAAAGCGGTGCGCGACAGTTTTCAAGAGGTTCGCGGTGAGGTCACAAGGCTCAATGCCTTTCTGCAGGAGCATATCACGGGCATGCAAGTGGTGCAAATTTTTAACCGAGAAGAAGCTGAATTTAAAAAATTCAAAACCATTAATGCCAAACACCGGGATGCCAATGTAAAAAGTGTTTTTTACTACGCGGTGTTCTTCCCTATTGTAGATATCATTGTGGCGATTACCATTGCAATTATTATTTGGTATGGCAGTATTGCACTAAATGTAGGAACAGCTGGAGTAGGTGAACTTACAGCCTTTATAATGTTTATCAATTTGTTCTTTAGACCTGTGCGCATGATTGCGGATCGTTTTAACAATATTCAAATGGGGATTGTTGCTGCGGAGAGAATATTCGAGCTCATCGACGATCAGAAGAACCTAGAAACTTCAGGCACTTATATGCCTGCTCAGGTGCTGGGTAAGATTGAGTTTAAAGAGGTTCATTTTAGCTACATAACTGGAAACCCTGTGCTGCGCAATATTAATTTCACAGCGGCACCTGGCAATACCATTGCCATCGTCGGACACACAGGCAGTGGTAAAACCAGTTTAATCAATTTAATTAGCCGATTTTACGAACAAGAAGCTGGAGATATTTTGCTTGATGATCGCAACATAAAGGACTATGACCTCGCTTATCTCAGACAACGTATCGCACTTGTATTGCAAGATGTATTCCTATTTTCAGGGAGTATAGAAGACAATATTCGACTAAAGAATCCTGCCATTACCCTAGAAAACATAAAAGAGGCTGCAGACCAAATTGGGGCATTTGAATTCATCAACAAATTACCAAGTGGCTTTGCGTTTAATGTAATGGAAAGAGGATTAACCTTGTCCTTAGGACAAAGGCAGCTCATTTCCTTTATCCGCGCATTGGCTTCCAACCCTGCAGTGATAATTATGGATGAGGCAACAAGCAGTGTGGATACGGATACAGAAATATTGATTCAAAAAGCAGTAGAGGCCTTACTGAAAGGCCGCACATCCCTCGTAATTGCCCATAGACTGAGCACGGTGCGTAATGCCGATACCATTTTAGTGTTGGATAAAGGGGAGATCGCAGAGTCTGGGAATCACCAAGATCTAATGGCACACAACGGCATATATGCCGAATTGTATAACAATCAGTTTGACGCTGCAGGTATGCAATAAAAAAGGCCACCCAAGGGTGGCCTTTTTATAATTTCAAGACTTGTCTTATTCAGAAACTGCTTCAAGCTTTGATGCCATGAGGCGATCGTACTCTTCGCGGCTTCCTGTAATTACATTCTCATAAGATCTCAACCCTGTACCTGCAGGAATCAAATGCCCTACAATTACATTCTCTTTCAATCCGCTTAGCTCATCTACCTTACCGGCGATAGCTGCTTCATTCAAGACTTTGGTTGTTTCTTGGAAAGATGCTGCACTCATGAAGCTACGTGTGCCCAAAGAAGCCTTGGTAATACCCATCAGAACAGGTTGCGCAGTTGCAGCAACAGCATCACGGAATTCTACCAATTTTTTATCTTGGCGACGTAGCGCACTATTTTCTTGGCGCAAATCTTTCAAGCTTACGATTTGACCTGCGTGCATACTTTCGCTGTCACCTTTATCGGTAACGAACTTCTTATCCCAGATCCAATCATTTTCAGCTTGCAGATCCCAACGGTCAACAGTTTCGCTTTCCAAGAAACGGGTATCACCCGGATCAAGAACTTCCATCTTCTGCATCATTTGACGCACGATAGATTCGATGTGTTTATCGTTGATTTTTACACCTTGCAAACGGTATACTTCTTGAATTCCATTCAAAATGTAACGTTGTACACTAGCAGGACCTTCGATGCGCAAAATATCTTGTGGAGTAATTGCACCATCAGAAAGGGGTTGACCTGCACGAACATAGTCACCATCGTGAACCAAAATATGCTTTTGCAAAGGCACTTGGTAATGCTTCACATCACCATCTTTACCTGTTACAATAATTTCTTGGTTACCACGCTTACTTACGCCATAGGTTACAACACCATCAATTTCGCTAACTACAGCTGGGTTTGATGGGTTACGTGCTTCGAACAATTCCGTTACACGTGGAAGACCACCTGTAATGTCACGTGTACGTGTAGCACTTCTTGGAATTTTCGCAAGAATATCACCTGCTTTTACTTTTTGTCCATGTTTTGCAACAAGGATAGAAGCCAAAGGCATGTTAAAGTGTTTCTCAGTATCGCCTTTACCGCGAACCCACATTACTGGAATTTTGGTTTTGTCTCTGTTTTCAGTAATTACCATTTCTGACAAGCCAGTTTGGTCATCACCTTCTTCACGCATGTTAATACCTTCAATGATATTCTCGTACTCAACAGTACCATCGATATCGCTAATAATCAGGGTGTTAAATGGATCCCAAGTACATAGACGGTCGCCTTTTTTCACGGTTTGTCCGTCTTTTACACTTAGAGAAGCACCGTAAGGAATGTTGAAACTGGTAATCAAGTTTTTGGATTTAGCATCCATAATACGAATTTCACCAGAACGTCCCAATACGATATCCACCTTAGCCACAACGCCGGTTTCCTCATCCATTTTCTCTTTCTGAACGGTACGCATGCTGTCAAAGCTTACGACACCGTCATACTTTGTTTCTAGAGAGTTTTCAGCAGCCAAGTTCATCGCAGTACCCCCTGTGTGGAACGTACGCAATGTCAACTGTGTACCTGGTTCACCAATAGACTGTGCTGCAATTACACCAACCGCTTCACCTGCTTGTACCATTCTACCGGTAGACAAGTTACGGCCATAGCATTTCGCACACACACCACTCTTGGTTTCGCAAGTAAGTACTGAACGAATTTCAACTTCTTCAATACCTGCTTCTTCAATTGCAGCGGCGATGGCTTCGGTAATTTCCTGACCTGCTTTTACAATGAGTTCGTTGGTTTGTGGATTGTATTCATCATCCAAGGCTGTACGACCCAAAATTCTTTCGTACAGGCTTTCAGCTACTTCATCATTATTGATGATGGCTGACATCGCTATACCCCTAAGTGTCAAACAATCCTCTTCGGTAATTACTACGTCTTGAGCTACGTCATGCAAACGACGGGTCAAGTAACCCGCATCCGCAGTTTTCAACGCCGTATCCGCAAGACCTTTGCGCGCACCGTGAGTAGAGATAAAGTATTCCAATACATTCAACCCTTCTTTAAAATTTGAAATAATTGGGTTTTCAATTGTATCACCTGTGCCGCTGCCACCACTCTTTTGTGGTTTAGCCATAAGACCACGCATACCTCCAAGCTGACGAATCTGTTCGTTTGAACCCCTTGCTCCAGAGTCAAGCATCATGAAAATCGGGTTGAAGCCTTGATCATCATTGCTTAATTCTTTAATCAAGATACGTGCCAACTGGTTGTTTACACGTGTCCAAAGGTCAATTACTTGGTTGTATCTTTCGTTGTTGGTAATGAAGCCCATGTCAGCATTTGACTGGATTTCTTGAACCTCTTCCATTGCTTTGTTCACCAACTCGTCTTTTTCAACGGGTATTTTCACATAGCTCATGTTAAAGCTCAAACCACCTCTAAATGCATAGTGGAAACCTAATCCTTTGATATTATCCAAGAAATCTGCGGTTTTGGCAACGCCAGCCACACGGATCATGTTTGAAATAATATCACGGAGATTCTTTTTCTTCAATACTTCATTGATAAAGCCATACTCTTCAGGAACTACTTCATTGAAGATAATTCTTCCGATGCTTGTATCAATAAGCTTCATTTTGATTTCACCATCTTCCTTCACACGCACACGGCATTTTACCATAGCATGCAATTCAGCTCTGCGTTCGTTGTAGGCGATGATTGCCTCTTCAGAGCTGTAGAAAGTAAGTCCTTCACCCAATACAGGATGGTCTTTAGTGCCTTTACGTTGTTTTGAAATATAGTAAAGACCCAAAATCATATCCTGAGAAGGCACCGTAACAGGGCTTCCGTTTGCTGGGTTAAGAATGTTGTGAGAAGCCAACATCAAAAGTTGGGCTTCAGCGATGGCCGCGTTTCCTAATGGAACGTGAACCGCCATCTGGTCACCGTCAAAATCCGCGTTAAAACCAGTACAAACCAAAGGATGCAACTGAATCGCTTTACCTTCGATAAGTTTTGGTTGGAAGGCCTGAATACCTAATCTGTGCAATGTAGGAGCACGGTTAAGAAGTACTGGATGTCCTTTAAGAATATTTTCAAGAATGTCCCAAATAACTGGGTCTTTCTTTTCTACAATTTTCTTCGCTGTTTTTACTGTTTTTACAATACCTCTTTCAATCAGCTTGCGAATGATAAACGGCTTGAACAATTCAGCAGCCATATTTTTAGGAAGACCACACTCATTCAATTTGAGTGTAGGGCCTACCACAATTACTGAACGACCTGAATAGTCAACACGCTTACCCAAAAGGTTTTGACGGAAACGACCTTGCTTACCTTTAAGCATATCACTCAAAGATTTCAGCGGTCTGTTACCATCACTCTTTACAGCACTTGCGCGGCGGGTGTTATCAAGCAAAGAATCCACCGCTTCTTGAAGCATACGCTTCTCGTTACGTAGAATTACTTCTGGCGCTTTGATTTCTACCAAGCGCTTCAATCTGTTGTTACGGATAATAACGCGGCGGTACAAGTCATTCAAGTCAGAAGTTGCGAAACGGCCACCTTCCAAAGGAACTAGCGGGCGCAATTCTGGTGGAATCACAGGGAGCATTTTCATAATCATCCATTCAGGACGATTCTCACCTGTTTTCTGGGCTGCGCGGAAGCTCTCAATCACTTTCAAGCGCTTCAATGCTTCTTGCTTACGCTGTTGTGATGTTTCAGTAGCGGCTTGGTTACGCAAATCGTAACTCAAGGTATCCAAATTGATACGACCGAGCAAGTCCTGAAGTGCTTCAGCACCCATTTTCGCGATGAATTTATTTGGGTCATTATCATCCAGCAGCTGGTTTTCTTTTGGCAAGCTGTCAATAATATCCAAATATTCTTCCTCAGTAATTTGATCAAGGTAATTCACGTTAGAAGCTGCACCTTGCTGAATTACTACATAACGTTCGTAGTAAATCACCATGTCCAATTTCTTTGAAGGAATACCTAACAAATAACCGATTTTGTTTGGCAATGATCTGAAGTACCAAATGTGCGCTACAGGAACCACCAAGTTGATGTGGCCCATGCGTTCACGACGCACTTTCTTTTCAGTTACTTCTACACCACAACGGTCACATACAATACCCTTATAGCGGATACGCTTGTATTTGCCGCAATGACATTCAAAATCCTTAATAGGACCGAATATTCTTTCGCAAAACAAACCGCCCATTTCAGGCTTGTAGCTTCTGTAGTTGATGGTTTCAGGTTTAGTAACCTCGCCAAAACTACGGCGCAGTATTATTTCAGGTGAAGCTAGCGAGATTCTAATCTTGCTAAAATTGCTTCCGATTTTTTGAACTTTTTTCTGTGTTTGCATTTTCTAAAGGCGGATTACTCCATAAAACTAACTTCCAGACCCAAACCTCTTAACTCATGAACCAATACATTGAATGATTCTGGAGTACCGATGTTTGTAATATTCTCTCCTTTTACGATAGCCTCATACGCTTTGGCTCTTCCTGTGATGTCATCTGACTTCACAGTCAAGATTTCGCGAAGGATATTTGCTGCACCGAAGGCTTCCAGTGCCCAAACTTCCATTTCACCGAAACGCTGACCACCAAATTGTGCTTTACCACCCAATGGTTGTTGTGTGATGAGAGAGTATGGTCCGATTGAACGTGCGTGCATTTTATCGTCAACCATGTGGCCCAGTTTCAGCATGTAGATGATACCTACTGTTGTGGGTTGGTCAAACTTCTCGCCAGTTAGGCCATTGTTCAAATACACCAAACCATTTCTTGGAATGCCTGCTTTGTCAGAGTATTCGTCAATTTCGCTAATAGCGGCACCATCAAAAATTGGTGTTGCGAACTTCACGCCTAACTCTTTACCAGCCCAACCCAATACAGTTTCGTAAATCTGCCCAAGGTTCATACGCGATGGTACACCCAATGGGTTCAACACGATGTCTACTGGAGTTCCGTCATTCAAGAATGGCATGTCTTCTTCACGCACAATACGTGCAACAATACCCTTGTTACCGTGACGACCTGCCATTTTATCTCCTACTTTAAGCTTACGTTTGTTCGCAACGTATACTTTAGCCAATTGGAGAATACCGGTTGGCAATTCATCTCCTACGCTAATGGCGTAATGCTCGCGTTTGAAGTTTGTAACACGGTCATTATACACATTGATGTAGTTGGTCAATGCACGAACAATAAGTTCGTTCTTATCTTCATCAGCAGTCCAGTTATGGTAATTCACATTCGAGAAATCGATGCTCATCAGATTCTTCTGAGTAAACTTCGTTCCTTTAGGAATCAACTCCTCACTGTACATATTGTAAACGCCCTGGCTGGTTTTACCATTCACCAATTGGAAGAGTTTCTTAACGAGTTCTTCCTTCAGTTCCATGGCTTCTTTCTTGTGATCGTCTTCTAGTTTACCCAAACGATTTTTATCAGAAGCACGGGCAGTTTTGTCTTTTTTGCTCTTGCTGAATAGCTTTTTCTCAATAACAACACCGTTGGTACCTGGAGGCGCTTTCAAAGAAGCGTCTTTCACGTCACCAGCCTTGTCACCGAAAATAGCGCGAAGCAGCTTTTCTTCTGGTGAAGGCTCAGTTTCACCCTTAGGTGTAATTTTACCAATCAGAATGTCGCCTTCTTTCACTTCAGCACCTACGCGAATCAAACCATGTTCATCCAAGTTGCGGGTCATTTCATCACTCACATTTGGAATATCATTGGTCAATTCTTCTTCACCACGCTTAGTATCACGAACTTCCAATTCAAATTCAGTGATATAAATGGTCGTGAACCAGTCGTCTTTAACAACTTTTTCAGAGATTACTATCGCATCTTCAAAGTTGTAACCTTGCCATGGCATAAATGCCACTTTCAAGTTACGACCCAATGCCAATTCACCTCCTTGTGTAGCATACCCTTCACAAAGCACTTGACCTTTTACCACTTTGTCACCACGCTGAACGATAGGACGAAGGTTGATACAAGAGTTTTGGTTGGTACGGCGGAATTTGGTTAGATAATAGGTTTTGGTATTGCCTGTAAAGCTCACCAAATCATCATCATCATTGTGTTTGTAGCGGATGCGGATTTCTCTAGCATCAACATATTCAACCACACCATTTCCTTCAGAATTAATCAATGAACGCGAATCGCGTGCTACTTTTTCTTCAAGACCCGTTCCTACAATCGGAGCTTCTGGCTTCAATAGAGGCACTGCTTGACGTTGCATGTTTGATCCCATCAACGCACGGTTTGCATCATCATGCTCCAAAAACGGAATCAAAGATGCTGCAATAGATACGATTTGGTTCGGAGCAACGTCCATGTAGTCGATGCTTTCTGGAGAAACCAATGGGAAGTCACCTTCTTTACGGCTTTTTACAAGAGCAGTTTTAAAGTTCCCTTTTGCATCCACTTCGGCATTCGCCTGAGCAATGGTCTTTTGATCTTCTTCTTCCGCACTTAGGTATACGATACCGTCTTCAATTTTACCGTTGGTTACCTTTCTATATGGAGTTTCCAAGAAACCCATACCATTAATTTTTGCATGCACACACAGTGAGCTAATCAAACCAATGTTTGGACCTTCAGGCGTTTCGATAGTACACAAGCGACCGTAGTGCGTATAGTGTACGTCACGAACTTCGAAACCTGCGCGTTCGCGGCTCAAACCACCTGGACCAAGAGCTGAAAGACGACGTTTGTGCGTAATTTCCGCAAGTGGGTTAATTTGGTCGAGGAACTGAGAAAGCTGGTTGGTACCGAAAAACGAGTTAATTACAGAAGACAATGTTCTTGCATTCACAAGATCTTGCGGCGTAAAAACTTCGTTATCGCGGATATTCATTTTCTCGCGAATGGTTCTAGCCATACGTGCCAAACCTACACCGAACTGCGCGTAGAGTTGCTCACCCACGGTGCGCACCCTTCTGTTACTCAAGTGATCAATATCATCAAGGATCTCATTTCCATTATAGAGATGGATCAAATAATTGATGATACTAATGATATCTTCTTTGGTCAGAACCTTCACATCCATGGAAGTTTCCAAACCAAGCTTTTTATTGATTCTGTAGCGACCTACTTCACCAAGATCGTATCTCTTGTCTGAGAAGAACAGACGTTCGATAATACCACGTGCTGTTTCTTCATCTGGTGGATCTGCGTTTCTCAATTGACGGTAGATTACTTCCAACGCTTCTTTACCGTTGTTAGAAGTATCCTTCTGTAAGGTGTTGTAAATGACGTCATAGTTCACATCATCTTTAGCCTCGGAGGAAAGGATAATGGTTTTTACACCTGCATCCACAATAACGTCAATATGGTCGTCGGCAAGAACAGTATCTCTTTCAAGAATTACTTCATTTCTTTCAATAGATACAACCTCACCGGTATCTTCATCTACGAAGTCTTCAATCCAAGTTCTTAGCACCCTTGCAGCAAGTTTGCGGCCGATTACTTTCTTAAGACCTGATTTTGAAACTTTAACTTCTTCACTCAGACCAAAAATGTCAAGGATATCCTTATCACTTTCAAATCCAATAGCGCGGAGAAGGGTGGTAACGGGGAACTTTTTCTTACGATCGATGTAGGCATACATTACAGCATTTACATCAGTAGCAAATTCAATCCATGAACCTTTGAAAGGAATTACACGGGCAGAATACAATTTGGTTCCGTTTGAGTGAACGCTTTGACCAAAGAATACACCAGGTGAACGGTGCAATTGGCTTACTATAACGCGTTCAGCACCATTAATAATAAAGGTGCCGTTGGGAGTCATATAAGGAATGGTTCCCAGGTATACATCTTGAACAATGGTTTTAAAGTCCTCGTGTTCTGGATCGTTACAGCTCAGCTTCAATTTAGCTTTCAATGGAACTGCGTATGATAGACCGCGTTCGATACACTCTTGCAGGGTGTAACGTGGTGGATCTACGAAATAATCAAGAAACTCAAGAACGAAAATATTTCTGGTGTCGGTAATTGGGAAGTTCTCGCGGAACATCTTAAATAGCCCTTCACCTTCTCGCTTATCTGCAGGAGTATCGAGTTGGAAGAATTCCTGGAATGACTTCAGTTGTACATCCAGAAAGTCAGGATAGTCAATGGCGTGTTTTACCTTGCCAAATGAAACCCTTGTGTTATGTGTGGTACTCAATTTTTTGTTGTTTTTGTGGGACAATGGGGTAGTTTAACTATGTTAAACGACCAAAAGGCCCTCGGTAAAACCGGGGGCCCTTGGCCTTAAGGTCGGTGAAGATTACTTGATCTCAACTTCAGCACCAGCCTCTTTCAGTTTTGCTGCCAGATCTTCAGCTTCTGCTTTAGAAACTTTCTCTTTTACAGCCTGAGGGGCACCATCAACGAGGTCTTTTGCTTCTTTCAAGCCCAAACCGGTCAAGTCTTTTACAACTTTAACCACGTTCAGTTTGCTAGCGCCAGCACTGGTTAGGATAACGTCAAATTCTGACTTCTCCGCAGCAGCTTCAGCACCACCACCTGCAGCAGGGGCAGCAATTGCTACTGCAGCAGCAGCAGGTTCAATGCCGTGCTCTTCTTTAAGAATAGCAGCTAGCTCGTTTACTTCTTTTACAGTGAGATTTACCAACTGATTCGCGAATTCTTTCAAATCTACCATTGTATTGTTTTATTTAAGTGTTTGTTTGTTTGTTTTAATTTCTTTCTGAAAGTGCTTTTACTAGACCGGCCACTTTCTGCCCGGCGTTGCTCTGAAGAGCAGAAATAACATTTTGTGCTGGTGATTGCAACAAGCCAATAACCTCGCCAATAAGATCCTCTTTTGATTTGAGTGTTCTTAGTGCTTCTAATTGATCGTCGCCAATATATATGCTATTTTCAATCCAAGCGCCTTTCAACTTTGGCTTCTCTCCTTTATCACGGAATTTCTTGATTGCGATTGCAGGTGCTTTCATGTTCTCTGCTACCAAAACACAAGTTGTGCCTTTAAGGATGCCGAGCATATCACCAAAATCTTTACCGCTATCTTCCATAGCACGGCGCACCAAGGTATTCTTCACCATGCGCATAGATACCCCATTTTCATATAGGATTCTTCTGAACTGGTTGGTTTGGTTTGCTGTCAAGCCATTTGTGTCCGCCAGGTAAACGAAGTTACTTTCTTTCAGTGTATCAGTCAGTTCCGCAACCACTGATTGTTTTTCAATTTTGTTCATAATCAGATTCCTGAAATAGATTTGATATCCACGTTCACTCCGGCACTCATTGTGCTGCTCAAGTAAATGCTGCGGAAATACGTTCCTTTTGCAGCACTTGGCTTAAGTTTATTCAACACATTGATAAGCTCCTGAGCATTATCTGTCAATTTATCGCCTTCGAAAGACACTTTACCGATAGAAGTATGGATGATTCCAGTTTTGTCAACTTTGAAATCAATTTTACCTGCTTTAACTTCAGTCACCGCTTTTCCTACTTCCATAGTAACTGTTCCGCTTTTTGGATTTGGCATCAGGTTACGAGGACCCAACACTTTACCCAAACGGCCCAATTTAGCCATTACTGAAGGGATTGCGATAATGATATCAATATCCGTCCAACCACCTGCGATTTTCTCGATATAATCGTCCAAGCCCACGTGATCAGCTCCTGCGTCTTTTGCTTCCTGTTCTTTATCAGGAGTGCACAATACGAGAACGCGAATCGTTTTGCCTAGACCGTGAGGCAGTGATGCCACGCCACGAACCATTTGGTTCGCCTGACGAGGATCTACACCCAATCTAACATCGATATCTACAGATGCATCGAATTTTGTAGTCGTGATTTTTTTTACGATTTCACAAGCTTCCTTCAAAGAGTATGCTTTTGTGCTATCGAACAACTTTAGCGCTTCTTTTCTTTTTTTACCAACTTTCATTTTGCTTTTTCAGTTAAAATGGTGCGTCTCCAGTAACGTTAATACCCATACTACGCGCGGTACCCGCTACCAATTTCATTGCAGATTCAACGGTGAAACAGTTCAAATCAGGCATTTTATCAGAAGCAATCGTCCGTACTTGATCCCAAGAAACCGAGCCCACCTTCTTACGGTTAGGTTCTGCACTTCCTTTTTGAATCTTAGTCGCTTCCAGCAATTGTGAAGCCACTGGAGGAGTCTTGATGATAAAATCGAAAGATTTGTCGGCGAATACTGTGATTACTACCGGCAAGATCTTGCCCATTTTTTCCTGTGTGCGCGCATTGAATTGTTTGCAAAAATCCATGATGTTCAAACCCTTCGAACCCAATGCAGGACCGATTGGGGGCGCAGGGTTGGCCTGTCCGCCTTTCACCTGGAGTTTTACGTAACCTGTTATCTCCTTTGCCATTATATTATTACAGTTTTTGTACCTGGTTATAGTTTAGCTCAAGCGGTGTTCTTCTACCGAAGATTTTCACCATTACCTTAAGCTTTTTCTTTTCGTCGTTCACTTCTTCGATTACGCCATCAAAATCATTGAATGGTCCATCGACAACTTTCACAGGTTCTCCAACGATGTACTGCTCTTCACTTGAGATTTCACCCTCACTAAGTTCATCAGCTGTGCCGAGAATTCTGCTAAGTTCATTTGCTCTGAGAGGAACGGGTTGGTCTTTAGAACCCAAGAAGCCCACTACCCCACTCACACTCTTTATCATTGGGATAATCTCCGGATCAGAGAAATCACCTTGAAGTAGTATATAACCTGGGAAAGCATTTCTTTCCTTCGCTACCTTCTTACCATTCTTAATTTGATAAACCTTCTCAGTAGGTATCAAAATTTGTGGGGCATAGTCCAATTTGGCGGCTCTTTCCAGTTCCACCTCTATGTTGTGCTTTACCTTCTTCTCTTGACCGGTAATAGCCCGAACCACATACCACTTATACCTATCTTCTGATGGAGTCATCATTATTTAAATAGTTTGTAGAAATTGGTCAGCGCCATACCGAGGCCACTGTCCATTCCCCAAATAACCAAAGCAAAGATCACGGAAGCAATCAATACTATAGATGTGCTTTCGGTGAGCTCACTCCATGACGGCCATGAAACTTTATTCAGAAGCTCATCACGCGTTTCGCGGAAATAATTAGTAAGACGTTGGAACATAGCGCTTAACTTTTATATACTTAGCACGGGTACCAGGATTCGAACCCAGATCAAAGGTTTTGGAGACCTCTATTCTACCATTGAACTATACCCGTTTTAACAAGGAGCCAGGCTCCTTATTAATGATTCAATCCTTTAGATTGAATTAGTCAAGAATTTCAGTAACCTGACCCGCACCTACGGTTCTGCCACCTTCACGAATCGCGAAGCGCAAACCTTTTTCCATAGCGATAGGCTGAATCAAAACTACATTGATGGTTACGTTATCACCAGGCATGATCATTTCAGTACCCGCCGGCAAGGTAATTTCACCTGTTACGTCTGTGGTACGGAAATAGAACTGCGGACGATATTTGTTAAAGAATGGCGTGTGACGTCCACCTTCTTCTTTGCTCAACACGTAAACTTCTGCTTTGAAGTTAGTGTGTGGCTTAACAGATTTAGGTGCGCAAATAACCATACCACGACGGATGGCTTCTTTTTCAACACCGCGCAACAACAAACCAGCGTTATCACCAGCTTCACCGCGGTCAAGAAGTTTGCGGAACATTTCTACACCTGTTACAGTTGAAGTCAAGCTTGCACCCATACCGATGATTTCTACACCATCACCTACGTTGATCACACCACGTTCGATACGGCCAGTTGCAACTGTACCACGACCAGTGATAGAGAAAACGTCTTCTACAGGCATCAAGAATGGTTGGTCAACCAAACGTGGAGGAACTGGAATCCACTCGTCTACTGCAGCCATTAACTGCATAACAGTGTCTACCCACTTCTGCTCACCGTTCAATGCACCTAGTGCAGAACCACGAATGATAGGAGTATTATCAGCGTCGAATTCATAGAATTTCAACAAATCACGAATCTCAAGTTCAACGAGATCCAAAAGTTCTTCGTCGTCTACCATGTCTACTTTGTTCATGAAAACAACAAGACGTGGAACACCAACCTGACGTGCAAGCAGAATGTGCTCACGGGTCTGTGGCATTGGTCCGTCAGTAGAAGCAACTACCAAGATCGCACCATCCATCTGTGCAGCACCTGTTACCATGTTCTTTACATAGTCAGCGTGACCTGGACAGTCAACGTGTGCATAGTGGCGGTTCGCAGTTTGATATTCTACGTGCGCAGTGTTAATTGTAATACCACGTTCTTTTTCTTCTGGGGCAGAGTCAATTGAATCAAATGATCTCTTTTCAGATAGACCGGCGTTAGCCAGAACAGTAGTGATAGCCGCAGTCAAAGTGGTTTTTCCGTGGTCAACGTGACCAATGGTACCAATGTTTACGTGCGGTTTGGAACGGTCAAAGGTTTCTTTTGCCATAGTGTTTGTATATTGTGTTTTTTTAGTTTTTTTTACTTAACTATTTTTGAGCCAATGATGGGATTTGAACCCATGACCTCTTCCTTACCAAGGAAGTGCTCTACCCCTGAGCTACATCGGCTTGATTCCGAAGGACCTGCCATCGGAGCTTTTGTGGCCCGTAAACCACGTTAGAGCGGGAGACGAGGCTCGAACCCGCGACCTACAGCTTGGAAGGCTGTCGCTCTACCAACTGAGCTACTCCCGCATCTTTACAGCGTCCTGCTCTGCTTTCCCTGGAAGCGGGCCCGCATCGCATTGTCTGCTCCGGTCAACCGGCTGGTGGGGAAAGAAGGATTCGAACCTCCGAAGGTAAAAACCAGCAGATTTACAGTCTGCCCCATTTGGCCACTCTGGTATTTCCCCATTTCTAGCACTCGGTTGTTTTGAGCCGCCTGTCGGGATCGAACCAACGACCTACTGATTACAAGTCAGTTGCTCTACCAGCTGAGCTAAGGCGGCGCTAAAATTTGTTTGTTATACTTACTAAGAACGCAAGGTGGCGGACCACCTCTCAAAAAAGGACTGCAAAAATAGTAGTTTTCTCTGAGTATTCAAATGCTTTCTGATTTTTTTTCTATTAAGTTCTTCAAAACCGCCCTATCACAAGCTTCCCTTCCGTTTCATTCATGTCATTTCAAAGATTTTTTATCAGGTATTCGTTATCCTCTCAGTAACTTTGCCCCACAATGAAGCGAATCCTTATCACTTTGTCGCTACTAATTGCAGCTACAGCCGCTTTCTTTTTGTTCAAAAAGAACCTCAACCGAACCGCAGAAACCGGCTCCTTTGACTTTGCCCTGAAAAAACCAGCTGCCATTACCAAAATCCACTATAGCTCCAATAACAAAAACCTCGGCTATCTTACCTTTACCAAAGAAGCCGATGGCAATTGGTGGGTGGATAACGGGAAAAAGAAGTTTAAAGCCGATACCAGCAGCCTGAGAGATCTCCTCTATTATGTGATGGCTAAAATTGAAATCAAAAACCCTGTAAATGACGCCAGCCTCGATAATGTAAATCGCGACCTCGCCCTCAATGCTACCAAAGCCCAATTCTATGAAGGAAACGAATTGGTCCTCGAGTTCTACGCTGGCGGCCGCACCGCAGACGATCTTGGCACTTATATGTATTTACCCAAGCACGACCGCCCCTGCATTACTCAAATCACAGGCCATGATGGTTACTTAACACCTTTTTTCAATACAGACATCCAAAACTGGAGAAGCCCCGTCATCTTTGAAGCACCCGCAAGTCAGATTCGAAGCCTTCAGGTGCTTTGGAATGAAAACCCGAACGAAAGCTTTACCATCCAACAAAATGGGGAAGAACTTACCCTTACGTCTTCCAAAGGCAATATACTCACCTCAAGTCGAAACAGACTCCTCGCCTATTTAGATATGTTTGTGTCCATTACCCGCGAGGGAGGACCTCCTGCTGGCATTAACAATACCCCACAGCGTGACACTATCTTAAGCGGAGTGCCGTTTTTTGAGTGTAAGGCTGTATTGCAAAACGGGAAAACACAGCATTTAAAGCTATACCGCAGAAAAATCTCCATGGAATCCTACAGTCCAGAAACCAAAATTGGTGAACTCAAAGTGTATGAAACAGAAACATTCTGGGGCGCTAGCGGAGACGAGAAGGAAATTTGGCTGCTGCAAGATGCCATCCTGCATAAAAATCTGAAAACGTTGTCCCAACTCACTGCCTCCTAAATTTAGCGACCTTCTGTTTTGAAAATTCAAATTGCTCTCTTCGGCGCATTAATTGGATTCATAGCCAGTGGTCCATTGGGCGGAATCGTTGGATTTCTCCTGGGCATGTACATCGACTACATATCCAAAGACGGCAGTGCTGCATCCGAGACTATAGACCCCAGAGGCAACTCCAATCCAACTGGAACAGGCAGTGACTTTTCTATGTCACTCCTTATATTAATAGCTACAATCATGAATGCAGATGGTGTGACAATGAAAAGTGAACTTGATTTGGTGAAACGCATGCTTGTGAGAACGTATGGTGAAGTGAAAGCAAAGCAAATGCTGCTCATGTTGCGTGAACTCATCAAACAAAAGCACGATGTCATTTCCGTATGCAGACAAATACGACTGCGAATGGCATACAGCCAGCGTCTAGAGCTATTGCATGTGTTGTTTCGAATTTCCCGCGCGGATGGAAATATTAGTCCTGAGGAAATGCAATTACTCAACACCATTGGGGTACATATTGGAATTACAACTCCGGATTTCATGTCACTTAGGGCCATGTTTGTACATTCTCCTGATTCCGACTTTACCATATTGGATGTAGCAACTACCGCTACGGAAGAGGAGGTAAAAAAAGCGTACCGTAAAATGGCCATGCGCTTCCATCCCGATAAACTACAAGGACTGGGAGAAGATGAGAAAAAAGCGGCGGAAGAGAAGTTTGTTAGGGTGCAGAAAGCGTATGAGAATATCAAACGCCGAAAGGGTTGGAAATGAGAAATAGCAGGGTCCACCTCTCGTTATTTATGGTAAGCCTGTTCTATGCCGTGTTGTTTAGCTGGGCTGGCCAAATCATGCCTACCTACATACTCCCCGAAGGATTTGTGTGGCTTCGGATTGTCACCGCCGCCTTGCTTTTTAATCTTACCGCATTGTTCTTCAAGCGCGAAAAGGTGGATTTAAAGCAAGACTTTTGGCTATTTGTAGTTTGTGCCTTTTTCGGCACTGCAGCCAATATGTTCATGTTTTTCAAGGGCTTGAGTATCACCAAACCCATCAACGGAGCAGTGCTCATGATGGTTACTCCGCTATTTGTAGCCATATTTGACCACATCAAGTTCAAGAAAACACCCAGCCTTGAGACCATACTTGGACTTTGTATTGGCACCGCCGGTGCAGGTTTATTAATGGCTGAAAAAGGGGCTTCCTTCTCTGGGTCTACCATTGTAGGTGATATTTGGGTAGCTGTGAATGCAGCATTCTACGCCGCGTATTTGGTGCTTGTAAAAAAACTATTGCACAAGTACCATCCCATCACCGTAAATCGCATCACATTTACCATCGGCATACTCATCATTGCGCCGCTGGGAGCAAACAGCCTATTCCACACCGACTTTCAGGCAATACCACAAGATATTTGGTTAAAAATCACCTATACCCTGCTCATCACCAGTTTCTTGGTATACTTGCTCAATTCATTTGGTGTAAAACATGCCAGTCCTACCTTGGTAGGTATCTATATTTATTTACAGCCCATTCTTGCAACCATAATTGCTTTGGTACTCCAAACCGACAACTTAACCTTCTCAAAAGTCATGTTCAGTCTCATGATTTTATTTGGTGTTTGGCTGGTTATGCAAAACGATCGTCGAGGATTTAACTGGCGCGAACGTTTTCAATCGAAATAATATCAGAATCCTGTATATCTTTGCAACCTCAATAGATATGCATACTAAAGAAGCCAACGAATTACTCGAGAAACTGATTGCCACCATTGAAAAAAACGGAATCCAGCCAGAGGCCAACATTCCTGCAATTCAGAAAATTCGCGAATTCGCACTTAAAGAAAACGACCCATTGGTCACACGCGCGCTGCGTTTGGCATGGCAACATTTGGAATCAAACGAAACATTTGCGTTGAACTACTTGTTGGAAGAAGATGAAAATGCTACTAGTGATGACAATCTTTTGTACATGCTCAATTTGTGTTTGAAGAGTGAAAACACATACAATCGCGACGAGCTTCGCGAAATGACCAATCAGCTGCAAGAAATGCCTTGATTTCTGGCTTGCTCACATATTGCCGATTTCTATTTGCACTCCTCATTATTTGGACTGCAATACCTGTAAACCTATGGCATAGCTGTGAGCATGAAGACATTGCAAGTGCAGTAGCTGAATCCTCAGAATTGCACGAGACTTGTTATGTCTGCGATTTTGAATTTCCACCTGCCATTGAGCAGTCAAGAACTCAGGTTCCCCAATCTACAAGCTTTACCTTTCCCAAGCGGGAATTGGCAATTCACGATGCCATTGCCTTGCCTCCCGCACTGTGCCTAAACAAGGCACCTCCTGTAGTTTAATTTAAACTGCAGGAAGCTGGCATGCCTTCCCTATAGCCTGCCACATGGGAAATGAAACACACAATATCGATACTTATTGCGGTGCTGCTTTGGAGCAGTGCTTCCTCGCAAAATACATGTAATTTGCGGCTAGGAGGCTATTTGCGCTATGCTGAAGACAGCGTAGGGATAGCAGATGCCGAAATTTTCATTGAGGCCCTGCACCTAAAAACACAAACCAATGCCTCTGGCTATTTTGAGTTTAAGCGCATTTGTCCAGCGCAGGTTTTGCTCGAATTTGATATAGTCCCGAAAATCCATATACATCACTTTATGGAAATTTGGCAGGACACCCAATTCACCTTGTATGTCTCTAGAAAAGCGGTAACAATCGAAGCGGCCCATGTTACGGGTAAATCCAATCAACAAAGCATCACTGAATTGGATATTCTTAAACAAACAGGAAAAAGTCTAACAGATCTTTTGGGCGCACTTCCGGGTGTGCAGTCGCTTCAAACAGGCAATGCCATTTCCAAACCCATGCTCGACGGCTTCTCTGGGCAGCGGGTGCCCATATTTATCAATGGGGTGCGACAAGAGGGACAGCAATGGGGCGCAGAACACGGAACCGAAGCCGACCCATTGAGCTACAATCACATTTCAATACACCAAGGGACAGCGGTATTGAGAAAAGCCCATGATGCCTACGCGGGAATTGTTGAACTAAACAGCAAACCCGATGCCCACCCCGGTGAATTCAATATTCACAGCGGAAGCGCATATTCCACGAACAACAGACAGATTGCCTTGTTTTCAAAAATCGCGGCACATCCTTGGCAGCAGAACCATCAATGGTATGCCAATATGAGTTCGCGGAGAGGTGGCGACAACTCAAGTCCTGGCTATGTGTTGCAGAACACAGGATTGTTCGATATTGGCTTAAACCTTGGCTTAGAAAAGACCTATAAGCACAAAGTAGACCGTTGGAACCTATCCTACTACCATTTTGAAGGCGGCATATTTTCAGGTTCCCGAATTGGCAATGTAACCGATTTGTTACACGCCATATCCAGAACACAACCCTTGTATGGAACAGGTGCCTTTTCATATGCCATCCAAGCACCCAAGCAACAGAGCTCTCACCTACAAGGACAATACGAGATTAGCACTACCAACAGCAGATTTTTGGTCTCAGTACAAGCAAACCACCGCAGTGAGTATGACCTTCATCGAAGCAGAAAACTCACCTTCCCGCAATTGGACTTATACCTTTTCAATGCCGACATCAGGAACGATGCCAACACATCATTTCTCAGACACAAGCATATACAATGGGGTTGGAGCAGTAGTTTTTGGGCACACCGATATGCGGGTTACTTTTTTCTACCAGATTTCATAGCAAATTCTTCTGGGATTTACGCCTTGCATCGCAAACAAATCCATGGATTTATTTGGGAAAATGCCCTACGTGGCGATGCCAAAATCATGTATGCACAATGGGTAAAAGCAGGAATTCAACACGACAACACCCGATTCTTTGGCAACATAGCGGCAAGTAGTACCATGAGTAAATTGCTTCGAACCGGCAAATATGCTGTGAGTTTGCAACGTCTTTGGCGATCGCCTTGGTTCAATGAGCTCTATAGTGAAGGCGTGCACCACAGTGCAGCCTCATTTGAAAAAGGCAATGCCGAACTGCGCAGTGAAGTCAATTACAAACTTGAAACGCAGTATGAAATGAGCCGAAAATCCAGCCAATTCTATGTGCGAGGATATGCCCATTACATTCGGAACTTCATCAATCTAAGCCCTTACGCACAGCCTGTATTAACCGTTCGCGGCGCATTCCCCGCCTATGAATATCGGCAATTCATTGCCCTGTACACAGGTATGGATGTCAATTTCAATTTCCACATTATCAAATCCATAGAAATACGCAATCAAGCGGGAATTACCTATGCGCGAAACCTAGAGAATACCACCTTCCCTGCTTTTATACCTCCTGCATTTTTCCAATCAGGCCTCCGTTATCACCATAAAAACCTCAATCTCTATGCTGATTTCAGGCGCCAATTCAAGCAAGTTTTATATACCGAGGGAACCGATTATTTGCCCCCACCCAATGCCTACACCAAGGTAGACATGGGCATACAACTGGAAAACTTAGGACGAAAGCAACGGTTGAGCATTTCGGTAGATGCACAGAATATCGGGAATGTAGCCTACCGAAACTATCTCGATCGATTTAGATACTTCGCAGATATGCCCGGAAGAAATATCAATTTCAGACTCATCTATAATTTCCACCACCATCAAGAACACACAGATTAACATCAAACATATGAAAGAGAAAATTTCACTTAAAACAACACTTGTATTCGCTTCATTAGCGATTCTCAGTCTCATGGCTTCATGCAGAAAAAAAACGGATGAAGGCGAAACCAT
>JBEIRK010000001.1:0-77867 GCA_040376005.1 Flavobacteriales bacterium
CCTATGGTGCAGGCAATGCTTATTGATGTGGATGTAAGTGCTTATGAAACACGGCTGAAAAAGCAAGAAATTCTGCCAAGTCTGGACCTCAAATACCAACCCTTGAGCAAAGGCTTTACAGGCTTTCAAGAAGCAAATGACAACAAATTTGGCTTAAGCTTTAGTACCTCTTTATTCCTTCGTAAGGAACGCGGAGAATATCAGAAAGCGCTGTACAATCAGGAATCTGTTTCACTCAAAACCCAACAAAAAAGTCGGGAACTCTATCTAAAAACCGGCGCTTTGTCTGAGCAACTTGATATATACGCCCAGAACTACATTCAATATCAAAACCTTACACAAGGCTACTTCACCTTGTTCCAAGCGGAAATTGAACGTTTTCAAGCTGGAGAGAGCAATGTGTTTCAAATTAATACACGCCAAATGCGGTTTATCGACAGCGAGCTGAAACAAATACAATACGGCCTTAAGCTGCAACAGACCAAAATAGACTACTTGTTTACGTTAGGACAACTATTCAGAATTGCCATTTAATCTAGGCGCAATAAAGCACCCTTCGAGGGGCTGAAATGCGCTTTTGTCTTTGTTATAAATTGTGGATAAACAAGAACATCTTTATCCGCATCAGGCCTGAATTGGCAGTATTTTTACCACTTAAATTTTTGTAAGAACAGAATGAGCAATTCAGGGAATTATGGAGCAGACAATATACAGGTGCTCGAAGGCTTAGAGGCGGTGCGCAAGCGCCCTGCTATGTACATAGGTGATATTGGATCCAAAGGTCTACACCACTTGGTTTATGAAGTAGTCGATAACAGCATTGACGAAGCCCTTGCTGGCTATTGTAAAAATATTACCGTAACCATCCTTCCTGGCAACTCTATTCGGGTAATTGATGATGGTCGTGGAATCCCTACCGGCATGCACACCAAAGAAAACCGTTCAGCACTAGAAGTAGTAATGACCGTGTTGCACGCAGGTGGTAAATTTGATAAAGACACCTACAAAGTATCGGGTGGTTTGCACGGTGTGGGTGTAAGTTGTGTAAATGCATTGAGCAAACTGTTGCATGTGCGTGTTTTCCGCGAAGGCAAAATATTCGAACAAGAATACTCTGCAGGCAAGCCTTTGTATACCGTTAAGGTTACTGGAGATTCAGACATCACCGGCACGGAAGTTACCTTCACCCCAGACGATAGCATTTTCCAAGTTTCAGAATACAACTACGAAACACTTCAAAACCGTGTTCGCGAGTTGTCATACCTGAACAAAGGAATTACCATACACCTCATCGATGAAAGAGAAAAAGACGAAGAAGGAAATTACCGCAAGGAAACCTTCCATAGCCAAGGTGGCCTGAAAGAGTTTGTTCGATTTATCGATGGCACAAGAGAAACCCTAATCGCAGAGCCTGTTTATGCAGAAAGCGACAAATTCGGTGTTCCTGTGGAAATTGCATTTCAATACAACACTGGGTATAGCGAAAACCTACACAGTTATGTAAACAACATCAATACTATTGAAGGCGGAACGCACGTAGCTGGTTTCCGACGCGCCCTAACCAGAACCTTGAAATCTTATGCTGAAAAGCAAAAATTACTGGAAAAAGTTAAGGTTGAAATCAGTGGTGATGACTTCCGCGAAGGTCTTACGGGTGTTATCAGTGTAAAAGTTCAGGAGCCTCAGTTTGAGGGTCAAACCAAAACCAAATTGGGGAACAATGAAGTAATGGGTGCCGTGGATTCTACTGTAGGCGCCATGCTTGAGAATTACCTACAGGAAAATCCAAAAGAAGCTAAAGCCATTGTCGATAAAGTAGTACTTGCTGCCCAAGCAAGAGCTGCAGCAAGAAAAGCCCGTGAAATGGTACAACGCAAAGGTGCCATGAGTGGCATGGGTTTGCCTGGTAAACTTAGTGATTGCTCTAAAACCGATCCATCTGTTTGTGAGATTTTCCTTGTCGAAGGAGATTCTGCAGGTGGAACCGCAAAACAAGGCCGCGACAGAGAGTTTCAAGCTATTTTGCCACTTCGTGGTAAAATATTGAACGTTGAAAAAGCACTGGAACATAAGATCTACGACAATGAAGAGGTGCGCAACATGTTTACCGCATTGGGTGTGCACATTGGCACCAATGAAGACGGTGATAAAGAGCTTATCCTAGACAATTTGCGTTATCACAAAGTTGTGATCATGACGGATGCGGACGTGGATGGTAGCCACATTCGTACCTTGATTCTTACTCTATTCTTCCGCTATATGAAACGCTTGGTAGAAAATGGCTATTTGTACATTGCTACACCGCCATTATACCTTGTGAAAAAAGGGAATAAACAAGGCTATTGCTGGAATGATACCGAACGCGATGCCAAAATCAAAGAATTGGCAGGCGAAGGAAAAGAAGATTCAGTGCACGTGCAGCGTTACAAAGGTTTGGGTGAAATGAATGCTGAACAGCTGTGGGAAACCACCATGGATCCTGCCCGCAGAACGCTAAAACGCGTAACCCTAGACAGCGCTGCTGAAGCCGACAGAATCTTTAGCATGCTCATGGGTGACGACGTTCCACCGCGCAGAGAATTTATCGAAACGCATGCGAAATATGCTAAGATCGACGTGTAATCGATCCATAAAAAATGTAAAAAGGGAGATTCGTTCTCCCTTTTTTTTGCAATAACCGCAAGGTATTTATGGGATAAAGCGGTATCCCCTATTCGAATTTCATACTCTTCACAGGTGTCATTCTGTTTATTAGCATCGAAGGAATAAACAGCACGAGCAGGCAAATGAATAAGGTTCCAAGATTTACTACGGGCAAATGCCAGGGTTCAATATCAATCAATACATGATCTACATAGTAGGTCTCCTGATTCAGTTTTATCAAATGGTATTTATCCTGCAACCAACAAAAGCCCAACCCTATGAAATTCCCCAACAATAGCCCCCCTGCTGATATAATTAATGCCTGGTATAGGAATATCCATGCTACGGACCCATTCTTTGCCCCTAGGGCCTTTAAAGTGCCTACCATATGGGTTCTTTCCGTAATTAGGATGAGCAAGGTAGTCGACATATTAATACACGCTACCAAGATCATTAAAAACAGAATGATAATCACATTGGTATCCAATAACCCAAGCCAATCGAAGATTTGGCGATTGTACTTCCGAGATGTATTTACATTAAAACGCCCCACCGGCAGCTGCTGAACTGCTTGGTAAGCAATTTTCTCAGATTCTTCAGATCGATTGAGTTTTACCTCCCATTGAGAAAAAGAATACCCTGGATCGGTCATTCTGCGCAGCACAGGCCGAGAGGTAAGCACAAATGTTTTATCAAACTCATCCAAACCACTATTAAAAATTCCGCATATGGTTGGATTCATCGCTTTTATCGATTGGTTCCCCTCTGCATCGGTTTTAAAGAAAAGCCCTTTGAAGTGATCCCCCAATTTCAAACCCAAACGGGCCGCCGTAGTAGAAGATACCAATACTTGGTTGCTGTCAGCCGCAAAATCCGGAATCTTGCCTTGAACCAAATTCAGCCTGTAGAATGTAAAATCATAATTGGGATCCACCCCTTTGGCTACCATACCATCAATTTCCTCCTTCCCTTTGCCAATAAATGGACGCAAAAGGCAAGGATGAATGCTTTTTACCCCTTGAATTTGCTGAAGTGTCAGTGTGAATTTTTCAAAACTTTGCTCCACCGGGATGGGTACAGCGCCTTCCACGTTGGAAATATCATCAATTATGATGTCTCCATGGGCACTTGTAATTTTTTCTCTGATACCATTTTGGAAGCCTGAAACCGTTGCCAGGGCTACAATCATGACCGCTGTACTCAAGCCAACTGAAACAATTGCAAGACGCATGATCGTTTTTGAGAACGATTTTTGTTGTTTTGCACTCAAGTGCCGGGCTATAAAAAACGGCCAATTCAAAATGAGCTTCAAATTTAAGGTGTTCCCCCTATTCATACTGACACTATTCAGTACAATCTCACATATTCAGGCACAAAATCCAGAAGTAATGCCCGGGGCATGGCGCACAGAGCTCTATTTTGATTATTTGAAAGGAAAAAAAATTGCGGTTGTCGCAAACCCAACATCTACAATAGGAAGCACACATTTGGTTGATTCCATGCTGGCCTCCGGCATACAAATTCAAAAGGTTTTTGGTCCTGAACATGGCTTCAGAGGCAATGCAGCCAATGGAGAAGACGTGCATGACGAGAAAGATCCTAAAACAGGGCTTCCGGTTATTTCACTCTACGGACCCAGAAGAAAACCTTCTGTTCAAGACTTAAGCGGCTTGCAAATTGTTGTTTTCGACCTGCAAGATGTAGGTGTGCGATTTTACACCCACCTTACCACCCTTCATTTTATGATGCAGCGCTGTGCAGAACTGAACATAGAAGTATTGGTTTTGGACAGGCCCAATCCCAATGGATACTATGTGGATGGTCCTACCTTAGACACGAACTTTCGCAGTGATGTAGGTCAGCACCCCATACCCCTAGTGCATGGAATGACCCTAGGCGAATTGGCGGGTATGATCAATGGAAAAGGCTGGTTAGGCGCAGGAAAAACCTGCAATCTTCGGATTATAAAAATCAAAAACTGGGACCATAACACGGCCTATGTTTTGCCTATAGCACCCTCACCAAACCTTGCCAGCCAAGATGCCATTATTGCCTATCCTACTATGGGGCTTTTCGAAGGCATCGATATTAGCGTGGGAAGAGGAACCCCGCATCCCTTTGAATGCTTTGGTGCACCTTGGCTTAAAGCTGGCAGTTATGTATTTGTGCCAAAACACATCCCAGGAAAAACCATTAATCCTCCTTATCTCAATGATACTTGTCGTGGCTTTTTCATTAAAGACTTCGCACATAACTATCTGCAAGACTATAGAAAACTGTATATCGAATGGCTTGAACTGCTTGTAAACCAACACGCGGACCCTGCAAAGATGTTCAATCCCTTTTTTGATAAACTTTCCGGAGGCACCCAATTGCGGCAACAATTGCTCAGCGGAATGACGGCAGATGCCATCAGAAATAGCTGGCAACCTGAATTGGAAAAGTTCATTCAACAGCGACAAGGGTACATGTTATATGCATGGGATCGAAATGCAGGAATTCTGCGTTAATCCAAATTGAATTACTTTTGCCTGTCTTGAGAAAAACAGGATTTTATTTCTACTGCGGTGTGCTTCTACTTTTGATGTTCACGGTATACCGTTTTGCTTTTTTTGAACTCAACAACCATGAATTAATTAAGGCGGCGCCGGCAGAAGCCTTGCTCACAGGTTTGCGATTTGATATTGCTGTTGTTTGCTATTGGCTTTTACCCGTATACGCATTGCATATCCTTACCCATTTTACTTCACGCAAAATGCTGCTTACAGCTTTTGCTGTATTTGAACATATTTGGTTGCTTTTAGGCGCAGTATTTATGACCCTAACTGCGGTAGCCAATATTGGCAACTACAAATACTACTATGCCCCCATTGGTCTTTCCATTTTAAACTGGTCTGACAATGCCACAGAAGTGGGCGGAATGCTCTGGGAAGACAATTTGTTTAAGCAGCTATTCTTCGCGGTTGTTTTGTTTATTACCGTTTACGGTATTGTGTATGTGTTTATGTATCGAAAACGGGGTGGTGCAGAAGGCAAACTCACAAAACACCATTGGATTGGCCTCATCCTATTGGCACTCGGTGCACGAGGCGGACTCCAGCATAGTTTAAAAGCTGAGGATGTAAATTGGGGGCAAAATACCTTTTTCAATCAAGTTGCGCTGAACCCCATCTTTCATCTTACCCGCAACATTACTTCAGATGCTGATGCATTCGAACCCATGTCTGAAAAGGAGTACACCGCTTACTATGCAGCTTGGGCAGCGCAATTTGCAGAAAAGCAAACCGACAGTCAGACTGTTCTTAAGAATGCCAATGTGGTCCTGATATTTATGGAGAGTTTTTCCGCGCATCAGCTGCCTTATTCTCCTTTTTTTGATTCATTAAGTCAAGAAGGCATATACTTCCCTCAATTCTATTCCGCTGGAGAACACACCTATAACGGCATATTCTCTTCGCACTTTGGCGCCCCTTCAAGTCAAGGCAGACATATGTTACGTTGGTTGCAACAGGCTAAAATTGAGGGCATCTCAGACGTGCTCAAACGCCATGGCTATTACAATGCGTTTCATATACCTCATAGTAGAAGCTTTGACCACATGTCTGGATTTTTTTGGAGGCACCATTACGATGCCATCACAGATGTTTCATGTATGCCGGATAGCTTAAAAAACCCTGGTGTTTGGGGCACCGATGATGGCAAAAACTTTCAATTCGCAGCCCAGCTGTTAGACCAAATTGCACAAAAGAAAAAACCCTTCTTCTTTAGCACACTCACTATCTCCAACCATGTTCCATGGCTTATCCCTAAAGAATTCAAACTCGGGTATTCCAAAAACATTGCAGATCGCGCTGCAAACTACGCCGATGCCAGTTTAAGGGCTTTTTTCAAAACCATTTCGAAGAAACCCTATTTTAAAAACACCCTATTTATTATACTCGGGGACCATGGAATGCACCAAGAAACCAACGACTATCCATTGCCCCTTTCATTGCACCAAGTCCCGTTTTTACTCTATGCCCCCGCCATGCTTTCTAAAGAGAAGCCCCATCCCGGATTTGCGCAACAAGAAGACATCAAACCTACCTTATTGGCTTTACTTGGCATTCAAGATACCCAAACCCATGCCTTTGGCATCAATCTCCTCACCCATGCTCGACTGTATGCTACCTTTTGCTCTGATGCGTGGTTTGGCATAATAAACCAACAATCCTATGCCATTTTGAATCGATTTGGGGAAACCCATACCTACACTGTTGGGGTGAATACAGAAAACCCAAAACAAGACACCACCTTAGCAGCTATTTTAAGGCAACACACCCGGTACACCGAAAGCTATTTTAACAACCTTAAATACAACAAAAAACTCCCTTAAAAATACCGACATTTGAAGCATGAAATTTCAAGTTGTCATCTCAGGTATCATCATTTCAGCCCTTTTTGCTTGCAATTCGGGTGGGAAATACGGCAAAACATTCGAAGCAGGAACTCCAACTTCAGTAGATAAGGCTATTACGGATTTCAAGGCGGGTAAAACTGGCGCTTTGGTAGTCAGTGGTAGTATTTCTGCTGTGTGCCAAAGTGAGGGATGCTGGTTTAACTACAAAGCTGCGGAAGGCGATGTAATGGTTGATTTTGACCATAAATTCACCATACCCAAAACCGTTTCTGGGAAGTCAGCAGTGTCATATGGTGAATTTGCGTACGACACTACTACGGCAGCGCAACTTAGAGAATATGCCAAAGATGATGGCAAGAGTGAAAAAGAACAAATGGCAATAACAGAACCTGAAATCAGGCTTGTATTTCGAGCCGATGGAGTGGTAATAAAATAAAAAAGGGTCGCGATGCGACCCTTTTTTATAGAATTATTTTTCAAATCACTCAATGACGAAGTCATTCATAAAGGCAGTTGTGAAATTGCCATTTTGAAAATCTTCATTCTTCATGAGCTGTTGATGCAAAGGAATGGTGGTTTTCACACCTTCAATTACAAATTCAGACAAGGCACGTTGCATTTTAACAATGGCTTCTTCGCGGGTTTGCGCGCTTACAATCAGTTTGGCAATCATGCTATCGTAGTAAGGAGGAATGGTATACCCTGCATAGATATGAGAATCCACACGTGTACCGTGTCCTCCTGGCTTGTGAAGCACGGTGATTTTACCGGGACAAGGTCTGAAGTTATTATAGATATCCTCTGCATTCACGCGGCACTCAATAGCGTGCTTAATTGGGTAATAATCTTTACCAGAAATGGGCACACCGGCTGCAATTAAGATTTGTTCTTTTACAAGATCATAATTAATTACTTCTTCTGTAACTGGGTGTTCCACTTGAATACGTGTATTCATTTCCATGAAGTAGAAATTTCTATGCTTGTCTACCAAGAATTCTACGGTACCGACACCTTCATATTTGATAATTTCCGCTGCAGCTTTAGCTGCATTGCCCATTTTCTCACGCAATTCAGGCGTCATAAATGGACTTGGACTTTCCTCAAGCAGTTTTTGGTGTCTGCGTTGAATAGAACAATCTCTTTCACTCAAATGGCACACTTTACCATATTGGTCGCCTGCAATCTGAATTTCGATATGACGTGGCTCTTCAATGTACTTTTCCATGTAAAGGCCGTCATTACCGAAAGCGGCACCAGCCTCTTGCTTGGCACTGCTCATCATCGGTTCGAGTTCCTCCTCGTTCCAAATAATTCTCATACCTCGACCACCACCACCGGCAGTAGCCTTAATAATGACAGGGTAACCAATAGTTTTGGCAACTTTCTTTGCCTGAGCCAAGCCATCCAACAAGCCATCAGAACCTGGAATAATTGGAACACCGGCCTTCTTCATGGTATCTTTAGCGTTGCTCTTATCTCCCATAGAATCGATTTGTTCGGGAGTAGCACCAATAAATTTAATTCCATGATCGCGGCACAAGGCGCTGAACTTAGAGTTTTCACTCAAAAATCCATAACCAGGATGTATGGCATCCGCATTGGTAACTTCAGCAGCAGCAAGAATTCTAGCCATATTGAGATAGCTATCCTTACTTTGAGGAGGACCTATACAAACTGCCTCATCTGCAAAGCGAACGTGCAAGCTGGTGGCATCCGCGGTAGAATACACTGCCACTGTTTTGATGCCCATTTCTTTGCATGTGCGTATGATGCGCAGCGCAATCTCGCCTCTGTTGGCGATTAGGATTTTTTTAAACATACTAAAGTTGATTTGGAATCGTATTATGCTGGTTCAACCAAGAAAAGCGGTTGGTCATACTCAACCGGACTTGCATTTTCTACCAGTATTTTCACAATTCTGCCACTCACTTCGCTTTCGATCTCGTTGAACAGCTTCATCGCCTCAATAATACAAACTACTTTACCAGGCTTTACTTCATCACCTACATTTACAAATACAGGTGAATCAGGGTTTGGCATGCGGTAGAAGGTACCTACCATTGGAGACTTAATTGTAATGAGGTTGTCTGCTTTTGCTTCTGCAGCAGGCGCAGCAGGAGCTGCAGGGGAGGCGGCAACAGGCGCAGCAGGAGCCGCAGGTGCTGCAGAACTTGCAATTACTTGTTGAGGCGCTGAAACAACTGCATTGACAATTTGAGCAGGGTTTTTCTTAATGAGAAGTTTAAAGTCCTTACGGTTAATTTCAACTTCATCCACAGCATTCACCGATACGAATTTGATCAATGCTTGTATTTCTTTAAGATCCATAAATGTTAATTTGGTGGGGGGCAAAGAAAATGAAAAAAACGGCACAAAAGGCCGTTTTTTTCATGAATTCTTATGAATTTTTAATTTTTTCAGCAAAAAAGTTCCATTTTCCTTTAAAATTAGAACCGAACTACTACCCCACCTTGTGCAATACTTTTGGCGGTGCCAAATTCTGCATACACCGCTAGGGGTGGCAAAACATGATAACGCATGCCTACTGTAAAGTCAGCCCCAAAGGTGGGAAAGCTTACTGAGGTTAGGTTTGCAGGGATTACCTTCTTTATTACATTCAAGTCAATTGGGAAATTCCACCAAGAAAAATCAGGATCATTGTCGGTGAGTTTAAAGTTATTTGCTCTATATCCCAGCCCTACGCCACCGTATAAATCGAAACGTTTTTCTGGAAATACGTGAAAATTGTATCGGGCAAGCAAGCTCCAGCTTCTATAACTCAAGGTTCCAGAAACAGGGATATTGAATTTGGTCAAGCTATCCAAAGATGCATTGATATCAAATCCGCTGTGCGCAAAAGTCAACCCCAATCCGGAATGTCTGCTTACAGCGTATTCTCCTTTGGCAAACCAAATGGGTTTTCCATCAATCGTAACGGCTTTCCAATTGGGCGCGATTTCATTTTTCAATCTATTGGCAGCCGCGGCATTAAAGTTAATAGCACCCAAACCCGCTTGAAAATAGAATTTTCCAGGTACGAAGCCGTACAAATCGTTATCCCATTCTTTGGTTTTGAAGGGCTTCACGGGCTCTGCTGCTCGTGCGCTTAAAGCGGCAGTAAATACCGCCAATACAATCATCCTTTTCATAGTTTCAATCTCCTCTTGCCATACAAGAGTACAAGTGTTATACCAAACCTTTACAGGGGAATATTTCCGTGCTTTTTGCGAGGCAAATTCCGCACCTTATTCTCTAACATAGCAAAGGCTTTGATCAAGCGATCACGGGTTTCTTCAGGATAAATTACTTCATCTACAAATCCGCGTTCTGCGGCGCGATATGGGTTTGCGAAAATATCACCATACTCTTTTTCCTTCGTTTTAAGGGCTTCTGCTTTATCTTCTGCAGCATCGATATCTCTTTTAAAAATAATCTCCGCAGCGCCTTTGGCTCCCATAACAGCAATTTCTGCAGACGGCCATGCATAATTCATGTCTGCTCCAATATGTTTGGAGTTCATTACGTCATAAGCCCCACCGTATGCTTTTCTTGTAATCACGGTAATGCGCGGCACTGTGGCTTCGCTGAAGGCATACAACAGTTTAGCACCATTGGTAATGATTGCATTCCATTCTTGGTCTGTACCGGGCAAGAAGCCTGGCACATCTTCAAATACGAGTAAAGGGATATTGAATGCATCGCAAAAACGAACAAAACGAGCCCCTTTTTGACTGCTATGCACATCCAATACACCCGCCAAATGCGCAGGTTGGTTGGCCACAATCCCTATACTTCTGCCTGCCAATCTCGCAAAACCGACAATGATATTCTCTGCATAGTTCTTGTGAACTTCAAAAAACGAATCACTATCGACCGTATGCTCGATTACCTCCCGCATATCATACGGCTGATTGGGGTTCTGTGGGATGATGCTATTTAACGCTTCACGGGTCTCAGATCCGCCGAAATAGTTCAATGCAGGCGCTGCTTCCTCGCAGTTTTGAGGCATGTAAGAAAGCAACTTCTTAATATGTAAAATGCACTCCACCTCATTGGCAGCTGCAAAATGCGCAACGCCACTTTTCTGGCTGTGAACGGAGGCACCACCAAGGTCTTCGCTACTTACATCTTCATTGGTAACAGTTTTTACTACGTTCGGACCGGTTACAAACATGTACGAGGTATTTTCCACCATCAAAATAAAATCCGTGAGTGCTGGAGAATATACTGCACCACCCGCACAAGGGCCCATAATGGCGCTAATCTGTGGCACCACACCACTGCTCATTACATTTTTATAAAAGATATCGGCGTAGCCACCCAGTGACACCACCCCTTCCTGAATTCTGGCACCACCACTGTCATTCAAGCCAATAACTGGCGCCCCATTCTCCAGGGCCATATCCATGATTTTACAAATTTTTTCTGCATGGGTTTCAGATAAGGACCCACCAAAAACAGTAAAGTCCTGAGAAAACACATATACCAATCTGCCATTTACACGGCCATAACCTGTAACAACACCATCGCCAGCGATTTTCTGCTTGTCCATGCCAAAGTCAGCACTGCGGTGTTTTACAAAAGCGCCTATTTCACAAAAAGACCCTTCATCTACCAACAAATTGATTCTTTCTCTCGCAGTGAGTTTGCCTTTTGCATGCTGTGAAGCAATACGTTGTTCACCTCCGCCAGCCAATGCTTCATTGCGTTTTCTGTTCAATTTTTCCCTTGCGGTTTCCATTGTTTGCAAAACTAAGGTGCAGATTGCCTATTTTCATGAATAGGTATAAAAAAACCCCGAAACGATTCGGGGTTTTCTATAGGATTGCTGTAAATTTTATTCGTCTGAAAGGGCTCCAATATCAAACAACAGCGAGAAACGCAGTTGATTTTGAAGCGGATGGTTTTTGAAAAATGGCACCAACATCGCTAGGTCCAAGGCCATTTTTTGGTATTTGAAGCCTAGGCCAAAAGTGGCATACTGGCGGCCTCCTTTGAATTTGTTTTCATAAAACACACCGGCACGACCTGAAAACTGATTCATATACCAATATTCTACGCCTGTGCCTACAGTCCACTCGTTTAGCTCTTCGCGTAACCCGCCAGGAGCATCATAAAATGACTGCACAACACCTTGAACAACGCCTACATTAGGATCACGGCCTTTGTCAATTTGCTTTACACCGCCAACGCTGCTATCGCCCCCTCTAAAACTTTGCAGATATGAAGGCCTAGTGGGAACCAATAGTTTGTTTACATCAGCATACAAACCAATTTTATTGTATTGGTCAATTTCATGCTTATACCCTACACCCAATTTCAAATTGGTTGGAATAAAATCGCGATTGTCTTTGTCGGTATAGGTCATTTTGCTGCCAATGTTTTGGATATTCATACCCAAATTGAAGTCATCGCCTTTAATTTGTGTTTTGTACAACAAACTCACATCACCCGCACCGGCAAATCCTGGCTTCATGGTAATACCATTGAGCACCCTGTTGCCTGCAATGTTTGAGTAGATGAATCTCAAATTCACACCCATAGAGAACTTGCTGTTGAAACGGGTGCTATACCCACCATCAATGGCAAATTCGTTTGGATTGAAGCTGCCTGTTGGTTCACCAGTCCAATCTGTGAAATTGATTTGGCCTAAAGAAAAATAGCGGATAGAGCCACCGATGGCGCTATTACGGCCCATCTTTGAATATCCAGAAAGGTAACTAAACCCGACATCGTCTACCAATTTTCTCAACCAAGGTGCGTAAGAGAGAGAAAATCCCGTTTTCTTTTCTGCATTTACCAAGTTTGCCATGTTCCAAGACACGCTATTGGCATCTGGTGAAAACATTGCAACACCTACATCTCCCATACCTGCTGAACGGCTGTCTGGCGTTATGGTAAGAAAAGGTACCATAGTGGTAACTGTATTCAACTGACCCGCCAGGTCCTTAGAGGAAATTTGAGCATACGAAGACGCTGCTGTACCTGCAATCGCTGCTAAAACAATATATCTCTTCATGTAAAGAATTGTGGCAAAAATAGGCTTTCCATTCGTATTCCGCACATTGC
The DNA here is from genome assembly GCA_040376005.1 of Flavobacteriales bacterium. Taxonomy (GTDB): domain Bacteria; phylum Bacteroidota; class Bacteroidia; order NS11-12g; family UBA955; genus JAGXTF01. The sequence continues at coordinate 13,112 of JBEIRK010000001.1, forward strand.
ATTTAAATTTTGAATTTTCCCTGCTCATGTTTATTGGTTTTGGTTTCTTTCTTATTGTTTAATGATTTTACCGCTAAAACTCGCCTTGCGGCCGTCTGCAGTAGTTAGTTCCACTTGGAATAAGTACATTCCATTTTCTACTGTGTACCCGTTTTCAATGGTACCATCCCATTGCAATCTGCTTTCAGTAGAGGTAATTTCCGTCAATTGTTGATCGCGTTCCACCAGGCGTCTGCCTTGAGCATCAAAAATGCGAATGGCCGCTATTACATCATTGCCTGCGAGATTGTGCGTAAAGGATAAGGTAACACCGTCTTGGAAAGGATTGGGATAGGCTTTGCTTTCAGAAATTCGGAAGGCGTCGGGATCCAGCACAACACAGGTAATCTCTCTCTCAGTAGAATTGTTATGGATGTCCCAAATTTTAAAACGGATTACATGTTTTCCAAAAGTCAATCCTTCTAATGGGAATTGCACTAAGCCGCCGCGGTAAGAATTTAAGTCATAGCTGAAATAGTCATTCACAATAAATGAAGTCTCTGCCTCTGTGCCCGGATCAAGTGTCACAGTCATATCGCGACCAATTCCTGCGCCTGTAGCATTAATGCCGCTTGGATCATATACTTTAGCTAGAAATATGGCATTCGATTCTATATCTCCGCCATTTCTAAACAATGTGTCGTTCATAAATAAACGAACCACTGGGCCCGCTTCATCTGGAGAAATAGAAGACTCACTTCCACCAACAAGAAAGTGACCTGAACCACTTGCATCTGTAACATTATTGTGGGCATAGAGGTATAGTTTGCCACGTGCTACGTTGTACGCAATATCTTTGGGTACACTAAACACAATTTGAAAATCGCCGCCAATTACTGACACTTCACCTTTAAATATGTAACTCGTTTGATCCTTGAACGGGATTTTGATATTGTTTTGGTCATTATCCAAGGTATATCGGGTTTGGGGTTTGTCAAAAAACTTCACCCAAAGGTTGCCGTTAAAGTCCGTCATTTTACCGCCCGTTCTAGCCTCAATATGACCTTTCAAGCGCACCACAGAAAAGGCTTTCATGGTGTCTGAAAAGGCCTGCGCATCTTTCCCATTGATAGAATCCAAGACCACAGCATGCTCTGGAAATTGTAAGCGCATAGAAGGATCACCAAGTAAGGCAAATTTATTGTCCTCAGAGGTAGTAGAAGGTCTATTCTTCATCCGTTGGTAGATTTCACCAACGGTGGGCACAGGGTCTCCAGCATCTGGAAATCCATATTGTGTCCAAAAGTCATTGTTAATCTGTGAATTCCCACTTACATAAACCAAACGGGTTGTAGTTAGCAAGGCTATGGCACCTCCATTTGCATTTAACAGTGCCAATTCTCCCCCACTTTGTAAGTGTGGATTGTCGAATCGAGAAAACTCACAAGTTGCCGTGAAAAGCACAGGCATGCGGTATGGATTTTCCCAATTGTTGATCATGGGAACAGTAAGAACACCTTCCTGAGCCCATCCTTTTTCACCACCATGTCCTTGGTAATTCAAGAGCAGCACACCATTATTCATGTATCGGTTAATGGCATTGCTTACATCAGGGTACTTTTCCGTATTTCCAGTGCTTTGCTGTTTATAGGCATCAGCATACACTTTGTTAATCAACAAATCCGAGTGTTCCTGGTCAATTTCAATGGAATACTTCTCACTTTCATCTACAAATTCTCTCTCCCATTTGTCATCCACATCATCACAAACGAAGGCCAATTCCGTTCTCCATGGTCCCAAAGACAAAGGCGATGCGTATCTCTTTAATTTCTGAACAACACCATTGGCTTCACTTTGCGTGCGGCAAGGAATTCTACCTATGGCCACCTTCATAATGCTCTTCCCATCTGCCGGATTTCCATGAATGGTATCCAAAAAGGCAAAAAAGTCATCCAAACAGAAGGTTTGAGACTTGTAATACGAATTCAAGTGGTACGAGGGGATGAAATTTGTATTTCCTTGCACGCGATTCTTCATATCATAGGAAGTAGTTCCCATGAGAAGTACATACTTTAATTTCCCTCCTAAACTGGCTGCTTTTTGGTATTCATCTCTGAGGTAATCTCTGATGGCTACAACATCTTGCATACCGCAGCTGTATTCTTTGTAGATAGACGCTGGACTTACAACTTTCACTTTTAGGCCATTGTTGGTTCTTCTAAATTCCGCCAATTCAGAAGCAGCATTTTTAAAGTCGGGGTGTGAAATAATGATAAAATCCGCTGGGTCACCTGCAAGGATGTCCGCATTTTCAAGTGCACCAACAATTCCGGGTTTGAGGCAATTGGCTACAGAAAATGCAACAAATGCCTTACCTTTATTGCTGCCAAAAGTTCGGAAGTAGGTGTAAGAACCTGCGTTTTTTGCGGGGATTGCGGCGGGTATCCGTTCATTTGATATTTCCCAAACGAAAGGATTAGAACCTGCAATGCGTGTTTCGACCAAAGCGGTAGTTACAAAATAACTGGGATGTCGAAGTACGACAGGTCCATTATTGGTTTGAGCCGGGCGCAGTTGATTAACTTCAATAAAGTCCATCCATGCCAAACTTTGGATATTGGGTCTCACCAATTCCATTTTTACAGAAACTTTATCTGCAGGAGCTGCATGCATTCCTGAAAAAGTTGCCATTCTAAAGTCTTCAAAATCCTTATTTAGTGGAGAGAAACCTTGGGAATTCTTTTTCCCATTTACGGTTATAGAAATCGAACCGGCCTCATTTACCATAGCCCCGGCATATGACACCTTTACATAGGCAGAATCTGCGCCATCTGAGGGCAAGGCCAACTCAAAGTTTCTTTCTAGGCCTTCATTTCCCAAGCGTTCTCCCAGCCATGTTCTGCCCATTTCAGCGGGATTAAAAATATCGGAATCGTGAAACTTCAGTGCGTAGTAGTCATTGTGTGTAAATGTAGGCGCACTTGTAACTTCGGGTAAGGTCTGAATTCTTAGCCCTGGATCAGATCCAACACCGAGATAGAGGTAGCCTTCATCAGAGTAGAAATTCTTGGTATGTTCAAAATAGCCTGTATTGCGATTCAAGCTCCATTTAGTGTTACTCCCTGCATAAAACAGGAGAAAATCACCCAGATTGAATTTCCCATCGCCACCATCTTCCACCCAAATTGGGATTTGGGGCAAGCCACCTTCATGCAAGCCGTTGGTTTCTGGAAGCATTCCACATTGGTGACCACGCAATTGAATAGACGCTGTATTGAGGGCATTGAGATCGAATCCGGCGGCCTGTAGATCCGCATACTCCAGCTTATATACACCTTCTGTGGGTATTCGCAGTTTTACCCAGATACCAGTAGAAATAGGTCCGGGCGCGGCATCAGCGCTGCTAAACAGCAGGCTAAAGGCACAAGCAAAGACGTTTATAAAACGTTTTTTCAGCATACGAATGTGTAATTAACTGCAAATCTCCGGTAATATTGTGTCAGGTTTTTAAGACATTTGTCAAATTTCATGGAAAGAAAAAAATTTTTTTGCCAAATGAAACGTTTAACTTTGTAACTTTGTCTAACACCTAACTCTATGCGCACAAGAATACTTTATCTGGGCAGTTTAGCAATTGCCGGACTTTTTACTCAAACAGCGAATGCACAGGATCCTGAGTTATCTCAGTACTACGCAGCACCTGTTTACACAAACCCTGCAATGGCAGGCACAGCGGTTTGTAATTATGGAGCAGCCGGCAGGGTAGCATTAAACTATCGAAATCAGTGGCCTGGTTTGCCTGGCACATTCCGATCTTTTGCTGCAAGCTGGGACCAACACATACCATCCATTGGTGGAGGACTTGGTGCCATGGTATTCACAGATATTGCAGGTTCAGGATTACTTACCACAACAACGGTAAGCGGTGTATATAGCTACCTGCTTCCTTTGAACCGCGGCAGATTGTTTATGCGTTTTGGCTTGCAAGGGTCTGTTACAAGCAAGAGCATCGATTTCAACAAGTTGAAATTTGGTGATCAAATTGTTCCAACCCAAGGGTTTGTGAATCCAACTGCTGAACAACAGCCAAGCCAGAGCATTACCTATCCTAATTTTAATGCAGGATGGATTATGTATACGAGCAAGTTTTACATTGGCGTTGCATCGCACAACATTATTGAGCCAAACTGGAGCTTTTACCAGAACCCTGATGAGGTATTGCCTCGCAGATACACCATCCACACAGGAGCTGTAATTCCACTTACCAAGAGCAAGTTTGACGATGCGGCGATTTCACCAAATGCGTTGTTCATGAAACAGAGAAACTTCACACAGTTGAATTTGGGCTTTTATGCAAACAAAGGTGCCTTAGTTAGCGGTTTGTGGTTCCGTCAAACATTCGGACAATACAGAAACTCGGATGCAATCATTATGTTGATTGGATTCCGCAAAAACCGTTTCAAATTTGGTTATAGCTATGACTTCACCGTATCTGATGGAAGAAGCGCAATCCCTGCCAGTCATGAAATTAGTGCAACGATTGACTGGTGTGTACCTCCTGGCAACAAGCCATTCAAACCTTTAAAATGTCCTGAATTCTAAGCGATTAGAAAATAAAATCTTAGAAAAAGGTTTGGTTTAGGCCAAACCTTTTTACGTTTAGAGAAAAAAATCAATATATTTGCGAAATAAAATAAGTCAAACTACGTTATATAAAACGAATGACAACTAAAAGCTTTGTTAACTACGGCCGTATTTCAGCAATAGCGATAGCGATCGCTGTTTCCGCATGTGGCAAGAAAGAGGCAAGCCGCACAACGGGTCAGACCTACAATGATCCTAAATGGGGTGGATTTGCCAACCAAAAGTACAAAGGTCAAGAAACAGGTCCAGGCTTGGTTCTGATTGAAGGTGGATCTTTTGTAATGGGTTCTACAGAAAAAGAATTGATGTTCAACAACGACAACGTTGAACGCAAAGTGACTGTAAACTCCTTTTATATGGATGAAACTGAGGTGAGCAACCTCCAATACCGGGAATATGAGTATTGGTTGCAACGCACCTTTATCGATTATCCAGAAGTATATCAGACCCACTTGCCAGATACTCTCTGCTGGAGAAGTAAATTGGCTTACAACGAGCCATTTGTAGAATACTACTACCGCCACCCTGCTTATAAGGACTATCCTGTTGTAGGAGTGAATTGGCAGCAAGCTGCTGACTTCTCTGCGTGGAGAACGGATCGCGTAAATGAGCAGATTTTGGATCGTGAAAAGATTGTGAAGTTCAACGTGGCATCTGATGCGATGAACGAAACCAACTTTAACACCAGAGCTTACTTGGCAGGCCAGTATGAATTTTCTAAGAAGGGCAAGAAGCCTGTAAAAGACTATTCAAAAGCAAAGAACAAAGACCAAAAGCGTTACAAAGTAAAAATGGAAGATGGTGTTCTTCTTCCTGATTATCGCCTCCCAACAGAAGCTGAATGGGAATATGCTGCACAAGCAAACATGGGTGAGACCCAATTTGACAACGTAGAGCAAAAGAAAATTTACGCTTGGAACGATTATACCATTCGTATTAAAGATGGTCATGAGAAAGACCGTGGTAAAATCCAAATGAACGTGTTGCGTTCAAAAGGTGATATGGGTGGTATTGCTGGTGGCAACTTGAATGATGCTGGTTTTATTACTACACCTGTTTACAGCTACTGGCCAAACAGCTATGGCTTGTACAACATGTCGGGCAACGTAAGTGAGTGGACCATGGACATCTACCGCCCCCTTTCTTTGGAAGATATGGACCAGTTCATGCCATACCGTGGTAACGTGTATCGCACTGTATTGTTGGATCAGTATGGCGCATTTGCAGATAAAGACAGTTTGGGCCGTTTGCAATACCGTGAGGTAACTGCAGAAGAAAATGCGAAGCGTCGCAACTACAAAAAAGCGGATAACATTGGTTTCAAAGATGAAGAGAACTATAACGACGGTGAAATGACCTACGAGTATGGTGTTACTTCACTGATTAATAACAAGGCACGCGTAATCAAAGGCGGAAGCTGGAATGACCGTGTGTATTGGGCATCTCCTGGCACACGCCGTTACTTGGACGAAGAGCAATCTTTATCAACCCTTGGTTTCCGTTGTGCAATGATTCGTATTGGTGCTCCAGTGGGTAACAGCAAGAAAAAATACAACAGATTGCCGAGCTCTGGTATCGATAAGAAGACCATTCGTAAGAGCAAAAAGAATAGCACAAGAAGCTAATCACAATCAAGAAATTTTGAAAAAGCCACCACATTGGTGGCTTTTTTTATGGAATGCACTTCAGAAGGCAGTAACTTTGCAGCAGCAGTCTGATCTGTCGCTGTGGTAACCAACCCACGGAGGAAAGTCCGGGCAACGCAGAGCACCGTGCTACCTAACAGGTAGGCGCCCTATTCGCAAGGGTAGGGTGACAGAAAGTGTCACAGAAACTATACCGTCATGAATGCAAATTCGTGATAAGGGTGAAAAAGCGGGGTAAGAGCCCACTCGTTTCGGCAAGAGTCGGAATTGGGATAAACCTCACGGGTTGAAAGGCCAAATATACCCGGTTTGGGTTGCTCGCCCGAATGTTGCGCAAGCTACATACCGGTTGGGTAGGCTGATTGATCTTGGTTGTGAAACCAAGACCAGATAAATGACAGATATTGGAATTGAGATAGCGTTTAAGTTTACTTAAATGATTCCCGAAACCATTACAGAACCCGGCTTACAGGACTGCTTTTTTATTAAAATACTCTTTGCTGAAAAAAATATAATTTTCGGCTTGCCTTTGACGCAAAAAGAGAGTATTTTTGCACCACTTTTGAGGGATTTCCCAATAAAAGTAAAGGCAGAAGTAGCTCAGTTGGTAGAGCATCACCTTGCCAAGGTGAGGGTCGCGAGTTCGAGTCTCGTCTTCTGCTCCAAGAGCCCCGGAAACGGGGCTTTTCTTTTTTACAGCACGACTCTATTCTCTTTTGGTTTTGCAAGTGAAATAACCTTTACTTTTTGTGGGTATTTGTATGGATACCATACTTGAATTGAATTAGTTTTGCAGAGAATCGTAATCTATGGAATTTGAAGCAGTCATAGGACTTGAAATCCACGTGCAACTTCTTACTAAAAGCAAGGCTTTTAGCTCAGACAGCGCGGATTTTGGAGCCATGCCAAACACCAATGTGAGTGTTATAAGCCTCGGACACCCGGGCACCCTACCCAAGCACAATAAGAAGGCTATAGAACAAGCTGTTAAAATGGGTTTGGCCCTAGGATGCGATATTCGGAAAGTGAATCACTATTCAAGAAAGAACTATTTCTATGCCGATTTGCCGAAGGGATACCAAATCACACAATTCGATACCCCTATTTGCAATGGTGGAGTGGTAACCGTGAAGCCAAGCAATGGTGAAAAGAAAGAGATTCGCCTTACCCGAATCCACATGGAGGAGGATACCGGCAAGAGTATGCACGATCAAGATATGTATGACTCTCTTATTGATTACAATCGTGCAGGAACCCCACTCATAGAAGTGGTTACTGAGCCCGATATCCGCACCGGCGAAGAAGCCTATGCCTTCGTAAGTGAAATCCGCCGTCTGGTTCGCTATTTGGATATCTGCGATGGAAATATGGAAGAAGGCAGCTTGCGCTGCGATGCCAACGTGAGTATACGCCCTAAGGGCAGCCCTACTTTCGGCACCAAGGTGGAAGTTAAAAATATGAACTCCATAAGCAATGTGAAACGCGCAATTGACCATGAGATACAAAGACAAACTGAATTGGTGCTGAAAGGTGAAAACGTAGAAGGCGAAACCCGCGGTTTTAATGCGGTTCAAGGTACAACCTTCAGTATGCGTAAGAAAGAAATGGTCAATGATTACCGCTATTTCCCTGAACCCGACTTACCACCCATGATTGTGACCGAGGAATATCTGAAAGCCGTGCAATTGAATATGCCAGAACTCCCAGAAACCTTGTACAATCGCTTTACAGCAGACTATCAGCTGTCGGCCTACGATGCAGGTGTATTGACTGACGATAGAGATACTGCCTTGTATTTTGAGAAACTCGCAGGCATCTCTAAAAACTATAAGGCAGCCGCCAATTGGGTAAATGTACATATCAAAGGCTATCTCAATGAAAATGGATTGGATATACAGCAATTCCCATTGGGCCCCGAAGCCATTCATGAATTGATACAAGTGATTGAGGCAGGTGTGCTCAGCTCAAGTGCTGCTGCGCAAAAGCTGTTTCCAGCCATGATTGAGAATCCGCAAGTTGCAGTAAACACACTCATTGATAAATTAAATCTGGCCCAAAACAATGACGATGGATTTATTGAAGCCTTGGCCGATGAAATTATAGCCAAGTTCCCCGATAAAGTGGCAGAGTTTAGAAACGGGAAAACAGGCCTCCTTGGCATGTTTGTGGGTGAAGTTATGAAAGCAAGTAAGGGCAAAGCGGAACCCAAAAAGACCAACGAAATCATTTTGAAAAAACTCAACGGGAACTAAAGAATGCCAGCAATTTCTTTCAGAACTACTTTCTTCCACTTTCTGAGTATTTTTGCTGTTGTTGTTCTTGCTCCTACTGCTTTATTTGGTCAGAACAATCCCAATTGGCCTGACCTGAGCTATACCCCACAATCTTTTTTACACCCCGAATTAAACAACTTTCAGTTTTATCAGCGGGATGCATTATCCAGTTTGTTTCAAAAGCTTGCCAATTCTGAAAATAAAAAAGTAACGCTATTGCACCTTGGTGACGCTGCCGCTATGGCGGACCTATCTACACGAGAGGTTCGCGATTTTTTGCAGGGCACCTTTGGAAATGGGGGACGGGGAATGGTTTTTCCATACGCTGTGGCTCGATGTCTTGGCCCTAGCGACTATTCAAGCAGCGCAACCGGCAAATGGATGTATGCAAAAAACATTGAACCCGCGCCCGAGTTTGGTGTTGGTGTTCATGCCGTAAGTATCAAAACACTTGACAGCATTGCATCCATAACCATGACCTTCCAGCAAACAGCAGGGAATCGCTTGCGCATTTTCTTGAAAAAAGCTTCAGAGAGCTTTGACTTTACCGTGACTGCAGGCGCAGAAGTGCAGCTGGTAACCGTGACCAAACAAGTTTCTGATAATGGATATGTCGATCTTACCTTTAAAAATAGCATAACCAAGTTCCATATTCAAGTAAAAAAGACCCAGGCCACGCAGAAGCATTTGCTGTTTTATGGCTTTTCATTAGAAAATACAGCAAATCAGGGCGTTGTATATCATTGTTCTGGAATGAATGGCACGAGCTTCATGAATTATGTGAACTCCAGCGAATTTGCCGCGCAGGTAAAGGCAATACAACCCGATGCCGTAATTCTAGACCTAGGCTTTCATGAATTCTGGAAAACAGGATTAAGGCAGCAAGAATATTATGAGCACATGAAAAAGATGGCTGAGGTATTGCGCGCGAATTGTCCGGGTGTAAGCATCATCTTTAGCAATGCACAAGATATTATTCGGGGAGGCTATCCCCTTCCTGATGGGAGCACCGCTTCTGACCTAACCGCCCAATTCTGCAAAACCAACTTAGCCTCATTTTACGATTGGTATTGGATTGCAGGTGGTAAGAACAGCATGAGGCAATGGAACAGCAGTAATTTGGCTGCATCAGACCTCATGCACCTCAATGCGCAAGGATATTTGCTCAAAGGGCAGCTTATGGCTGAGGCTTGGTTTAAAACATACGACTGGTTTATTATGAATGACACCCAGGTAAAGTGGGTTCACAATATTGACACCTTGCTCATTGAAGCCGCGGCGGCAGATACGGCGAAGAAGGATACGTCAACCGGCAATGGATGGATTTACCATACCGTAAAATCGGGTCAATCCTTGTGGTCCATTGCAAGCACATATCAAGTAACAGGGGCTCAAATTCGCGAGTGGAATAAAATGAAAGGGAATTATATTTTCACCGGTCAGGTGTTAAAAATATACACACGATTGAATATTCCTGCTGTGGCAACTGCCACAACTCCGACTGACAATAGTCCAAAACCCATCAAACCTGTAAAACCGAAAGGCCCAGCGCCTTTGTATCACAAAGTGAAATCAGGTGAAACCCTTTATGGCATTGCACAGAAGCACAAAACTACTGTAGCCAATATTAAAAGGCTCAACAACATGCGCGGCACGACCATTAAAAAAGGCCAAGTGCTGCGGGTGAAGTAAAAGGGTTATTGGGAGCAAGTCTGCCTTCGCAGCATCTAATTGCTTTTGCCTGAAAGTTTATAAGCCGCTACTCCCACCCATTCTTTGGCCAGGGCATCAAATTTCCGCAGTGCTTCTGAAGACGGTATAAACCAATCTGAGAGAATATAATGCCGGGCGGGATTGGAGAAAAATTGCACCGGTTTAGGAACCACAGCTATCCCAGCTTTGGAGAAGGTAGCTTTCGCCCTTGGCATATGGCTGGCAGTAGTAATCAGATACACAGGACCCATAGAATGTGCCGATTTAAGGATTTTAGCCGTTTCTACGGCATTTTCATAGGTGTTTATTGAAATGGTATCAATTAATATTTTCGAGCTGTCTATACCCATTCCAATGAGATATCTTCGGGCATAAATACTTTCAGGACGTATTTTACCCGTTATCGAGGCGGCACCACCACTTACAATTATGGTATCAATCGTGTGGTTTTTGAACAATTCAATGGCCTTGTACAATCGGGCAGCTGCTTCTGTGAGTACCACTTCATGGCGGTATTCATCATAATCTGAGAACCCCCCTAGGACGACTGCGACGCGCGGGTTTGCTGCGGTTTTACCCAAATGGCTGGGCTCCCATAGTATGGCCAATTCATTTACAAGCACCTTATTCGAGCTCAGAAACACCAGGGCTAAAGCGATGGCTACGAGCAAGGTTTTTCTTTTGGGCTTTTTGGCAACAAACGACCAAAGTAAGAGCACAAGCATCCAAAACAAGGGTCGCAGCAGGGTGGTAAGTATTTTGGAAATAATGAAAAACACGAAGCAAAGGTAAAAACAAATCTGAATGACTGTGTTGGGTTGGCAATGGTGGCATTAGCCGCTGATAGAAAAAGGCCACAAAAAAAGCGGCAGAAGCCGCTTGATTGTTTTTTGTGATCCCGCTGGGACTCGAACCCAGGACCCATACATTAAAAGTGTATTGCTCTACCAACTGAGCTACAGAATCGTTCCTTTTTAAAGGACTGCAAAGGTAAGATTATTAATTCCCTTTGTCAACCCTTTGACTAAAAATATTTTCGAAATGTGTAATGTATTTTGGTTGTATGGGCACCCAATGAGACCAACATGCTCAGCATTTTAGGATTGAAATCCCCTATCCAGGCTAATTCTGCGACTTTAATCTGCGGTGTATTTTTGTAGCCTTCATAACATTTCATTATCAACCCTGTTTCAATACCTAAGTTTTGAAAGTTGGGTACAACCCCAAAAATAATGCCCCGAACTTTATCAATATTGCCTCGGCGCAGTATGAATTGCAACTTATTCCACCAGCTCATTTTGCCCTTAAAACTTCTGAACAACTGATTGACCTCAAGCATGCTGATGTAGAAACCGATAGGTCTTTCACCGGCATAGGCGAAAACGGCAAACTGCTTCATCAAAACTGGTTTTAGCTGTTTTAACCGCGTCATAACCATATCTTGGCTCAAGGGTTTAAAATCTTCATGATGGGCCCATGCTTCGTTATAAATAGTAGCAAAATCGCGGGCAAACTTTTCTTTTTGAGCCCAATCAATAGTTACAAATGTATACTTACCGCTTTGCATCACACGGTCAGATAGCTTCGTGAAGCGTTCAAAATTGAACTGATCTTCGGTGATTTCAGAAGTAGATTGTTCAATTTCTTTTTCAAAGCCATAGGCTTCAAAGAAGGCCCTGTAATAGCTGGGATTGTAATTTTCTCTATAGGATGGATAGGTATGATTCTCTACCAACAGTCCCCAGAAAGTATCTCTATCTCCAAAATTAACAGGCCCATCCATATAGGTACATTCTTGCCCAATCAGCCATGTTTTACAGGCATCAAAAAGGGCAAAGGCAGCTTCTTTGTCATCGATACACTCAAAATACCCCATACCGCCCATCTTACCTTCCTTTTTAATGCGGTAAAATGCAGCTACCCGTCCGATAGCAATGCCATCTTTTTTCAAAAGAAAACGCACTGCATCGCCATCTTTAAATGCAGGATTGGCAGTCCTATCAAATACATGCTCCACATCTGATAGCATCGGTTTTACATAAAGCGGGTCCTTGAGATACATGATATCCTGAACCGCATGAAATTCAGCAATTTCCTGAGCACTGGATACTTGGACAAGTTGAAACATGGGGCAAAAATAAGCAAAGCAATCAGAATCTATGGGTTAGGATTCAGGGATATCTTTTCATCCCCTTCTTTCCAAGCCGTATAGGTTATGATGAATTGGAACATTTCGTCGGTAGCCCGCATGCTGGCTCCTCCGAATTCCAGTCTCTCTCCCACCCACTGCGGCGGATCGAATGGGTTGTTGGGATTCGCGCGGGTGTTGTCAAAAGTTGCGATAGCCACAATTTCACTGCCCCTGGGCACAGGCACCATATGGGTAAAGGTGTAAAAGTATTGCCAGCGAAAATCCCACTTGGGAATGCTGATCAGCGGAATTGTATCTCCATTGGGTTTAATGGCGTAGGCCAAGAAACGGGTACCTAACATGTGCAAATGCGGGTTTATGGTGAGAATGGAGATATTCTCACCGACCATGAAGCGCGTGCTATGCTCTGTTTTCTTTCCCGGAGGAATAGAAAGTGGCGGAACAATGGGACTCACCCCATTGGTACCTAGCATAATTTCGCTGGTGGGGCGCTGCGGTGCTTTGTCCGTGAAAAAGAGATTAATCACACTCTTATCCATCACTTTTCTATCAGAAGGACCATAATGCATGTCGTTGCCGATGAATGCAAACTTGCGGCTCAAACGCACCGTGCCGATACCCGCAGGATATGCAGTGCCTAACACTCCGGGCAAATAGTTTACAGCACTGTGGATACGAAATGGCTTGGAGCCATCGTCATTTAAGAGATTCAATTTCAAGAAATCCTGGTCATACTCCCCTTGTGTTATTTCTACTTTCAAAGGACTTTCCATCAAATTGGATTTCAAGTCGAAGGGATAGAGTAGCAAATGGCCATTAAAATGGTGCACCAAATCGGGGACCCCGGCCACAAACTCTGCGGCTTGCAGGAAGGTGTCGTGCGGCAACAGGCCTGGAATTTTAAAAATAAAAAAGCGGTCTTTCCCATTGGGCATGAGCAGCACAGAGTCTAAATGCAGCACCATATCTGGTTTGCCAATATTGCTTCTCCACTGCGGCAACTCCAACTTGGGGAGCTTGTCTATAGGTCCTTCAGGGGCGCCTTGTTTTTGCCAGTCGGCAATCATTTGAATCTCAGCATCACTCAGGTATTTTTCACCTATAAAATGTGAATAGTTTGGGTCGGCAGGCCAGGGAGGCATACTTCTGTTACCCGTAACCCGAACAATGGTTTTGAGCTTTTTTTTTAACCTCTAAATAGCTCGTAAGCGGAAATGGGGCTGCGCCACTTTCTCTATGGCAAGGGGAACAATTCTTAAACACCAATGGTGCTATATTTTCTGTGAAGGTATATTGTTTCCCAAAGAAACTGCAGGATACTGCCAGAGACAACGCCGCGATAAGAAAGAAAATCGTCCTTAATTTCATGGTTCTATAAAGCAACCGTATGCTTCTGTTTTGCGCGTATAATCTACTTTGTTCTGGAAGATCGCATCCAAGGCATTCTGCAGATAGAAGATGCTGGGCTTATTGCGGTGTTTGCCCGTTTCAAAGGCATAATTATCCCAAGCGCCTTCGTACAATTTCTCAGAATTGGCATTCACTACACAAACATAAGGGGTTACAGTCACATCAAAAAGCCGTGCCATGCTGCCATCATCAAAGTATTCCTTGCTGCTAAACGGATTGCGCGAATTCCCAGGCTTTGCTTGAATCACACTTACCAATTTCCAATTCGGTTTTTCTTGCAGTAAAGCATCTATACGGGCAATTTCAGGTCTGTAGTATTTACACAAGGGACAATCATCGGAGAGAAACACAAAAACTGCAACTTTTGTACTTGTTTCCAAGCCCAATTTTGGATGGTAAATAAGACTCGGCTTGGTATTGCTACACGCGCTGAGTGTCGCCAATAGCAGCAATGTCGCAATTGCGAAAAAGAGAGCCGTTTTAATGCGATTACTGAACACTTTCAAATGCTTTTACAAAGCGCACACCCAAGTTTTGGTAAGGCGGAATGTAATCATACCACTTGTCATTATTCTTCAACTTCTTATCTAAGGCTGCCCAAAGGGTAACCCAGTTTACCTCACCTGTTCCGTCGCGCATCATCTCACACATATCTTTCAAGAGCACATCATTTACCGTCCAAGTACCTACCTGTTTGCTACTCACGATTTGCGCATCAGAAGCATTGTCCAGCACGCGTGCAATATTCAAGTAGCCCCCACAGCTGCCTAAAATGGCGATTTTCACATTATTGGTAAGCAAATCCACCGTTCCTGTAAGGTGGTAACTATGCCCACGATGCACCACAATATCCGGATAGCGTTTTTCGATTTCAAACAGTTTGCGCAGTACCTCGAGACCCATTTCTGATTGGGGCTTGTTGCAATACAATACAATTTTCTTGCCTTTGGTAGACTCGATGCGCGTGTAATGCGCCAATTCAGTCACTTTCCATCCTACAGCAGTTTTGAACTGTTGTACAAACCTCACATAGGCTGCTTCTCCATCTTCGTCATCATAGAACACATGCTGTTGCACGTTTTTATTATCGGGAAACAATAACCCTGCTTCTACTTTATCCAACAGAGGAATATCAAAATTGATGCTTTTACCGGTAATGATTTCAGGCATACCTCCTGCCAATTTGAAGAGCAATCCATACAACCTCGCGCCGTATGTATTTCCGTTGGCATAACAGCGGTACAATTCAAACTTCAGCCGATCACTCATTTTTTCGCGCAGGGTACTGTCCGTAATTGAACCGAAAATATCTGCTACTTCCACAGCGGGTTCAAGGTTGCCACCCGTGGTTTCGAGGCCTTTTACAATCTCATCAATAAGCAAATCCTTCTCCCCTGCTGTCATGGTGTTCAACACCTTTTGCATGGTATTGTATCCTGCGCACATTTGAACAAATGTTCTAAATTTATTCCAGCCTTGTTTTTGAAAAAACACGTACATAGAACTATCTGTTCTGCGTTGCATAAAGCGATTAAACAAGCCTAAGAAAGAGGAAGTAAAAATCTCATCGCGGCTATAGACCATAATATTGTAGAGTTCTACGTCGGATAGTTTTGAAGCAATTGCAAAACGCACTTCGTCTTTTTCATCGTGCAACAAATTGATTTTTCGAATCACCTCCAAGCTGTGTTGGGTTAACTCTTGATCAACCGAATAAACGCCCAATATTTCTTTACTGGCTCGCAGCGCGCATAACTTTTTGAACCATGCATTTTTATTCTGCTGCAGAATTTCACTGCTGTCTATAGACATTCCGCGGTTGTACACCAGTTCTATATTGGTATAGCCAGAGCTCGCCCGACCATATTCTTGGAATATCTCATAGAGTTTTAAAACAACAGGATCCTTGCTCATTTGCAAGGTATTGTTTACAGGGTGTGAGGTACCAAAAAACTGTTTTACCGCGTTGGGGTCAAAGTGGGCAACAGTTTCAAGGACCGATAAAAACCAGGTTTCCCTATTGTAGTCGAGGTATTTGGTAAGCACATCATAGGGTTTTTTACCCGCTGCGAAGGTGAGAACATCGCGGGCATAGCTTCTTTTAACAAAATACGGAATACAATCCAGAGCTGTGAGTACATGATTCTTGAGCAGTTCCATGTCTTTTTGTGCGCCTAGGTTCAGGCTGAGCTTCTCGACCATGGAAAGATACTGTTCGAAATAGGCCAAGTATCTCACATTGTTCTTATTGATATTTTGCAGGACAATACTGAGTGCTGCGTAAAAAGGTTGTTTTTCTTTTTCGGGAAAGGACGTTGCGGCTAAATTTTGTTGAATCCTATCTACGGTTTCAAAGAATATTTTCTTGCCGCGTACATTTTGTGCCATGGTATTAAAGAGCACCATGCTGTCCTTTTTGCCGTCGATAAGGTCAATCCGTTCTTGTTGCGTGTTGCATATCTCCACCATGGTTTCCACGGATTGAGCACGCAGAACTCCCGTGTTTCCTAGGAAAACTGATCCAATCGCGATTGCGCATACTGCCACAATACGATGCCGCAAGCCACGGATATGTTGAGTGAGTGTTTGGTTCCAGCCTGAGGTATTTCTATGCATACATCGCAAATTTCAAGTACTTCTTCTGATACACCATCAATTTCATTGCCAAACACGAAAGCAAGTTTTCCACCCGGCCAATTTATGTCCTGCAAAGACTGCGATTCTCTGGTTTGTTCCACTGCAAAAATCATATACCCTTGGGCTTTCAAAAGTTGCAACACATTTACTGTTTTCGGGGAATAGGTCCATGCAACTGCCTTCTCGGCACCTATGGCCGTTTTGGTAATATCTCTATGGGGAGGACAGGCGGTAATGCCACATAAATAAATGTGCTGACTGCGAAATGCATCAGAAGTGCGAAAAACAGAGCCCACATTATGCATACTGCGAACATTATCTAGAACCACAACATAGGGCAACTTCTCTGCCTCATGAAATGCCTCAGTTGACAAGCGGTTGAGTTCAGACAATTTTAATTTCTTCACGCAGCAAAATAAAACCATGTTATCGAGAATAAATATAAATATGAAATAAGTCATTGGATAGGAGCAGTTTGTAAATAATTTTGAATTATGAAAAAGCAAATCTTCCTTATTGCTCTTGTTTTCATTTTTATAGGCTGTTTAAAAGAGCCGAGAAGTAAAATTGAAAAATTGCGGGGATTAAAATGGTCAGGCACCTACGCAGCTGCTGTTGTTGATGCCGACTTGAATTTGAACGACGCAGTTGAGCTCGTCACAGGCCTAGTGCAAGGTGGCACATACGGCGATGGAACCTTATACCTAGCATATGAGGAAATGGAATTTAGCAAATATGGATACGAACTGGTAAGGGTTCCCAACCAAAGCGAGAACAGCACTTATGAGCTGAGCAGCGGAGAGGAAGGGCAGCTGGCTTCTGGGAGTTTTACAAAGTCGCTGAATTTCAACTGGAATTTCTCAGTAAACGGAATGGCACAAACCGATAGTATTTGGATGGACAGAGGCCAAATAGCTCCTGTTATATCAAACAGATACAACCATCCCTGCAGTGGGGTTGCTATTTTCCCTGACTTGTTGGTTCAAGGCCAACCTTTAACCGTCAATTTTACAATTCCAGCCAACGGAACCTACTCAACCGCTGCCTCCATATTGGGAAGCCATATAGACTTTAGCAAAACCAACCCATTTCACAATCAATTTCGCATGCAAGCGAGTATTACTTGGACAAACTCAGGGTTTGGATTTTCGCCAAGCGACGGCATTGATTTAGGGTTTGCAGCGAGCAACATGGTATTCAACAGGGTGTTTGGCACCATGGGCACCGTATCGCTGCTTAACGCCAGCGATAGCATAGAAATATCCTTGTTTCAGAACAACTTGCCTGGCAATGTAAACTTCGAAGACCCCAAGTTAAAAATCAGCATATCCAACAATACAGGATTGCCACTCAGTTTGGAACCTTCCAACTTACAAGCCCATTATGAGTCTTTGGCCAGTCAAACCATCACAGGGGCGCCTGCTGCCTTAAACATAAGCGGAGTATCGCATAACAATGCGGGAAGCACATTAAAGGACTCCATCGTGCTAGACAAGAACAATAGCAATATCAAAGGATTGGTGAACAACCAACCACAGTATATTTCCTATTCCGTGCAGGTTACGGGGAATAAGTTTTCAAACCCCAAGGTTTTTGTAAGTTCGGATTCAAGGGTGGCTGTAAAAGTCGCATTGGAATTGCCCTTCCATGGCTCTTCCAATGGGCTCACATTGGAAGACACCGTAGATTTCGACGCGGGCAGTGTAGATGGTATAGAAATCATCGATTGGCTCAATATGCGCTTACAAGTAAAAAATGAAATCCCACTTTCATTGGGTGTTCAGGCGTATTTCTTAGATGCGCAGAATAAGATACTGGACAGCTTATTTCAACCGTATCGTCAACTTATCGAGGCTGCCAAAGTGGATGCTTCTGGGAATGTCACCGCAGCTTATGAGGATTTGTATGATATCGAATTTAACAAGCCTAAAATCAATGCGATACTTCAGGCCAAGAAATTGAAGTTTAAAGTTATTGCGCCCACAGCCTTATACAATGGTTCATCCGTACCCATCAAAATAAGCAACCTACAGCATCTTAAAATCAAAGTTGGTCTTCATACTAAATTATCTGTTAATGAAACGTTATAATCTTCTCGCAGGATTGATGTTCTTTGTTTTGGCTGTGCAAGCCCAACAAAACTTCACCTTATACCCTATGCGTAGCATTCCGCAGTCGCATTTGTTAAATCCAGCAAACACACCTGATTCTAAGTGGCATATTGGAATACCCGCATTAAACAGCACCTATTTACAATACAGCAATGGAGGATTCAATCTCAACAAGTTTTTCAGCGCAGTGGAGCCCGCAGGGACGGATACAACCGTTTTAAATTTGAATACACTCTTGGATATCATGTCTAAGAAAAACTATATCGCATTTAAAGTGGAGCAGAGCTGGTTACAGGGTGGTTTTAAGTTTCAAAACCATTATTTCCATGGTTCTATCATAGAAAAAGCGAATGTCCGCATTTCTTTACCTAAAGACCTATTCCGTTTCGTAATTGATGGAAATGGAGGTGCGAATTTGGGACAAACATTTAGTTTGGCCCCCAAAGCGGAGGCGATACATTACAGAGAGTTTGCGATTGGTTATACCTATGCTTTGCCTGGCTCTATTCAAATCGGAGGAAGAGTTAAATACTTGAAAGGCTTTAATGTATTGCAGACGAAGAGTCTTGTTGCTGATATCACTACAGATCCGATAGACTATGCTTACAATATCAAAGCCAATATAGAAATCAATTCTGCAAGTTCATTTGCGCAACTATTGCCAACCAATGGCAGCGATACCGTAGACTTCGGGGTTCCTAACTTGTTTAAAAGCAACAATAGCGGCTTGGGATTCGATCTAGGTGCAAGTTGGCAGATCAAAGACAAACTCACATTAAATGCTTCCATCTTAGACATGGGCTTTATCAATTGGAATCAGAATACAGTGAGCTATGTGAGCAGAAATCCAAATGCTGTATTTCGGTATGATGGCATAAAAATCTCTTCTAGCGACACACAGGCATTTGAATCCTATTTCCAGAAATTGGGAGACACCTTGCTTCAAGTGTTTGCAGTTGACACTGTAAGAAGGACTTTTAGGACAGCCTTAAGCACTGAGTTTTTTATAGGCGGTCAATATCAAATCAATAAAAGAAGTAGCGCAGGTGCCTTGTTTTACGGCGATTTTTACAACAAGAGATTTTACCCAGGATTGAGCCTAAACTACCAATACAAGGTAGGCAAAGCCTTATCCTTTAACGTTACGAATACCATGTACAACAGAAGCTTACTCAATGTAGGCTTGGGTGTTTCTGTAAATGCGGGACCATGGCAAGTTTATTCTGTAATGGACAATGTGCTATTCCCATTTGCAATCAGCAGTTTAAAAACCTTCTCATGGAGATTTGGGAGCAACTTAACCTTTGGAAGGGAACGGTTGAAACCAAAGAAATCAAAGCCGGATGGGGCTGAGAAACCCGCCGACATTGATCCGAATAGCATATAAAAAAGGGCCTTGCGGTGGAACTTGCTATGGAGACGATATCTGATGCATTGGACGCTGCCATTCCACAAAACGCAAGCTTAAAACCACTTGTTGGTTGGGAGGTACTTCATGGAATTGGTTTTTACAAAATACTGGGTTAGCATGGTCCAGGCTGATCTATTTTTTTAGTCACTCCTTATGATCGTAATGTCGGAGTTGTGTTTTTCGCAGTTTCACCTTGGGGAGCATTACATTTTCGAGAGTGTAATGGTTGTGGGCGCCTTGCATGGACTTGAAAAAAGCAGCGAAATGAAGGGCGTTTACAATTTGTTGAATGATGCCTGTAAAAGAGGCATAAATTGCGGGTTCTTCCAAAGAGATGTGTGCTAAGGTAAAAGACAAGTCGGAAACTCCGCTGATGAAGCAATATTACAGCATCAAGGCCCAATATCCAGGCGCCCTGTTGCTGTTTCGTGTAGGCGATTTTTATGAAACCTTCGATGAAGATGCACGGACTACGAGCAAAGTACTGGGAATCGTTTTAACCAAACGATCTAATGGTGCTGCTTCAGAAATGGATTTGGCAGGCTTTCCACACCATTCTCTAGACAGTTATTTGCCCCGCCTGGTGCGCGCGGGCTACAGGGTTGCGATATGCGATCAACTGGAAGACCCAAAACTAACCAAAACCATTGTAAAACGCGGCGTAACAGAGCTCGTAACGCCAGGAGTGAGTTATAATGACAAAGTCTTGGAAAGCCGAAAAAGCAATTACCTGTGCTCCATTTACGCCCAAGGCGAAGAGATTGGTATCGCATTCTTGGATATTAGTACAGGAGAGTTTTTTGCTACCCAAGGCGCGGAAAGCCAAATTCAGCGTTTGGTGCAAAACTTCAAACCAGCAGAAACCTTGGCTCCTAAGGATCAAATGGCTTTTGCTATGCGCATGGCGATAGACAGTGCTTCTGGCCAGTCACCAGAAACATGGACCTACCAACTCCCCTATTGCACTGAAAAATTATGCCGTCAATTTGGAACTACAACCCTTAAAGGATTTGGAATTGCCGAACTGGATCTTGCAGTAATTGCTGCAGGTGCAGCGCTTCAATACTTAGAGAACACCCACCACAATCAAATTTCGCATATATCCGGAATTAGCAGGATAGATGAAGCGAGTTTCATGTGGCTCGATGGGTTTACGGTGCGCAACTTGGAATTGCTTCAACCTATATTTCCGGGAGGCAAACCCCTGTTGGAAATTTTAGATAAAACGCTTACTCCCATGGGCGCGCGATTGCTTCGCAATTGGATAGTGATGCCGCTGGCAAACTTAAACGCAATAGAAGCGCGACATCAAGTAGTTGAGGATTTATATAAAAACAGAAAGTTGCTGGAAAAGGTTCGAGAGAAACTCGAAACCATCGGCGATTTAAACCGTATTGCTGCTAAAATTTCACTAAACCGTGTAAATCCGCGTGAGATATTACAATTGTCTCGCAGCCTCAAATCCGTTACTGATTTGCATGAACTGCTAAAAGAGAAAGGTTTAAACACCCTGGACGGATTGGAATCTTGTGCAGCGCTTGTAGCACTTATTGATCAAGAAATCCATCCAGAAGCGCCTATGCTCATTGCCAAAGGCAATGTTATCGCAGATGGTGTAGACCCAGAGCTAGACCACCTGAGAAAACTGGCGTATTCGGGAAAGGACTACTTATTAGAAATTCAGAAAAGGGAAATTCAAAACACAGGAATCCCCTCGTTAAAGATTGGATTTAACAATGTATTTGGCTACTACCTGGAAGTTACTCATGTGCACAAGGATAAAGTCCCAGCAGATTGGATTCGGAAGCAAACCTTAACTGGCGCGGAGAGATACATCACTCCAGAGCTAAAGGAATATGAAGAAAAAATCCTCAATGCGGAGGATAGTATCAGCAGTGTAGAACAGCGTCTTTGGGAAGGATTTGTTATTCGGGCCTCAAGCTGGGTGCCTGCTTTGCAAAGCAACTCACATAAAATTGCTACCTTCGATTGCCTTGCAGGATTTGCTTGGCAAGCGTTACAAGCGGGTTACAATAGACCTGTAATGGATGAAAGCAGAAATCTTGAATTGAAGGATTGCCGCCACCCCGTTATTGAAAGTCAGTTGCCCCCTGATGAAAGCTATATTCCCAATACCATTCGGTTGAATGATGACGAACAACGCATCATCATACTCACGGGTCCTAACATGAGTGGTAAGAGTGCTATTTTGCGACAAACTGCGCTATCTGTGATTATGGCGCAAGCAGGTAGTTTTGTGCCTTGCAGTTCAGCGCAGATTGGCCTTACCGATAAGATTTACACGCGCGTGGGCGCCAGCGATAACATTAGTCTGGGGGAAAGTACCTTTATGGTTGAAATGACCGAAACAGCAAGTATTCTAAACAACCTAAGCCATCGCAGCTTGTTGTTATTGGATGAAATAGGTCGCGGAACCAGTACCTATGATGGCGTTTCTTTGGCATGGAGTATAGCTGAGTTTCTTCAAAGTCACCCGACCAAACCCAAAACCCTGTTTGCCACCCATTATCATGAATTGAATGAATTGGAGTCTAAGTTGGATGGCATTAAAAACTATCATATAGCCATTCGGGAACAGTCCAATAAGATTGTGTTTTTGCGCAAACTCACCCCAGGAGGAAGCGAACATTCCTTCGGTATTCATGTGGCTCAAATGGCTGGAATTCCAAATACAGTGCTATTGCGTGCTTCAGAAATCTTAGGTAATCTAGAGGCAGACAGGGCGAGTATTAGCGGAAGAGAGAGTATGAAAAACATGAAAAACACAGAGGTTTTTCAGTTAAATATGTTTCAAACAGAAGACCCGAGAGTAAAGCAAATACGCGAAATTCTGGAAAAAACAGATATCAATGCCATCTCTCCTATTGACGCCTTGCTCAAGTTGCAAGAGCTTAAAAATAGGTTGAATTAAAACGAATACAAGAAGCCAACGGCGGGCAGCAATGGAAGCTGGTCTACCCTCTCTAGTTTCACGCGGTCAAAGTAGAAAATATTTCTACGGTTATATACGTTGGTTAGAGAGAAAGTACCTGCAAATTCATTGCCTGATCTCAATTTCCAAGTGCGTTTGATAGAAAAATCAAGGCGATGGTACCATGGCAAACGGCCTCCATTGATTTGGGCATATAGAATTCCTAAGCTCCCGTTTGTTGTGGTGTAATCCGTAGAAATTCCACCGTCAAAATCATACTTTTGATAATACCCCTGCGTTTGGGTAAAAGGGAAACCAGAGCCTAAATTCCAACGGAAGGAAATTTCTGTAGGATTGGCTGTGTCAAACGAATAACTAATCAGAATATTGGCATTATGCCTTCTGTCAAAAATAGGTTGATAGGATTGCACCCCATCAAAACGATTCACCCAAGTTAGCGAGTACACAGCCCATACATACCAAGGTTTCGCATCGTATTTATAACTAAAATCGCCCCCATAGGCATCACCCTCTTCTATGATAAAGTCTTGGCGCAGACGTTCAGGCTTGTCCTGATTAAATTGGTCATCATTGAAGAGTTTGTCACGGTTAATATTTGTAATTTGATCAAAACGCTTGTAAAACGACTCTACATTAAAGTAATGCCTTTTGTAGGTAAAGTCCATGCCAGCAACCAAGTGGCGTGCCTTTTGAAGTCTGTGTGTGAGTTTTTCGCCGTTAAATGTTTTTGGTAAATTATCCGGACCTGACAAAAAACCATAAAACAGATTCACCACGTCTCTATCACTGATGGCTGACAACAAATTCTGAGAATAAACACCCGCAGAAGCCTTAATCCCCATAAAAGACCATGGGGAATAGCGCAATTGCAAACGCGGTTCTAGCGTTTTATTGCCTAGAGAAGCATAGTATTGGCTGCGCAGCCCCATGTTTGCTTTAAACTTCTTACGATTGAATTTATAGTTTGCAAAGCCATTGATTTCAGTGGTACTTTCTTTTTGTTGGATGAGTCTATCATTCGAATTGTACAACACAAAATCCGTTTCAAAACCATTGAGTTCAATACCCCATTTAAATTCATCTTTACGGAAATTGTAATTGAAATTCATTCCCATATTGAATCCCCCGATACCACTTTTTCGCGGTAAGGCATCTGCTTCTGTTTGGGTGATGTTGTATTTAGAATATAAAAAATATCCATCCACACGGGTTTTGGCTTGGTCTGGCACCACCAAAAACTTACCACCAAAACCATTAGAAACCCAATTATAGCGTGTAGATCCAGGGAAATTCACATCGTCAGAGAATCGAAATCCGTAGAGCTTACCATAGCCCCCATTGGCGCTATTTACAGAGAATTTAGCAAATACATCCCCAAAATTATAGGGCAATCGATTGGGATTCGCGTAAGGATAGAAAATTTGTGATGACTGCTTCAAATAGGAATTGCGATAAGAAAGGGCAAAAGAACTATTGCTTTCTCCCCTGCTAAAACGTTTGATCGGCCCTTCCAACAATACTTTACTCGTAAAAGTACTCGCGCCTGCCTTGGCTTTAAACTGGGTTTTATTTCCATCACGTGTTTTGATATCTACTACGGCAGAAATACGTCCGCCATATTCGCTACCAAAGCCCGCAGAATAGACATCAGCGGTATTCACCAATTCGGTTTCGAATACAGAATACAAGCCAATAGAGTGGAATGGGTTATAGATGGTCATACCATCCAGCATGACGCGGTTCATTACAGGAGAACCGCCGCGAATGTAAAGTTGACCGCCCTGATCCCCACTGAATACCACACCGGGCAGTACCTGCAGGTATTGCATAATATCCGGCTCAGCTCCTACTGCGGGTAGACGTTGAATTTCTTTTTGATCAATTTCTATATGCCCTGGATCATCAGGGGCTTTGCGCTGCGCTTTCACTACAGCGCCGGACATACGAATGGTGCGGTTTAAGAACACATCCAAACGCACATTGGTACTTTCAACTACAGTTACTTCATACGTTGCGGTATCGTAGTTCCCGGTCCAAATGCTAATGATTACTTTGCCTGGAGTTAATTTTACAACGGAAAAATATCCGTCATCATCGGATTGAAGCACCCGATTGTCTTGTGAATTTGTAACAAATGCGGCACTGATGCGGTCACCCGATTTGGCATCATATATAAACCCTCTTACATCGCCAGTTTGGGCAAAGGCTATTGAGGAGCACACAGCGAGAACCGCAAAAAATAGAATTTTCAAGCCTACAAAAATAGAGATGACAGGCACATCAATTTGTCATAAGTTTTAAAAACCTGAGCAAATCAGTGAAATGGGAGTAAAAATTCAGGAAATTCCGTATGAAAAACATACATAGCCCTTACAGAATGAAACAAGAATCATCAAAATTATTCTAACTTTGCAGCGTTCATGATTTACCGATTTAAGGTTTGGTTTGAAGATGTAGAAGACGTTACACGTTGGATTGATGTAAAGCCTTCGCATACTTTCTTGGATTTCCACAATATCATTCAGGAGTCCATTGGTTTTGATAAAAAAGAGTTTGCCTCTTTTTACATCTCAGATGACAAATGGCGCAAATTGATGGAAATCAGTTTGGAGGACATGCAGATGGGTGATGACGATCAAAATGCTGATCCAGTAATGCTGATGAAAGACAGTAGGATGCGGGATTTTATAAATGATCCGCACCAACGATTTGTTTACATCACAGACTTTGTTGCCAATTGGACTTTGTTCTGCGAGCTGCATGCTATTGCAGATGAGCAACCTAAGAAAGAATATCCTTTGATTTTCAAAAGTGAAGGAAAAGCACCCAGACAGCGCGAGGATAGCAAGTTTAAACTATTAGATGACAATGAGTTTGACGCGTTAGCAGCAAAAATTCTTGCGGCCAAGGGCGCAACCAATATCATGGAAGGTGCAGAAGAAGAATTGTTGGCGGCAGAAGATGGCGACGATGAAGAAAAAGATGAATTTGGGTTTGATGAACTCGAGGGAGGCACCGATGATGACTTCAATCTCGACAACGGTTTTTCTGAATTAAGCAGCTAATGAAGCAGGCCAAACCTGTGGTAATCGTCATAGGTGGCCCTACCGCTTCCGGCAAAACGGCATTGGGTATTCAGGTGGCATTATCTTGCCACACTGAGATAATTTCAGCAGATTCTAGACAATTATTTTCAGAGTTAAAGATTGGAGTCGCGCGGCCAACAGATGAAGAGCTCGGGATAGTGCACCATCACCTCATTGCCTCACATAGCATTACACAACCCATGTCAGCAGGAGAATATGCGCAGGAAGCAACGTCGATATTAAGAAATTTGCTCAACACCCGCGGTATTGCGGTTGTGGTGGGCGGCACTGGTTTTTATATAGATGCACTTTTTGGTGCTATTGACACCTATACCCCAGTTGGCAATGCACTGCGCCATGAAATAAATGAATTGCATGAAAAGGAAGGATTGACGGGCTTACAAGAAGCATTATTAAAGGAAGATCCTGAAGCCTATAGTAGGATTGCGATGGACAATCCGGCTAGGGTAAAAAGGGCCTTAGAATTGGTATTAACTTCTGGAAAAAGCTTACAACATATTTTTGATGGGGCGAAAACCACACGTAAATCTGAATTTGAAGACTGTATCGTATTAAAATTCTGGTTGAATCCTGAAAGAGAAGAGCTCTATGAGAGAATAAACAAGCGCTGCGATGCAATGATAGAGGAAGGCTTCATCGAAGAGGCCAAAAACTGCCTGCCTTATAGAGAAAGCAATGCGTTAAAAACCGTTGGGTATACTGAAGCATTTCAATATCTAGACGGCACATACAGTTATGATGCCTTTGTTGATGTATTTAAACAGCGCAGCAGGAACTACGCAAAGCGACAAGTAACTTGGTTTAGAAATTCAAAAGATTTTATTTCACTTGATCCTCATGATGCGGAAGGTCGTATTTTTGAAACCTTAAAATTACATGGATATACAATTCACCAATGAGGCATTAATAAGCCTAGGCGTCCTTACCCTTCTTGAAGTAGTCTTGGGTATAGACAATATCATTTTCGTGTCAATACTGGCCGCGAAAATGCCTAAAGACAGGCAACGTCAAGGCAGAAGGGTGGGTTTAATGATAGGGATGCTTGTGCGCATTATCATGCTATTGGGAATAGACTGGGTGCGTCGTCAGGAAGCGACCCTATTTACGATAATAGGAAATGAAATTTCAGGCAAGGATTTGATGCTTATCATTGGGGGCTTGTTTTTGTTATACCAAAGTGTACATGAAATTCATTTAAAGCTAAAAGGATATACAGAAGAAGTAAAAGAGAGAACCGATGCGCGTGGGGTATCCGCTATATTTTTACAAATGGCACTCTTAAACATTGTGTTTTCATTAGACTCAGTAATCACCGCTATTGGCATGGCAGATCATCTGTGGGTAATGATTACAGCGGTTGTATTATCTATGGTAGTTATGCTAGGCGCAAGTGGTCCCATTGCGAAATTTGTAAACAAGCATCCCTCTATAAAGATACTCGCCCTTTCTTTCTTGGTAATGATTGGCGTTTCCTTGCTAGCCGAAGGATTTGATCAGCACTTCAACAAGGGGTATATCTATTTTGGTATGGCATTTTCATTTGCCATAGAGCTTATCAATATGAGGGTTGACCGGATGAGTAAAAATCCGTTAAAATAACTAGCTACTTAAAGATCTGAATAGCGGTAAATATCTTCTATTTCCGCGTTGTGATCCATTTTAAAAATCTCTTTTAGAATGCCATCTTCTAGACCGTAAACCCAGCCATGGATTACAGGTCTTTGCTCATACTTCCATGCACGTTGGATAATACTTGTTTTCGAAAGGTTCATGACCTGTTCTTGAACATTTAATTCAACCAACCTTCTCAATTGAGCATCTTCATCACCTACAAGGATAATTTCATCATGGTGGAGTCGATATACATCTTTTATGTTTCGAAGCCATTTATTCAATATTCCCAAATGGTGTTGGGATAGAGCTGCTTTTACGCCACCGCATCCGTAGTGTCCGCATACAATCACGTGTTTTACTTTTAACTCTTCCACAGCATACTGCAGCACACTGAGCATATTCACATCTGTATGCACTACCATATTGGCAATATTTCGGTGCACAAATAACTCACCCGGCGCAGCACCGATTACTTCATTCGCAGGAACACGACTATCTGCGCAACCAATCCACAAATATTCAGGCCTTTGCTCTTTAGCAAGATCCATGAAATACTCAGCATCTTCCTCAAGCTTTTCTTGCGCCCAAATCCTGTTGTTCAACAATAGTTTTTTGTATGTTTCCATCATTAATGAGTTTATATTTTTTGAGCTGTCTGTTGTTTTTAAACTTATACTCTACCCGAATGTTTGCGGTGCTGGCGTGGATATTGAAGTCATGCAGCATTTCAAGAATGTCGTAATCTACAAAAGAACTCCCATGAAGATCAATTACCACGAAATCATTTTCTACAAAAGAATCTAACCTTTGTTTAAGTATTATTTTATTCAGAAAAGTTACTTGATGGCCAAAACGGATTACATGCAAGCCTTCGCTACTTGCAAAGCGGAGAGATGCTTTGAAGTTTGTAAGCATGATAAAGAAGACGCCAACAACAATACCTATTAAGATACCAATAAGCAAGTCCGTTAATAAGATAGAAATGATCGTTACAACGAATGGAACAAAAACGGCTTTACCATGCGCATATTGCTCTTTAAACACGGTGGGTTTGGCCAATTTAAATCCTGTATAGATTAAGATAGCGGCCAGAGCACTCAGGGGAATAAGATTCAGCAGTGTGGGAAATACAAGTAGCCCAGTAGCGATGAGCACACCATGCATAATAGTACTTAATTTGGTTCTTGCACCTGCATTGGCATTGGCACTACTGCGCACGATAACGGAAGTAACAGGAATACCGCCAAGCATTCCAGAGACAATATTCCCAGCGCCTTGGGCAATGAGTTCTCGGTTGGTATTGGTAGTTCTTTTTTGTTCATCCAACTTATCTATGGCTTCAACGCTTAGGAGAGACTCAATACTCGCAATGACACCAATTTTAGCAGCTGCAAGCCACAAAATACTCAATCCTATAAATGAAAACTCAGGAAGGTGGATTAAACTACCAATATCTCCGTAATTATTTAGCACAGGTAGATTCACCATATGTTCTGCCCGAATGGCCTCGGTGGGATAAAAAACACCTGCAAGGGTATTCAATAAAATACCCAATAGCACAACCATGAGTGGCGCGGGTATAATAAATTTATACTTTTTAAAAGGGAAATATTTACTATCCCAAAAGTACTGAATGCATAGACCAATTGCACCAATAATGAACGCTATTGGCGACACCTTATTCAGTGCCAATACGATCTCTGAAAAGGTATTGTGACCGTCCGGTTGAATAAAGGATTCATCCCCCTCAAAATCTGCATCATAGCCTACGAGATGGGGCAACTGTTTTAAAATTAGCAAAACACCAATAGCGGTGAGCATGCCCTTTAGCACCGAAACAGGTACAAAATTCACAATTTTACCTGCTTTGGTTATACCCAGGAGCATTTGAAGCATTCCTGCTAATACAACAGAAAGAAAGAGAAGACCTAGGGCGCTTGAAGAAGCCTCAAGCTCAGAAAGTCCATGGGTTAAGAAATACTTCTTAGCATCAAGCACAATGACAGCTACAGTAGCGATAAGACCAGCAGCGGGACCAGAAACACTCAAGTGCGAATTGCTGATAAGCCCCACTACGATGCCACCCGCTAGACCGGCTATTAGGCCACTAATTGGGGGAACACCGGAACCCAAAGCGATTCCAAGACACAATGGAACGGCTACGAGAAAAACCACCAATGCGGCTGGTAAATCTGATTTTAACGAATTGAAATACTTAGACATTAGGCACTTACGAACTGCAAAGAAACAAAAAACCCCCTGAAGGATTCAGGGGGTTTTCTTAATGTTATTAACTCATCTTAGCGGCTGCTACGAGGACCTGGTGCTACTGTAGCACTGGCACTTGTTTTACCACCTGTGAATTTGAAATCGATTTTGTTAGGATCAGAGCTCTTGCAAGTATTATCAACTACGATGCGATCGCGGCTCATTCCATATTGGCTAACCAAGATGTTAATGACATTTTCAGTGCGGCAAGCACCAGTAACATCACCTTTTTTGCCAGAGTACATTTTCTCTTTTCCACCAGTAGAGCCGCAGATGGTCAATTTCTTGTCTGGGCACTGCTTCATTTTATCAGAGATAAGTGTAAGAACAACATGGTATTCAGGTTTAATATTGCACTTGTTCGCATCAAAGTACATTGATGGGAAAGTCATATCATCACAGTTACAGCAGTTGTTTTGCACGATAACACCGTCAACAGTAACGTGAGCACCCACAGGGCTGTTAGGCTCTTTATCGCGACCATCAGGAACACCATCACCATCTGAATCAATCATTACACCGTCAGCATCCACTTCGAAGCCTTTGGTTGAAGCGATTTCTTTGTCTTTGCAATCCGCTACGCCGTCACCGTCGGAATCAACCGCTTGACCATTACCGTATACCATGCAATCTTTGTCAGTGCTATCGTCAACATCAAAGAAGTCAGAAACACCGTCACCATCAGAATCCGTAGAAAGACTGTCAACACGCTTGTCCAAGGTTTGAACAGCTTCGTATACAGACTCAATTGGACTCATCCAGTCATAGTGTTGAGGATTTTTGTTACCCAATTTCCAAGCACCGTAAACGTTCATAAGACCGTATTGATCCATCCAACGGTTTGCAGTGATAGGAGTATTGTAAACATCGATGTTATCGGTACGCAAATAATTTTGACGCCATTCCATTCCGATATCGAAGTAACGACCTAGGTTGTGTTTTACACCGAAACCAAAAGGAATAATCAAGTGACGACCATCGTAGGTTTCTTCCACATCTTTACCCAAATTTGGGTTAGGAGTGCCCACACCAAGGTAGTGTGTAAGGTAGTAATCACCACCGATATATAGACGTTGGTCATTAAAGGTAGAAGTGCTGCGGAAAGAACCCCAGCCCATACCTAAGAAGAAATTCATTTGTGTTTTGCGCAATGGACGAATAAAACTGATGTTACCGAGGGTAAATACCATCTGTAAGTTAAAGTCTTGGAAACGGCTCTTAAACTTGTAAAAATCTTTGTACAAGGTTGGGAACTGGAAATCGCGAGCTCCACGAAGTTTACCAATGTTCCATTCACCTTTCAAACCGAAAGTTTGAGAAACAGAGTACTTAGCGAAAGCACGGGCATGCCATCCTGGTTGAATTTTGTCAGCATCTCCGAAGAAGAAGGAAGGTCCTGCACCAACGCCCAAA
The DNA here is from genome assembly GCA_040376005.1 of Flavobacteriales bacterium. Lineage (GTDB taxonomy): Bacteria > Bacteroidota > Bacteroidia > NS11-12g > UBA955 > JAGXTF01. Next base: position 44,443 of record JBEIRK010000001.1, read on the forward strand.
GACCACTTTTTGGCACGACGGTCAACAAAGAATGAAGTTACAGCGTGTTGACCACTATCACTGACGTGTTGCTTTTCAGAGGCACCATCGGGCCATTTACCTTCTGCATTGGGGTGGTAGTTGGCCCCAGGAGCTTGCTTGTAAGTCTGAGCAAAAGCAGTTACAGAGAACAGTGAAAACGCAGCTACAGCTACAGATTTAAACAGTTTCATTGCGAAATTTTGCATTATTAAGTTGCAATAATAGTTATCATCCCTTAGAATTCAAAAAAAAATCGAATTATTTTTTGATTACCACGGGTTTATATTTCAGTCACACACCACCCAAATGGGTGATTTTGAAAGTTCGGGAAGTGGAAACAAATTGAGTGGAAATTCTGAATGAAGCATTTTCATTTCTAGGAAGTGGATTACACGTTCTTGTGCTTTATCAGCGGAAAAATATCTCATTTTTATTTTCGAATATTTGTTCCAATCCTGAGCCGTGGTTCCCGTTGTTTTCATCGTCTCAAGAAAGGCCTCTTTGGCTTTTCGAAGCATTTTCAAATATTCCTCCCCCATCTTCTTCACTTCTTTCAAATGGATTGACTTTTCTGAATATAATTCTTTATTGATTTTTTCAGCAAGTATTTCTACATGCGCAGCACCTGTTATAATGGGAGATGCTGCGATTCTTTCTTCAAAATATCGCTGTTGAAAGTCAATGTCAGATTGAAAATAAATATCCAATTCCAAAAATCCTGAATTAACAACTTCCATCGATTTCTTATCTGGCCAAATGAAGGAATGGCGTTGGATTAAAGCGGGGGTTGGAATCCCTGCTGCTGCGAATAAGGGTTGAATCTGATACCAATATACCAACTCACCTGGACCTCCGATATAGGCAATATTAGGAAGCACCATTTCTTGAAACAAAGGCCTAAGTGCAACATTGGGACTAAACCTATCCGTTTCATTTTCAAGGGTTTCAAGTATTTCCTTCTCGGAGAAAACGACATTGGTATCTGCAAGTGCGAAATCAGAATTTATCTTTTCAATTCTGCGACGCTTGCCATTATCTATAAGAAAAAGATTCACTGGTCTTGCTCCAATTTGAACTTCCAATCCATGCTGTTTTAACTCGGAAGTACGTTGCTTCAATGCGTCATAAAAGCGGTTTGTGCGTAAATCCTCCTGAAACAATGGAATGGCAATCTTCTTGAGTTCAGGGCTATCTGGATCGAGCACAAGTAAGCCTTTTTCATGAAATATCTCATGTAATAATGAACGGGTGGCATTTGCAAGATTCTGCTGTTCTGAGTACACTTTTTTAAAGTGTTGCACCCACTGTTGCAATTCACTATCATTAGGGAAATCAGCGCTTATTTCATCCCATAGCTTCGCAATATTACACGTATCCAAGCGACCTACAGGCCCTCCGGATTCCGCTTCCCACGTATAGGTTTTATTGAAAATGCGAATATGGCGTATCTCTTCAAAATCATGGTCTTCAGTGGCCATCCAAAAAACGGGCACTACAGAAATTCCGGGTGAACTGCGTTCAATATCTTCGGCCAACTGAATTGCAGTGAGTGCTTTGTATAAAACATACAAAGGCCCTAGGCCTAAGTGAATTTGTTGGCCTGTAGTAACTGTAAATGTTTCTTTTTCTTGAAGCTTCCGAATGTTCTCAAGTACTTTTCCTTGAGCCAATGACCCATATTGCGCTAGCAATACTTGAACCAGGCTATCTCGGTTGGCTTGGGGGAAGTCCTGTTTGGCATGGATGAGTGAAGCGAAGTCGGCAGCTGGTCCGGCATTTGGGTAAAACCTCAACACATCCTTGTATTGACTATAGATACCACTTGAGATTTTAGAAAACCAAGTGGCAGGCAGTAAATCGGGATGTTTGAAATTTAGACTCATAGCAAAGAGCCATAAAGATCATAGGGTGTATGGCTTTCGATCTTCACCATGGCAAAATCACCAAGGCGTGCAAATTGATTCTCAGAGGACACCCAAACTTCATTATCTACTTCTGGGCTATCAAACTCCGTTCTTCCTACAAAATGCCCATCTTCATGTCGGTCAAAAATCACTTTTTGTGTTGTACCTACAAGTTGACTATTTAAAGAATCGCTGATATGCATCTGCGCTTCCATAATGCGTTCGGCGCGTTTCTGTTTTACCTCCTCAGGCACATCATCTGCCAAAGAGTGTGCATGGGTGTTTTCTTCATGGGAATAAGTAAATACCCCCAATCTATTGAACTTTTGCTCTTGAATAAAGGCCAAGAGCTCTTCAAAGTCTTCTTCAGTTTCACCGGGATGCCCAACCAACAGCGTAGTTCTCAAGGCAATGCCTGGGACACTTTCTCTAATGGTATCCAATAATTCCCGCATGCGTCTATTTGTAGAACCTCTGCGCATAATTTTGAGCATTCTATCCGTGGTGTGTTGCAGGGGAATATCCAAGTAATTGCAAATATTGCTGCGTTCGGCCATTACCTTAAGCACATCCATAGGAAACTGATGGGGAAAAGCGTAATGCAATCGTATCCAATCTAAGCCTGGGATATCGCTTACCCTTTGGAGCAATTCAGCCAAATTTCTTTTACCGTAAAGATCTAGACCATAATAGGTAGAATCTTGGGCAATGAGCATCACCTCTTTGGTGCCATTTTTTACCCTGCCGGCAATTTCTGATTCAATAGCCTCGATACTCTTGCTCACATGCCCGCCTCTCATGAGGGGAATCGCGCAAAATGAGCAGGGACGGTCACAACCTTCCGAAATTTTTACATATGCGTAATGTTTTGGTGTGGTTTGTAATCGTTCTCCGAGTAACTCATGACGATAATCGGCCCCCACACTGCGCAGCAATGCAGGCAGTTCAAGAGTACCGAACCATTTATCGACTTCTGGTATTTCGGACTTTAGTTCATCCTTATATCTATGGGATAAGCATCCCGTAACGATGAGTTGTTCTAATTTGCCTTCCTTCTTTTTCTCGGCATATTCAAGAATCGTATTGATACTTTCCTGTTTTGCGTTGTCAATAAAGCCACAGGTATTGATGATCACGATATCTGTATCTTTTTCAGTTTCATTGTTTACGGCAAAATCATTGTTTTCTAGCTGGCCCATCAGGACTTCACTATCCACTAGATTTTTACTACAACCGAGTGTAATGACATTAACAGAGGGATTTTTGTGGCTGCGGGTCTTCATTCACTAAATATGGAGTTAACGAACTCTTTCGTGTCGAATAGTTTTAGATTTTCGGCTTGTTCCCCAAGTCCGATATATTTAACAGGTATGGAGAACTCATGGCTAACGCCAATAACGACACCCCCTTTAGCGGTGCCATCGAGCTTTGTTACCGCAAGGGCATTCACAGTGGTAGCTGAGGTGAATTGCCTTGCTTGTTCGTATGCATTTTGGCCTGTTGTGGCATCGATCACCAGCAGTACTTCATGCGGGGCAGAATCGCGGAATTTTTGCACTACCCTTTTCATTTTGGCCAACTCATTCATCAGGCCAACTTTATTATGCAATCTGCCTGCGGTATCAATAATCACCACATCGGCATTCATTTCTACCCCTTTCTTCACAGAATCAAAGGCTACAGCAGCGGGGTCTGCATTCATACCATGACTTACGATTTCCACACCGGTTCTATCTTTCCAAATCCCCAATTGATCTACTGCAGCTGCGCGGAAGGTATCTGCGGCGCCGAGCACTACTTTTTTACCTGCTTTCGCAAAATGGTACGCAAGTTTCCCGATAGTCGTAGTTTTTCCAACGCCGTTCACGCCAACAACAAGGATAACATAGGGGAGGTCGGTGATTCCAGATAGGCTAAAATCTTGACAAAGGGGCGTTTGAACTTTGGGGAGCATGGCTACCACTTCCTCTTCGAGCATGGCATAAAGCTCTACTTTTTGTAGGTATTTGTCTTTAGAAGCACGATTTTCGAGCCTTTTGATAATTTCAACAGTGGTATCAACTCCTACATCTGAAGTAATGAGAATTTCCTCCAGTTCATCGAGAAAATCTGCATCTACTTGAGAACGCCCAGCCAAGGCTTTACCGATTCTGCTGAGGAGGGTACTGCGGGTAGACTCTAGGCCTTCGCGGGTAGAAGTGTTCTCCGCTGGGGCAGCTGGGTCCTTTTTTTGGAAGATGTTAAATATAGCCATGAAAAAGCCCGGATGTCAGGATCCGGGCTACAAAATTAATGTGGAATTTCTTACTTTTTGTTAAAGAACTCTCTTGCCTCTGGTTCGGGCAAAATTTCTTCGCGGAAAGAGTAAGCTCCAGTTTTTGGAGATTTAACAGCTTTAATCGCTTTAATGTAGGCGATACCGCCCTCTTTCTTCAGTGTTGCTACAACCTTCTTAGCCATTATTTGATTTCTTTATGTAAGGTTACCTTACGCATGTAAGGGTTATACTTCTTTAATTCAATTCTCTCAGCCGTGTTTTTCTTGTTCTTGGTAGTGATATAACGGCTCATACCTGGTACACCTGAACCTTTTTGCTCAGTGCACTCAAGAATCACTTGAACTCTATTGCCCTTCTTTGCCATGAATATTAGATCTTACCTTTTTTAAACAAATTGTTAATGCAGGCAGCAACGCCTTTTTTGTCTATGGTCTTCATGGTAGAAGCCGCAACCTTAAGGGTTATCCACTCACCAGTTTCTGGAATGAAAAACTTTTTGGTCTGAAGGTTGGGATAAAAACGACGCTTCGTTTTCTTGTTAGAATGCGAAACATTGTTTCCTTTCAACGCTTTTTTTCCTGTCAAATCACAAACGCGGGACATATTTTTTAGGGGTGCAAAGATATGAATAAACTTCGAAAAGTAAAATACTCCTTCAAAAAAAAGGATTATTTATTAGAATTATTTGGAAAAAGAAAACCAGAAAGGGCCAAAACAACTACCCAAGTACCCGCTTGGCGTTCGAGTAGACTCTCAAAGCACATGGCGATAGCCAAAGCAAATACGATAAATACCATGTGTTTGGTAGCTAGTTTCTTCAGAGAAAAGACGACTATTCCAATGAGAGCAACTAAAAGTAAGAAAACAGCAGTATATCCACTTTGTACAGCTACTTCGAGGAATTGATTGTGCGGATTAATACGATTGAGTTGGTCAAGATGACTTTGGCCGCTTTGATATGAAACCGTCATAGCCTCATGTACCTTATCCATGCCATAACCAAGCCAGGGCTTGCTATTTGCAGCCCGAATAGCCGCATTCCAGGCTTCCCATCGCTGCCCAAAACTTTGATGATTGAGATCGCCACCTTTAAGCACTGCAGTTAAATCATTCGTTGTATTGACGATCCTATTCCGCAGTGTAGGAATAACTAAAGTAGCGAGAAAAGCAATACCAATGGCAAGAATCACCTTCCATTTGCGAACAGTAGAAAGTTGGAATCGAATACCCAAAAGGCCAACAGCGCCTGACCAAAACATGAGAATGCCCGTTCGGGCAGAAAGAATGTGCAGCGCGATGAAAAGTATAATAAAGCAGCTCAACAACAATCCAAACAACATACCATCCATCGGTTTCTGCTTTTGGCCTAAGATTAGGTGTAATAATGAAAGGGCGACAATGGACTGATATACAGAAAACTCAATATGATAAATGATGGAATAGACTGGAATAGGCTTGCTTTCCAGCACCATTTGATTGTAGAAATCCGCATGGAGGGCATAATTGAGCATGCTTGCCAAATCAATCCAAACCAAGGGAAGCGCAAGGCAAAGAATTAAGCGCAGGGTGATATTATACGAAGTTCGCCAATAGACAGTTAAAGGAAGGAGAATTAGGGGCATGCGCATGAGCCATTTGTTCCATGAAACGGGTGTTGATGTAATACCATCAGCTATACACTGCCAAGCAACGAAAACAGTGATAAGGAGCAAAGATGATATAGGAAATGCATTCTTACTTGAGGAGAAAAAAGAAACAGCAGCGCAGCAAAAGGCCAATACCCCGAGAATACTGCCTAAAGCTGGAGAAAAATGCAAGCTTATTGCTGCAAATACAGCAAAAAAAGCCCCGGCGGTATGCCAGGGCTTCTCAATTCGAATATTGTGAATCGCAAAAGGCAATGCGCAAATTTAAGGAGCTGCGTATTTAATTGTAACGCTTCCTTGATTTGATTTCATGCCAATTTTATCTGCAACGGTTTTTGTAATGGCCAAAGAAGCGCCATTCAGCTCTGAAGGCTTGATATTGTCAACCACACGGCAATAGGCCATTTTACCGGTATTTTCGTTCACGACAACAATGATGCTACCTTTAGGTAAGGTTGGGTGCATTACAAAGGTTCTGTCTTGCTCCATGCGGTCTGAAAATACAGAGGCTGTAGCCAGTTCTTCTTTTTCGGTTGCAGTTTGTGCAAGTACTTCGGCCGAAGCAGGCATTCCCCCATCGGATTTGCCATTTTGTTTTCCAGAGTCGGCTGTGGCAGGCTTTTCATTCCTTGGATTTGCAGGTTGCTTGGTATCTGCAGGCTTATTCACAGCTACTTTAGGCTCTGCAGGCTTTTTTTCTGGTGCTTCCTCGGCTGGCTTGCTTTCCACAGGAGTGGATGCTACGGAAGAGCCAGCAGGAACTTTAATCACTTGACCAATTTTCAAACCCGTGCTTGTGAGTTTGTTAATACGCTTCAGTTCATCTACTGTAGTTCCATAATCTCTTGCAATGGCAGAAAGCGTTTGGCCAGAGGCTACTTTATGTTCTTTGTAAACGGGGCTAGGCTCCACCTCTTTTAATTCTTGAGAAGCCGAGGGAATAAGAAGTTCATCACCGGGCTTGATGATTTCCCCCATGGTATTTGATTCTTGAATTTGCTTCACAGTCACATTGTATTTTTTGGAAATCTTGTATAAGGTTTCACCGCTTTTTACGATATGCACCGTGTAGTTTTTTCCGTCTACAACCCGCATAGTTCCAGTTTGGGAAAATAGTTTGCTCGAAAGCAAAAGAAACGCCAACATCAAGCAGAACTTCATGAGATTTTTCATCATAATATTATTGAAACAAAATTAATGCCTAATACCATGGATACCTCTTGATTACAATAGCAGATATGAACAATAGCGCCACTTGTAGTCTTATTTAGACAAAGCACACCCACGCCATAACACCTAGAACTTAGGCTTTAAATTAGAAATGTATATAAAATGTGTGCTGTATGCCAAATAAAAGTAAGAGACTTGCAGGGTAATTAGCGGTACTATCCGCGATTTGCACTCTATGTCCCTCCCACAGAGCAGCAAACAAGAAGGAACCAACCTCAAAGCAATTCGTGAGCAGTTTGATGCTGTTTACCCCATGGCACAGCGCTATGTGGAATACTTTGCACCGGATTATGCACATAAAAAAGATCTAAAAAAAGACATTACCCATGTTTTAATAACCAGTCCATCAAACGGAAGCGCAGCAGAAGCAAATGCTATTCGACATATTCTAAGAGTTCGCGGAAGAGCTTCTTATGTGCGTCCAATCGCTGAAAAGAAAAATTATTTGGCGAAACAGTTGAACCTTTCAGATGCCGAGTTGCAGGATTTGCCGGAAATGGAAAGGATGGCAATGGTGATGAGAGATCGATTGCAATTGGATGCAACGGAGATATCCAATTTGCTCCAAATCAATCAGAATCAATTGCTATGGCTGTACTTTAATGCCGATTGTATATTGGGGTCAAATCGGGTTACAGGCCCTGCTATTGAAACTGCGAGAATCCCGACAAGTGAATTAAACACCGCTTGGATATATTATGCAGCGGCATTTCATGCGCAACCGTTGCAAAAATCGCCTGGGGTCTTGGGTAAGTTCGCTTTAACCTATGTGAGTATCACGCTTGTGGCATTGATCGGCTTGTTGGGGCTGGGGCAGCTTTACTTGAATCTGCAATCACGTCAAACCCAACAACCCAAGGTATTTGTTTCAAAAAAACAGCAGAAGACTATAGCGAATACTGCAAAAACCACTTCAGGCGAACAAAAGCCATCAATTCAAAATGCAGTGCCACGTGCCACGAATCGTTCAATTGTTTCACTTTCATTACCTAAGAATACAACAAGGAGCAATCCAAAAACCTTTATAAGAAGAAGTTCCGCGGCCCCTGCTATTCCGGTGGAAGTGCCAACCAACGTCTCAGAAATGGATGAAGTAACGACGGTAGAAACTCCAACAACAGCGCTTCCCAATGCTATAGGCATACATTCACAGCAAAGAATTTCAAGCCTTCCAAGTCCCAGATCTGAATCTAGAAGGCTGAAAGGAAGCAAACCCCTTCAAAGGAATAAATACGGATTATTTGCTAGAATTGGCATGAATAGCATGCGGCTTTACCCGACAGATGTTCAGACCTCAGGAAGCATTGCCTTAGGCATGAAGATTAATATCCAATCAAGGATTGCTTTGCGTGTATCATTGGGTATTTCGCATCTGGCGCACAAAACATTCACAACGGTTCAGCGGCAATACCAACTTCCTGCATTAACAAGCCCTGCCGTTGTAGATTCCATCATTTACAGTGGACTGCGTATTGGTCAGCTTCATGTTAGCCAAGAAATGCAAGTCACCAAAAACATCATTGTGCATGCAGGTGGCATTGTCGCATACCGCATGGCGAATATGGGGAAATCGTATACTTCTAATTCAATAAGCTCGGAATCAACCGCGGTTCAAACCTCAGGGGTTATTGATGCACAGCAAACCTATGAATTTGCCAGTTTCAATAGAGAGGTATTGTATTCACGAATATTGGGTGGAGTATGTGCAGGTATTTCATGGAGACCTCCACTCCTATCTCATAAGATGCTATTGCGAGCAGAGTTTAATTATCTGCCACTCTATCGCAGGGTAAACGGTCCCGTTCCGATTGCGCGTTCTGCCGAAATGCAGTTGATTTTGGAAATTTAAAGTTGCGCTATCGATAAGGCTTGATTGGAGAACTCCTTGGCGATTACTGGGTCATGGGTGATAAATATGTAACTCACCTTCTGTTTCCAACGAATTTCATCCAACAATTCAAGCACTTGTTTGCGCACCAAGGGATCTAAGGCAGAGACTGCCTCATCCAAGATAAGCAGCTGTGGCTCTGAAGCCAATGCCCTGGCTATGCACAGGCGCTGTCGTTGTCCACCTGAAAGCTGATGCGGATATTTTACAGCAAAAGATTGATCAAGACCAACAGATTGCAGTAAATCATAGGCTTTACCTTCTGCAACCTTCGTTTCGTGCCCCTTGAAGCGCAGCACCTCAGCGATAATTTCTAGGTTCTTAATCTCATGATTGAGGCTGCTGTATGGATCTTGGAAAACCATTTGTATACCGGAGTTTTTGCTGTTGAGAATGCTATTTCCATGTAACAATACTTCCCCTGAATCTGGATTTTCTAGGCGGGTAAGAATTTTACATAAGGTACTCTTTCCGGAACCTGATTTCCCAGTAATGGCGAGTGTTTCACCCTGAGACACCGTAAAGCTCAGTTTCTCAAATACCCGTTTACTACCTTGGGCACTTGGATAGGATTTAGACAGATTGGTTACTTCCAATACAACTTCGGGATTGCTGAGATTTCGATGCTGTGGAATTTCAGCAGCATGCAGCAAAGCTGAAACGTAGGGATGGGTTTGCGCCGAAAACAACGCTGCGACGCTTCCTTGGGCCAAGCATTTCCCTTTTTGCAATACGGTCAATTGGGAAGCGTATTTCGCCACCATGGGTAGGTCGTGACTTACCAAGAGCAAGGCTGAATTGAGGCTCCTACACCTTTCTACTAATGTTTCAAGAACTTGTATTCCCGTTTCAGGGTCGAGTGCCGTGGTAGGTTCATCTGCAAGAACTAAGGTTGGATTGTTTATGGTAGCCATGGCAATCATCACACGTTGCCGCTGACCACCACTAATTTGGTGCGGGAATGCATTAAAAATGCGTTTTGGTTCATTTAAACCCACCGCTTCAAATGCATCGAAAACAATCTTCTTAGCCTCAGAATGGGTAGTCTTTCTATGAATCCCTAGGGATTCTAGAATCTGCGCACCACAGGTCATTCTTGGATTTAAGGCAGATAACGGTTCTTGGAAGACCATGCCTACATGCTTGCCCCTGAGTTGGCGCATTCTGCTCACAGATTCAGCACCGGGATGGTAATTCTCATTTCCTATTCTAAGTTCAATCTGCCCTTTGTGGAAAAGCGGTTCAGACAAGAGTTGCATAATAGAAAGCAGTGTCAAAGATTTACCCGAACCACTTTCTCCGATGAGTCCATGCACTTCTCCTGGTTGAAGTTCCAACTTAGGAAGATGAAGGAGTTGTTGACTTCTTGCGAAAATCTCTAAATCCTTGATTTGCAGTAGGGCACTCACACCGCAATATTACGGAAAAGCGCGTGGAATTGAAGGCTCACAATTTTAATTCACCAGGGGAATTAAAATTCCAATTCTACCCGAATTGAGTGCCAAGAATTTACAAATTTTCCTTGTTTCATAGCGGGTGACCAGCGCGGTGATGCTTGAAACACCCTTTCTATTTCCTGTAAAAAAGCATTGCAATCGACATTGCTTTCCACAATGGATACTTTACTTACTTTTCCGAGGCGATCTACCATAAAGCGCACTTCTGCATATCCGCCAAGGCTCTCATCATTACAACTTTGATTTCTATCAAATTGGTCAGCCACGTATGTGTTGTATGCCCCGCCATAAGGCAAAAATTGGCAGGTCTTATCGGGTTTATTGTAAACCGTTGTATCTGGTCTTGTTGCAAATTGTGGTTTGTCATTATCCTCTCCGCCACCCCCAAACGGCAAGGTGCCGCCCTCGCCTGCAAATGCTTCTAGAGAACCCAATCCTTCAAAAAGTCCCTCAGGTGCGAGAGGATTCACCAAAGGGATGTCGCTTTCAATTGTATTAGAGCTTGTTTCTATGTCTTCAGGGCTGGTATTCACAGGCTCAATATCTTCCTCTATCCAGCAGGTGTCAACTACAGGTGGGTGCAGCTTAGGGTTGGGTTTGGCGATATGAGACTGTGCGCTGGGCATAAAAGCTAACAAACTCAGCAAGGCCAGCAGCACCGGTGCACTGAGCATTCCGATGATTTTACTTCTGAGATAGTTCTTTCGCAGTTGGTAGGCGCCGTATGCCTTATTCCTATTTTCAAATACAAGATTCAGGCGGTCTGAGGATTGAGGTTGTTCCCAATTATTTCCAATGGTATTCATAGTAATGATGATGAGGTTATATACTCAAAACGCAATACTGGTGGGATTTAATATCAGAAAAATGCCATAAAAAAAGGCCGCATATGCGGCCTTTTTTTAAATTGTTACGGTTGATTATTCGAATGCCAATTGGATTGGAATTGTTCTCCAAGCTTTTACGAATTTACCATTGTTATTGGCTGGAATCCAACGTGGTGATTTTTTCAAAACACGGATGGCTTCATCTGTAAATTCAGGACAGCTTTTCGAAGGAACAATACAAGAGATACGGCTCACCCTTCCATCCACATCCACTACGAACTTCATCAAGATATCAGCAGAGATGCCTTCTTCTTGACAGCGCGGTGGGTATTGGAAATTGTCTTGTACAAAGATGATAAACGCTGCGTCTCCCCCTGGGAATTGCGCATCATTTTCAACCTTAGTAAGGGGATCGCCCGAGCCAGAACCTGTATTGATAGGATTATCTCCACCTGATCCAACATCACCAGCCCATGGGTCATCAGAACCTTGTTGGTCTTTAGAACCGGGACTCTTGATTTGTGAAATTGGAGGAGGATTGTACTCTTCCGTTGCATTCTGGTTAATGGCTGGAGGAACATAGGCCTGAGTAGCCACGGGTTCCGGCTTATCCGGTGGTGGTGGTTCTAGGGGCTTATCTTCTTCTTTCTCATCTACATCATCCAAGGTTTTGGCTTCTACCTTTTGTTTTTTGGTAGGTGCTTTTGCCTTTTTCGACATATTGGCAATAATCACAGGTGCACCGGCTGCGAGCAGCGCGATAACACAGGCGATAAGGGTAGCCATAATTTTATTTTTGCGATAGGATTTACGGATTTGGTACGCGCCATACTTTTTAAAGCGGTCAGCAAATACCAAGTCAAGCCTGTCGGCGGATTCTGGTTGGTCCCAGGTATTAAAAATATCGTTTGACATAGGCTTTGCTTTATTTTACACGTACTTTATCCAACATTTGTTTTTCCTTGGGATCTAGGGCGTCATCCACTACGAAGTATTTACCCACTTGACAGATGAGGAATTCATCCACAACATCAATCATGTTTTTATAGGTTGCATTTTCAGAGTGTTTTACCAGCACTACGAATTTGCTTTCCATTTGGGCGAATTCTAATTTCTCGCGGATTTTCCTTTCGAACGCAGTATCATTTTTCGGACCATTATCGGACTCACGCTGTATTTTCTCAACGTCTGCAAGAAGCTTTTTATTGCGTTCTTTGAGAATTTTGCGCAAACCATCTTTAGACATATCGGTCACTTCGAGTGCGGTCATGTCTTTGATGCTGGTTGAATAATGATATACCTTATCGGAACCATCAAGAATGATGGTAAGACCGTCCTTCACTTCCTTATCCTTTTCATTTGGATTTTCCTTTTTCTCTGGGAAAATCATACGAAGGGTTTTGGGTTTAGAGAAGGTAGAGGTAAGTACGAAAAAGGTAAGCAGAAGGAACGCAAGGTCCACCATTGGCGTCATATCGATGCGCGTGCTGAGTTTCTTCGCCCGCTTTTTATCATGTTTACCATGACCACCGCCGCCTGATTCAATTTGTGCCATTTCTTTAAATTCTCCTTTCTCGTGTTATTTAGGACTGTCTTCGAGTCCTGTAATCATTTCAAAATTCTTGATTTTCACATCACGGAAGATTTGCACTACGTTTTTAACCACATCATACTTGGTTTTGCTGTCTGCTTTCACGGCAAACTTAATCATCGTAGTAGGGTCAAATTCCATTTTGCGCTTATCCGCTTCCGCTTTGCGGTCCTCATAATCATTCTTTGCTGCCAAACGGGCGTAATACGCCCACCAGTACAGCTGTGAATTCTTACTTCCTGTAGTGTCGTATGGGATACCAGACATTTCCACCGATGCGCGTTCAGCAGGTTCTTTGTCCAAATAATCCAATATCTCACTCATTTTGAGTCCGATACTGGAAGATCCCACAAACTTAATGGAATCTTCTTTGGAAAGAGAAATATTAAACTTTGAACACATATCCTTAAACACTTTTCCTTTTACAGCTTGGTTTGTGATATCGATAAAGGTTCTTCCTTTGTCATCGATGGTTATCATAAACACCTGTTTGGGAATTTGGTCTGGGGTAGTGGATGTTGGTGGATCTACAGTTACAGGTTCCGGCTGGCGGAAACTGGAAGTAAGAATAAAGAATGTTACAAGCAAAAATGCCAGGTCCACCAATGGAGTCATATCCAAAGACGGAGCCGAACGGGGCATTGATACTTTTGGCATTTCTTATTTCTTTTTAAGGTTTATACTGTTGTATATAGAAAGGTAAATGCGCTTAGTTCTGGTGGTGAGCCTGGAAGTCAGAAACGATGCTATAACCTGCTTCATCCATGCTGTATGTCATGGTATCAATTCTGTTTGAGAAGTAGTTATAGAAAATCACTGACAAGGTAGACGCCACGATACCAAATGCGGTATTTACAAGCGCTTCAGAGATACCTGTTGCCAACGCAGCAGTATCAGGAGCACCGGTATTTGCCAATGCGGCAAATGCTTTAATCATACCGAATACAGTACCAATCAGACCTACCAATACACCGATAGATGCGCAGGTAGAGATAATTACCAAGTTTTTGCTCAACATAGGCAATTCAAGGCTGGTTGCTTCTTCCAATTCTTTTTGGATGGCTGCAACTTTTTCGTCCTTCGTTAACTTGGCGTCGTTTCCTGCCAATTTATAACGGGTAAGGCCTGAACGCACCACATTTGCAAGTGAACCACGTTGTTTATCGCAAGCAGCAATAGCTTCATCCACCTTGTGGTTGGCGAGCAAATCGCGCACTTTGCGGATAAATCCAGCGGCATTGCCTTTACCATTGGCTTGAGCCAGGGTAACCAATCTTTCGATAAAGAAAATGAAAACGATAATGTTAATGGCAACAAGCATTGGAACGATGAAACCACCGCGGTGGATAATACCCAGGATATTTTTGGGATGTCCTTTGACAATGTCGGCATTTTCAAAGTTTGCTGCATTTCCCATGATCAGGGAATAAATAAGTACACCACAGATACCGGCGAAAATAATCGCCCCGGCGGCGAAAAGGCCTGCCATGTTTGAGTCACCTGTTTTTTTCTTTGGATTGTTCATATGATAGAAATTTCTGTTTTTTCAGGAAGGTGCAATATTACTGTGACAAACTGTTAAAAGCAAATAACCAAATTGTTAAGGCGGTCTAATTTACCCTTTAAAAGGTAAAGTGACAAGGCGAAGACAAATTGAAATTTAATGTTCATCATGTAGAAGGTGGAGTTTGTCAACAAAAACTCATCATCTGATGAAAAATATGTCTATCCGCTGTAAAATTGAAGCAGAAATCACATGAAAAAAGGAATTTGGATATTTGTACTCTTAGTGTTGCTTGTTGGTGGCGGTTATTTTGCTTGGAAATGGTATTTCCAAAAGGGCGAATCTATCGATGCCTTCAAACTGGTGCCTGCTGATGCGGTGTTTGTAGTTCAGACAGACGAACCTGTTGAGGGATGGAAAGAATTTAGCAAGAGTGCCATGTGGAACCATGTAAAGCAATTCAAACCCCTGGGTGAGATTGGCAAAATGGCGGATGCACTTTCTGAAACCATAGAAGACAATGATCTTATATTCAGTGCATTTGGGAGCAGAAATGTGCTCATTAGCTTGCATGTAACTGCCAAAGATGATTATGACTTCTTGTATGTATGTGATATGAAAGAAGGCGCAAAATTTAGCACTGTAAAGGACGGCATTATTAAACTCTTATCAGCAGCTGGATTTGAGCATAAGGCAGGCGAAATTTCTGGACAAGAAACACATGCCTTTTACGATCCAAAAGACAAGAGCAGTCTGCATCTAGCATTTGTAGCAAATCAGCTCGTGTGTTCTTACAACACATCCATCTTTGAGGCTTCTATCAAACAAAAAGATAGCGGTTATTTCAATAAAGACGAACTGTTCTCCGAAATCGCATCATCTACACCTCAAGATGGCATGTGTTGCATCTACCTGAACCATGCAGCAGTGCCAAACTACCTCGGTGTATATATGGACGACATCAGCAGCATGAAAGGATTGTTCTCTTCCATGTTCTATACTGGATTGAGTGTTGGATTCGAAGAGGATGATTTGGCTTTCAAAGGATATACCAGTATAAACGACAGCATGAGCAGTCAAATCCGCGCACTGCATAGATCGGGAAAAAGCAATACCCATGCACAAACTGTTTTTTCAGAAAACACTGCCTTTATGCTCAGTATGGGTTTTCAGAGTTTTGGCAAATTCTATGAAAACCTAAAAGATGTAATGAAAGAAGATGCCGCATCTTGGGAACAGTTCAACAAAAAGAAAAAGACCATTGAAACCCTGCTTCGTTTTAAACTCGAGGAAGACCTCCTAGGCTGGATAGACGACGAGGTTTCCATAGCTCAATACGAACAAGAACGTATTATTGGAAGCAAAATCCACACGGTTGCTGCTATTAAACATTTGAGTGAGGAAAAAGCAAAAGAGAAACTCGGCAAATTGGAGAAAAGGCTCAAATTATTGGGCAAATTTCAAACAGCCAATTATAAGGATTACGAAATCCATTACATGGAAATACGAGGCTTGTTCCGCCTTCTATTTGGCAAACTTTTTGAGAAAATAGAAAAGCCGTATTACACCTTTATTGATGGGTATGTCGTGTTCTGTGATGACCCTACTACCCTATTGAAAACCATTGATGACCATATTGCAGGGAAAACCTTAGCCAATTTAGAGGAATATAAGGATTTTGCAGGAGAATTCAAAGAAGAAAACACGCTTTCGGCTTGGCTTAACATGAAAAAATACTTTTTAAATCTGAAAGGTATTTTGGATGCCCCGAGCTATTCGGAATCATATACAAACCGTGAGTACATTATTTGCTTTCAGCAAATGGGCTTTCAGTTTATCCAAGAGGACAACCGCTTTGACACGCGCATGCGCATTCGCTTCAAAGAGCCCAATGAGTATGACCTAGAAATCACTGAGGGCAAGGCTATAGAGCTAGAGGAGCTAGAAGAACTCGATTCTATGAGTGATGCAGATGCCTTCATTCTCGAGCATATCACAGGGTCCGTGAAGAAGGAAATGTATGACAACGGTACTGTGAAATTCATTGCAGAAATGGAGAATGAAGTGCTGGACGGTCGTTATTTAGAATACTGGGAAAACGGCACATTAAAAATAAAGGGCAAGTACCGAAACGGTGAAAAATCCGGGAAGTGGTATTACTACAAAGAGGATGGAGAATTGGAGAGAAAAGAGAAATTCAAGCGCGGTGCAGAGCCAGAAAGCGACATTTTAGAAGAACTCGAGTTGGAACCTGTTCCTATGGAATAAAATTCCATTCCTGGCTCTAAGTACTAGGGTTCAATTTCGTCATCTGGTGGTGGCGGTCCGTGATGTGGTGGCGGACCTCCTGGTCCTCCAGGTTTGCCTTTTTTACCGGGTTTCTTGCCGCCGGGGCCTCTCCCATCCGGGCCTTTGCCACCCGCTTTTTTGATGAGTTCATGCTGTACTTCTTTTTCTACTCGTGGAAGAATGACGATTTTTTTAACCGGAATGGCTGTTTTTAACTTCTCTGAATAGGTGCTAAAAAGATCTACCTCTGTTTTTCTCAGCGCAATAGCATCCGCCAAAAACAGATTGGCTTCATCCTCGGTGAGGTCTTCAGGTTTTTTATCTTTCCATTTCTTTTTGAACGCCTTGCGGGCTTCTTTAAGCTTCAATTGATATTCATCATAGATAGGAAAGAACTTTTCTGTTTCGGTCTCAGTCAGTTCCAATTTTTGAATAAAAAGGTCGCGGCGCAACTTCTTCAATTCTTCTATTTTCGCCTTTTTGGCGCTATCTTCAGTATTGGTTTTGGTTTGTGCCATGGCCTGCTGATTGACAGCGACACTTAGGCAGAGGAGCAGCATGCAGATTGTATTTTTCATATCAAATCTCAAAAGGGTCAAACATACCATCATTGGTTTCGAGCACGATGAGTCCTGCATCTTCCAATTCTATGGCGATTTTGGTTTCTTTGGGTGTTAGGGAAGCGGTTTGGGGTGTTGAGGAAGTTTCTGTAGCGGTAATAGTTGCTTCGGCAATATCCTCATATATAGCAGCTACCAGGAGCTCTTCTACTTGATGATGGGGCAAGGGTGCCGCTTCTTCAACCGGTGTTGGCGCTGCAGGCTGAAGCACAGGGGCTTTGGCTACAGTGGGTGTTTGGGATTGGTTTTTTGTCAAAACAAACCAAGAACTCACTGCAATAGCAGCGATAGTGGCAGCAACTGCGACATAGTCCCACACTGGGAATGTATTTCGCACCACCTTTAGTTTAGGCATTTCTTGAGGCTGCGATTTAGATCCAGCACCTTGCATGCGCTGCATCAATTGGCTTTCGAAGTTTTCGAAATACCCTTCTGGCGCTTGAAATGGGGAATCAATTTTTTTATTATGATCTTCCATAGGGTTGCTTCATATATTGGATGATAGAAAGAGTCATTGGTTTAAATGGCACGTTGAATTTGTTCCTCGATTTTTTTTACTGCGTGAAAATAGCTGGCTTTCAAAGCACCAACCGAGGTACCTGTAACTTCAGACATTTGCTCATAGGTTAGGTCTGCAAAGTATTTAAGATGAAAAACCAAGCGTTGTTTTTCAGGAAGATGGAGTAAGGCTTTTTGCAGTTTTCGTTGGATTTCATCTGCGGAAATATATGCACCAGAATCGATAATTTGGCCCAATTCTAGGGATGCATTTTCCAAACTCAAATGCCCTCTTTTTTTGCGTAAGAGCATGAGGGCCTCATTGGTGGCGATGCGATAAATCCAAGTGTACAAAGCACAATCACCTCTAAAGGTAGCTAAATTTTCCCAAACGCGTATAAACGTAGTTTGTGCTGCGTCATCAGCATCATCATGCTCGATAACAATTCTGCGGACATGGTGATACACTTTAACCTTAAATCGGCGCACAATTTCCATAAACACAGCCTGCCTATCGGAATAGGTTTGAATAGCTGCGGCTAGTTCGGAATCATGCAACTGAGGTAAATCCAACATGTACTTGCGAAGTTGGATTCAAAAAAACAGCTAAAGTTTAATTCGCTGTGGTCATTTTTTAAGACTGTCCAGTCTTGGGTGCATCAATGAGAACCACCAGCGTGGAATAAGGGCAGGCAGAATTAGGCTTGCATAGCCACCGGGAAGCCGGGGTGAGTGTGGGAAACTCTGAAGTTGATAATAGGGCCTAGAAGCGACGTGGTGGTGATCTGCATGTCTACTTAAATCAATTAAGAGATAGCGTGAAATCCAGGTGTCGCAATTCCAAGAATGGCCATGATTTACACGTTCTTTAGGATCACGTGTAAGTCCATAATGTTCAATATAATTGATATACTCCAACAAGAAATTAGAAAACACACAAGCGGCAAACCAGCACAAGGCAGCCGTTAGGCTTAGCGTAAAAACAAGTACCAAAAATATGAGCAACACAGTTAGGGTATCGCGGAGCAATAGATTCGACAAAGTCCATGCACTTTTATTCAGCTTTGTCAAACGCTGCGATTCCGATTGGAAGGATTCAGAAATTTGGCCTTTTACAGTTCGCAAAACAAAGACATACAAGGATTCCCCGCGTTTTGCAGTGGCAGCATCCTCTTCTGTTGCTACAAATCGATGATGCACACGCAGGTGATGAATAAAGAAATAGAAATTGCCACAGCTTAATAGCAGCAACCTTCCGAAGAACTGCTTCACAGGAGATGCTTTATGAATAAGATCATGGGCCACAATAATAGCCCCTGAACCCGCCTCAACAGCAGTGCTCAACACAGCACCTACCAAAGCAGCGCCGGAGAGCAGGCCCGAATTGATTCCAGAGAAGAACGTATATAACACACAGCCGTGGGCCAATACATGTATATAAAGAATGGCTTCTGGCAAAATGGCGTTCGTTGGACTGTGCTCGTTTCTTATATCCTTGCCTAGTAGCAATTCTGCGATAGCGAGCACGATCAAACTCAGCACAAAATTGAACCAAGCGTACATGCCACCCATTGTATTCCCATAGAGGGTAGCGATGGCTGGCAGCAGGCTAAAAAGATATTTTATGTCCCTTTTTAAAAGCATGCACAATAATAAGAAAGTCGCATCAGGACTGCAACTGCGCAAAAGAGAAAACAAAAAATAGTAGCTTTTTTAGGATATTTTAAAGAAATAATTGATTCATTCGTGATTTTTTGTATTTTTGCAGCCCATTTCAAAGTCATGAACCCGATTGTCAAAGCCATCACCCAAGAGTTTTTAAAAGCCGACACTCCCGAATTCAAAGCCGGAGACAGGGTTACTGTTTTCTACAAAATTAAGGAAGGCAATAAAGAACGTATTCAGCAATTTCAGGGCGATGTTATCCAACGCCGCAATGCTGGAATTGAAGAAACATTCACTGTTCGCAAAATTTCAAACGGTGTAGGTGTGGAGAGAATTTTCCCATTGCACAGTCCATTTATCGATAAGATTGAAGTGAATCGCAAAGGTAAAGTGCGTCGTGCACGTATCTTCTACCTACGCAAAACCATTGGTAAGAAGTCACGTATCAAAGAAAGAAGGTCTTAATTCTTTCGAAACAATATTCAAAGCCTTCCTCGGAAGGCTTTTTTTATGGCTTATACTTGGCTCGAATCCAATAAAATCCGTGGAAGGAGTCTTGCACTTGAAGTTGGATAGAGTCACTAACCATGCCATTAAGAAGGTCGGGATGATTGGTAATAAAACCTTGTGCCCCTTGTCGTATCCAACGGTTCCATTCTTCGGCATTGTCCGTTTCTTTATACCATGGATACCCTTTTGCATGCAAATAATAAAAGTACACGCAGCCGGAAGGGTCAGGACCCACGATATAACTGGCATTGGCAGCATTTTTTAAAGCTCTGTCTCTAAATTCCTGTTTATAAAATGCCGCTGGAATGCGTCCATCCGCACCGCGCGACCAATTGTGAGATACGCGTGCAATGGCCCAAACAGGCGCCAAAAGCACCAATACCGCGAATATATTTTGCAACTTGTAATTGGCGTATTGAAGACCAACTGCGATACATATGGCCACAAAAGGCAAAAACACAATGGTGTAATAGCCATGATGAACGAACTGTTGCTGGAGCATTACATAATACGCCAATGCGCCAAACATACTAAAGGCCGTCACGACAGGCTTGCGTCGCAAGATTTGGTACACACCCCAAAAAGCAGGCAACAGCAGCGTGTACCCTACCCACGTTTCAGGCACATCCGATAGAAGATTTGAGGCGAACACCTTAAAGAAAGTGGCCCATGACTGAGGTGGACGCACTTCAGATAAGAACTCCCAAAGCCCATACATGGCGGTGAGTTGCTTCGCATACCACTGCCATACAAGCCCAGGAATGCAGGCAAGCAAACTCAAAAGAACGAAAGACGTATTGCTTCTATTTAGGCGGAAACCATTTCGCTGAAATTGGCTTGCCGCTAGAGGGAATAAACACAGCAGAAACTGCAATTTCATCGCCCCGGCAAACCCAAGAAAGAGTGTTGTTACCAAAAAATACAGAAATTTTGGTGCCGCCTGATATTTGAGGCCAAAGCGCCAACCCCAAAGCATGGCAGTCAATGCTCCCAAATCGGGCACTGCATTTATACTGTGATAATAAAATTCCGGAATTCCCATGAAGGCGGCGGTGCCAAGCACTGCAAATGCGGTATCCAAACCATAGTGTAGGAGGATATAAAACAAGGCTACCAGAGCAAGCAATGAAAGTCCTAAACTCAAGTATCTATGGGCCTGCTCTGAATATCCTACCCCTTTGTAAATGCATGCAAGCGTGTATTCATACGCAGGAAAAGCAGGTCCTGTAATTCCGGGTGTATTGTATCGTTTGTCAATTCGGGGAAGAAAGAGATTCATACTTTCTTCCGCATAATTGCGGGCAAGGGCAAGGCTATTGCATTGGCGCCACACATGATGGCCGCTGGCAGGTTGATTTAAAAATGGTGCATGAATCAATACCTGCACAAGGCATAAGATCAAGAGGATTCTTGAACGCTGTAATGAACCTATACTACGAATAAGATCCAGTTTCACCAAGTATGATCAATAATGATTTTGTGCCCCTGGGCTGTTTTACGCGTAATAAGGCTAAAATAGCCCGAAGGAGTATCAGACACCCTTATGAGCTTCCAAGTGCCTGTAATATGTCCAAAATCATGCGCTGAATCCATAAAATAGAGAGCATCTGTATTGAAAATCAAGGTTCCCATTGCTGTTTTGCCAGGATAATTCTTTTTGTAAGAATCCAAGGTAGCGCGCCAACCCTTCCTCACCCCTTTTTTACTAATAAACTGCATACTGCTGTCATTGTGATAGCCCTCCATAAATCCATCAATATCCCCTTTATTCCAAGCAGCAACCTGCTGTTCTAGCAGTTGTTTAAGTTCTGAAACTTGGGGTTTGATTTGACATTGGGTAAAGAGCAACAAAAAAGAGAAAGCCAAGAAAAAACGCATTCTTTGTAAGGACATGAAGTTAGAAAATATCTGCATGGATAGGATTTAATTGTTCTTATTGTTTCCAAGGTCAAAGCGAAAACCGCAGTAAATCACATTATGATAGGCACCCGTGCTGTAGAAAATAGAATTGGAGGCGCCTATGGACCGAATAGAGTTAATGCTGTACTGAGATTCTATAAAAAAGCGTCCTAGATTTCCGGTTTTATATTCTGCAAAAGCAGCGCCCAATACGTTCACTTTTCTTAAATCTGTATCTAGATTTAGAATGACACCTTCTTTCTCAGTTGCCTGCAACAAATATGAGGTTCTAAATCCCAGTCCAAAAGAAAATTTATGATAGTACCTCACAATATAAATTGGGATATCAATGGATTGCATAATCATGTGAAAGGCACCATTTCCTGGATTTTCAGGATCAAAGGGCCTTCTGCTGCCGCGAACAGAAAACTCAGCCCCACTGAGGTAGGACCAACCACCGCCCGAAGCAGCGCCAAGGCCTTGGCCCACAAGATATCCTACACCCATACCAAACTTATTGTACCCCGATGCATTGTCGCCGTCTATTTGACAAAAATTAGCACCAAGTCTTAGACCGCCATAGAATTGTCCTTTATCAAATTGCGCACTGAGTGTGGGGAAGGCTGAAAAAAAAAGTGCAAAACAGCAATAGTATTTCAAAATGCTCAGTTTTCTCATCGAAATTTGCGGCAAAT
This sequence comes from Flavobacteriales bacterium, assembly GCA_040376005.1. Taxonomy (GTDB): domain Bacteria; phylum Bacteroidota; class Bacteroidia; order NS11-12g; family UBA955; genus JAGXTF01. Next base: position 66,965 of record JBEIRK010000001.1, read on the forward strand.
TACAACAAACATCTGAAAGTTGATTGTCTGATATCGGGAGGAGGAATTGCGGGAATCACCCTCGCGCTTGAGTGCATTCAGATGGGGAAAACAGTGTGTTTAATTGACAGTAATGTATTTAATGGGGCAAGTAAAACCGCAGCAGGACTAATCAATCCCATTGTACCCAAACGCGTTATTCCAGGGTGGCTTGCGGAGGATATATATCCAGCTATTTTGCCCTATTATCGCAAACTTGAAACCCTATTGGACGCAGAATTTTACCATGCTTACCCCTTGGTGCAAATACACAAAACAGCAGAAGAACAGCGTATATGGCAAGGACAAAGCCTAAAACCTGAGCTGCAAATGTTCTTGCAAGTTGGAAAAGATGCACTGCCCATCCAGATTCAAGTGCCTTATGGCTACAGCCAAATATTGCATACAGGTCGGTTGGATACCCTGAAGTACCTAGAAGCGGGAAGGCACTACATTCAAGGCCATGGCGCTTTTTTGCAAGAGGAATTTGAATACGGTCAGTTATCCCATAGCCAAGGGCAATGGCATTATAAGGAAATAGAAAGTGAAGTCGTTGTATTTTGTGAAGGCACCGGCATACAACAGAACCCCTATTTCTCTTGGATTCCGGTGAAAGGAACTGCGGGTGATATCGTGTCTGTTCGTGTTGCTGGTCTGCCAGACAATATGATATACAAGCAAAAACACTGGTTGGTACCTGACTGTAAAGGCAGCTTTTACGCAGGCAGTAATTTCATACATGATCCTGCGTTAAGCCAAGTTACAGATGATGTTCAAGAAATTCTAGACCATTTAAAGACTTGGGCAGGCGAGGTGCATTTACAAGACTCAAAACGGGCACAAAGGCCAGTGATATCAGACAGAAGGCCTATACTTGGTGAACATCCCACGCATAAAGGGCTCTTTGTGTTTAATGGTTTGGGAACAAAAGGATGCAGTTTGGTAACACGCTTCGCACCTGAAATGGCGATGCACATATGGCATAAGGCCCCCGTGCACAAAGAAGTTAATTCAGACCGGTTTTTAGCTTTTTACGCGCCTCAATAAGATCTGCGAAACCTTGCATGCTGCGGAAGATTCGGCAATTGCCAGGTAATTTAGAGTCATCCAACCCCATGGCTTGGCCTCCAGTAACCCAGAATTGAGCATCAGGAAACAATTTAGCCACTGTTTTTACGTAATTTTCAGTGGTGCTATATTTCATAGAATTCGTAATCGAGCAAATCATAATCTCACTGCGATGCACTTTATAAATTTGTGAAATATCATCTATAGGCGTGCTCTTTCCTAAGAAAACCACATGTTGTCCATGAGCTCTCAGTAAATAAGAAGCAATAAGTAAGCCTAAATCATGGTTATCCCCATCTGGAACAAAAAGCAAAAATTTATCAGCGCTTGGTTGAATCATTACACCCAATTGATCGATCGCTACATATAATTTTTGGCGCAGCAAATTGGATACAAAATGCTCATGAGCCACATTGATAGAACCGGAAGTCCAAAGGACACCAATGTGATTCAAAAAAGGAAAAACAACATCCTGTATTGTAGCTTCCATACCTGCATTAAGAATTTGGATGCTTAAAACACGATTAAACTCCTTTTCATCAAAGGAAGTCATGGCCCGACTTAAGGATTGAATGGCATGGTGAAACTCATTACACTTGTCTTGGTGCTCTTGTGTAAGTTTTTGAATATCCTCTCGGCACATTCCGGCCAGTCTGCTTATTTTAAAACCATGAGAGTTTAACACTGCAATATTCATAATATATTTCAGGTCATCCTCTTCATAATATCGAATGTTGGTATCCGTGCGTTTGGGTTCTAGAATGCCGTATCGCTGTTCCCAGATTCTCAGTGTATTGACTTTAATGCCGGTGAGGGTTTCAATATCCTTAATAAAATACTTATCCTTGAAATCTTTTTTCGATTTCTTATGTTCCTCATTTATCAGGTTATTCAAACGCATTACTTATGGCGACAATATTAATTACAGGAGGCAGCGGACTTATCGGCAAGGCCTTACAGGAAGAACTTTCAAGCAGAGGCCACAGCATAAAGTTGCTAACTACTAGCTTAACTAACAAATCAAAAAGCAAAATGGCGTTTGATTGGGACATAAAAAATTTCAACATTGATTTAAATGCCTTCGAGAACGTCGATGTAATTATACATCTGGCAGGTGCAAATATTGCGGGAAAACGTTGGACAGCCGCGTACAAAGAAGAAATAAAGCAGTCTCGTGTGCGGGGCTTGGACCTACTAAAAAATGCCCTAGAAAGTTGTGAAAAAAAGCCGACACATTTTATTTCTATGTCGGCAAGTGGGTTTTATGCCGACCCAACCTTGGGTATGGCTAAAGAAACAGATCCTAAAGGAAATGGATTTCTACCAGATGTTTGCGAAGCGTGGGAAAAGGGAGCCCACAATATACACGCTATGGGCATACCCACTACCCTGTTTCGATGTGGCGTTGTGCTGGCATCAAAAGGTGGATTTGCAGAAGCTTTTTTAAAAACCAAGTTTTTGCGGGTAATTCCTACAACAGGTAGTCCCGAAAATCGCATTCCATGGGTACACATCGAAGATGTTGTGGGGGCTTTGGCTGAGGCGGCAGAAGGCAAGATTGCAGAAGGAACATACAATCTTAGTGCGCCTGAGGAAGCCACACAACAAGATTTTGTACTTGCATTGGATATGGCGTTCCAGCATAAAAGCTTGCACCCTAATGTTCCAGGATTTGTATTAAAAATCATGTTAGGTGAACTGTCTGTTTTGGCCTTGTCTGACCAAAGCATGAGTGCGCAAAAACTTCAACAAGCTGGCTATATATTTAAATATCCAACACTTTCGGCAGCGGTAAATAATTTATTCAAGAAAAGCTAAATGAATCAGGTATATTTTTGGTTTCGGCGCGATTTGCGTTTGGAAGACAACCATGGTTTGTTTCAGGCATTAAGCTCAGGTAAGCCCTGCATACCTGTTTTTGTATTTGATACCAGTATTTTATCAGAATTGCCCAAAGATGATGCACGTGTAAATTTTATACATCGGCAGATAGCTGCCATAAAAAAAAGGCTACAGGAAATGGGCACAGACCTGATTGTAGCTTACAACACACCTGCAGATGCATGGAAAGAAATACTTCAAAAACATGGTATTGGTGATGTGTTTTGTAATGAAGATTATGAGCCCTATGCTGCCGAAAGGGATACGAGTATAAACAAGCTTCTTGCCCAGCATGGCGCCCAATTTCATGCGTTTAAAGACCAAGTAGTGAAGCGTTTTGATGAGAATTTAAAATCCGATGGAAGTCCATATACGGTATTCACACCCTATCATAAAAATTGGTTACATCATTTTCAATTATTAGATATCAATCCCTACCCTTCTGAAAATTTGATGGGCAATTTCAAGCCCATGGAAAGTGAGCCCATGATACGCTTAAGCGAAATGGGATTCACACAATCAACCTTAAGTATTCCAGAAGCAGATTTAAGTGCGGCAAAGCTCAATAATTATGGAAACACGCGAGACATCCCTTCCATTTCAGGGACAAGCCGCGCGAGCATTCACTTGCGATTTGGGACAATTTCCATACGACATGCCTACAAAGTGGCCTTAGAACACAGCGAAAAATGGCTGGCGGAGTTGAATTGGCGGGAGTTTTACATGCAGATTTTGGCCCACTTTCCCAGAATTGTTCACGAGAGCTTTAGACCAATATATGACCGCATCGAGTGGCGCAATAATGCACAAGAGATAGAGGCTTGGAAGCAGGGCAAAACAGGCTATCCAATGGTGGATGCAGGCATGCGAGAACTAAATGCTACTGGATTTATGCATAACCGGGTGCGCATGGTAGTTGCCAGCTTTCTCACCAAGCATTTATTGGTAGATTGGCGCATTGGCGAAGCTTATTTTGCGGAGAAATTGCTCGACTTCGAATTGGCAAGCAACAATGGCGGGTGGCAGTGGGCTGCAGGGAGTGGTGTAGATGCAGCTCCGTATTTCAGGGTATTCAATCCTACATTGCAAGCGCAAAAGTTTGATCCAAAGGCTTTATATATTAAAAAATGGGTGCCTGAATTTGGGACATTTTCTTACCAGCAGCCCATTGTTAACCATGAGTTTGCACGGAAAAGGTGCCTAGAAGTTTATACGAAAGCGTTAAAGTAAAAAAGACGATCATGTTTTTATGCCTATGACCCGCTTTCAAAATCAAAAACACGGATTCCTGAAAGTGTCATATTACTCCCCATCAAACCAAATCATTAACCCATGCTGATGGTGTTATTCGATATGCCAAGTGCTCAAAAACCAAGTTCTATCCGAATAAGGAGGTTGAAATCCACGGTATCGTATTGGCTTTATTAAATGGCCGACCCTATGCATTGCTTATGGATAGCAAGGTTGATTTAGCCAAAGCGCCTATCACGCTTTTGCACAACCCAATCATGAATACTGAGATTCCGGATCTCCCGCCAATAGGCAATAGTATCTACGATGAAGAAAATGAATAGCGTTTTGATGAATCCTTAGGCTAGAAGCCCGCATTTATGCGCAGTTAGGATTGTTATTATTGCCTTATATAGCCGCGCAGAAGAAATCCTTTTACTCCTCGGATTCGAAGAATATCTTATAATATTTACGCCCATCCTCATCGATTCCTTTCTCAATGAGATTGCGGTTTCCATGGATATAAATGTGGAAGTTTTTATCCAATTTCAGGACAGATTTAAATATTTTGGCCTGTTTTTTCACCGCTTTATTGTCAATTTCAAACTCCTGAGATTGAGGCACATCATTGTGCTGACAGAAGTCTTCATCATATTTAATAAAAGAATCAATGATGCGTTCATCTTCAAAAATGGTTTCTGCAAATTCTTCCTTTACAAAGGTTTCATTTTCCTTGAAATAATCCAGTGAACGGTTGAGTAAATCTGCAGACTCTGCCTTGCTCAGCGGGAATTCTTCTGGCATTTCTTTGGTAATAAATTCCCGTGTCATTTTTAACACATTTTGTGTAAAATGAAAGGCATTTGCAACGGGGCGTATCCCCAAAAACTGATTGCGCCAATAATGGCTATCTAGGGATTTGCCAGAATCGGTTACCAATATTCTATATCCATCTTCACCTTCCATATTGATAATCACACAGGATTTATCTGCACTACTTGCGTTGAGACCGGTGGCTTTCGCCAAATCAATCACATTTTCTGCAGACTGGGGCATAAAGACATCCACTGTATTTTCAAATTTGAAAATGGCGAGGGCATCGACTTCTTTGTTTTCAAACATGCATCCTGTGAAATACACCAAGCTGAGGTAGCCGCCTTTTAATGAGGGGTTATCCGTTTGGTCTAGCAAGTGGCGTGCGATATACTCCGACTGCTCATCCAGTTTCTCTGAAGATTCAAAAACGGGTGCAACCCAACGCAACATTGGGTTGTCTTCAATTCCAACTTGTGAAAAATGATAAATTTCGTCGCTTTTGGTCGCATTGCGAATCAAGAGAGACATGGTTTCCTGCACAGCGGCAGAAGAAAGGTCCATGGGTCCTTTAGAAAGCAATACGCTTTCTTCAAATGCTTTATTTCCTACAAAATGACAAAATGCCTCTTGGGCGCGGGCAACCGTAAAATCTTTCATTTAACACTGCAAGTTTAGGTATAAAAACAAGGACAGGAAAACCCGAAGAAGGCGAATTATGGATTCACCCACAATTTACCCGAATAGGTATATTGGTCTCCCAACACTTGAATATGGTACATACCGGGAGCCCAAGAGCCCAGCTCTAGCGCACCCTTAAGCTGTCCTTTTTCGGTATAGACGCACTTTCCAGTAGCAGTGTACACATGCAATTCCATAGCGGTATTGGGGTTGCTTGGAAAGGCATAATACACCACATTATTTGCAGGATTTGGATATAAAGCCAAAGGCTTGTGAGCATCCGTCTGTACTGTTGAATTTGTGAAAACGGGGTTCGACATTCTCACATTGGAATACAAGCGGTACTCCCCTGCCGCCAGTGTAGCAGCAATGGATTTGCTAATCAAACGCATAGAATCTCCAGTAAATACTTCATACCATAAACCTGTATCTTGGAAGCTTAGGTTGGTATTTACCGACTTCACATCCGTATTGGCGACCGTGACCACGTAATGCCCTTTATAACTGAGACTGGTTTTTTTAACCGTTCCAGAAAGGTCAAGTACGGCGGTATCAGTATGAAACACGTGGTAGTTATTTCTCAATGCAAACATGGTCGAATACACACGTTTTAATCGCACGCGTTCAGGAATGGTATTGTAATTCCAACGAATGGGCTTTTCACCCGTGCGGCCATTAAAATCAATATTTACATCATACCCGAGTTCCCCAAATTGCCAAATCATTTTTGGGCCTGGAATACTTAAAAAAGTGACTGCTGCCATTTCGCAGCGCTTTAAACCCGTTGCCAGCACTTTAGTAGAATAGCTGCCATTTGTATTGCCAAAGGTGAGGTTTTTATACATCATTCTTTCCTCATCGTGGCTTTCCATATAACTCACCAAATTGGGCTTCGACCAATTGCGTTTTTTGTAGCTAGACCATGAAACATCGGATGCATAGCCCATCGATGCCTGGGCATAATCATAGCTGCTGTTTCCCCAGATATAAAAACCCTCAGCTACCAATTCCGTCTCTTCCGCATTGTCTGCAAAATGCTCTAGAATGAGCATTGCATCAGCATCATAGCTTCGGATTGCGTTACGTATACGCTTCCAGATTGCGATTCGAGAGGCATCGTATTGCGCCATAGCACCTGAATTCCCCAATGTGTTCTTTTGTGTGAAACCTTTAGATAAATCAAAGCGAAATCCATCGAAATGAAACTCGGTCAACCAGTGTTTTAGTACCCTGTCTGTATAAGCCCGGGTAGCATCACTTTCATGGTTAAAATCATAACCTACATTAAAGTCGTGTTTCGCCACAGGGTTCAACCATGGATTGTTATCTTCAGGCCTATTTTGGGTAATATTCCAATAGAGTTGACACAAACTACTCTGACCAAAGGTATGATTTAACACTACATCATGGAGAACTGCAATGCCACGTGCATGACAGGCATCAATAAATGCTTTGAGTTGATTTTCATTCCCATAATATTTATCCAAGGCCATATGATAGGAAATATTATAGCCCCAGCTTGAGTTGCCTTCAAATTCGCTAACGGGCATAAGCTCAATAGCGGTAACTCCCAAATTTTGAAGGTAATCTAGGGTATCAAGTAAGGTTTCAAACCTATGGTCAGCTATAAAATCGCGCACATGCAGTTCATATATATTGAGCTTATTGGCATCTGTTATTTTAAAATTATCATGTTTCCATGCAAAAGCAGTCTTGCCAGGATGGATGACAGAAACAATCCCCGTAGTCTTTCCTGCGGGATAGGCGGGTAAATTCGGAAAATCTGATTTCTTCACATATTGGTCATTCCAAGGATCTAGGACCAATTCGGAAAGTGGATCTGCGATTTTCAGCAACCCATCTACCGCAAATTGATAGGCATATTGTTTTGCAGGGGTAAGTTCTGAAACCACCACCCACCAGCGGTTGCCGTCGGGTGTGCGCTTCATAAAATACTTTGGCAACAGTTGCCAATTGCTAAAATCGCCAAAGGCATATACAAAGTTTTTGCCAGGGGCATAGAGAGAGAGCAGCACAGAGGTGTCGGAAAGATAATTCACCCCTTCTTGCATTCCCGCAGGCATGGCTTCAGTTACTACGTCTGAATTCACTACCAATGTCAAGGTATCCGACGCAGTTTCATTTCCTTGAGTTGCTGTTACCACATATTGGTAAGAACCCGGAGACTTGCCATAATAATTGAATTCCCAAGATTGCCCTTTCGTCGAATCCACAAAACTCCCATTTTCAAATAACGACAAATGGGTAGACTCAGAACTTAACATTTGCAATGTTATCGTGTCCGTCTTATTAAAAACACCGGGAATCGCGGCTGGTGCTGTAAAAGTCACTTTCAAGCCCGGTGGATATAGGTCTATAAAAATATCAGAACCATCGGCACTGCGTCCCACTTTATCCCCGGCGCGGTTGCGAAAAACGCAGGCAATTTTGGTGGCCTTTTCAGGCGCACTAATGGAATAGAATGTAGGAATATAAATTTTAATGGAATATTTATTGCTTCCCAAATAGGTCATTTTACGCGGCGAATCGTCTGTGCCCCACACGCCCTGCACGTGCTGCCAATTCGTTCCAGAAGTGCTTAAATTGGTAATTAATCCGGTGTGAATATACACCTCTGGTGGACCTAAATTCACCAAAGCAGCATTGCCTTTTGTGGCGTCAAAAACAAGAGTAACCGTGTCATTTTGCGTTGCAAAAACAGGGCTAAGCGTCACTTGTGCGGCAAGTTTAACTGTAAAAATCACCGACAAAATACTAATAAAATATTTCACGCGCATTGTATACAAATATATAAAAAAAAAGGCAGCTTTCATTCGAAAGCCGCCTCTATATTTGAATCGAAAAAGTGTTATTCGAAAATGATTCGAGACACTGCAGACTGGCCGCCAGCAGTAGAAACACGAACCAAATAGGTACCGCTTGCAGGCTTGCTAATTACACCTGAAGAAATACCTTTAGCGAAGTTGTATTCTGCTACCATTTTACCGGCAACATCCATAACAACTACGTTATGTGATTGACCCACTTCAGAGAACATGATTGTTGCTTGAGTAGAAGCAGGGTTAGGATAGATACCTTTAACCACTGCATTCGCTTTCTTCACTGAGTTAGAAGGCGTGAATACAGAACAGCTATCATATTTGTAAATTACCAATACGGTGTCTTTGGTAACACCAGTAAGGTTCAAGTTACGGTTAAAGCCACCCAAACCATTGTCGCTACCGCAACCAGTGGTTTTGAAATCGCCTTTTTCGCCGTCAGGATCACCACCACGGCCGTTGAAGTATTTGTAAGAGAAAGAACCTGGAGAAACGCTGATTTTTAGATCATATACTTCATCAGAGTTTGCATCAGTAAGACGCAAGGTGTCTTTGCTCCAATTACACAATGATTTGCCGTTCACGCGATCTTGGAAATCACCCGCAACGTACAAACCAGCAGCATTTACAATTGCATCACCCATGTAAATACGGAAAGTAACATTGATAGGCGTAGTAAGTGCAGGAATTGAATAAGAAATAGAACCTGTAACTGCACCACCTGTTGCTACAGTGTAGGTGCGGTTGCTGCCTTGAAGCTTCCAACCACACTGGTTTTCAATACCCCACTCCCAGCTACCTTCTTCGATATCTGTTTTCAAGGTAAATACGTGGTCACCTGCGGTGGTATCGCCATTGGTTCCATTGTCATACATATCTTTACTGCTCCAACCGAACATAGAACCTTTCAATTTGATTCCTACTTCATTGTTGGTAAGGTCACGCACGGTGAACACTACAGGATGCTTTGGCTTAGAAGATGGAATCACGATTTCAGTTTTTCCAGAAACACTTCCGCCAGCAACAGTAAAGGTGTAATTGGCAACACCAGGTGTCAACCATCCACCATCTTGGTCAACAGCACCCCACTCGTAAGTACCATCTGCAACACCGGTAACTTTTAAAGACCAAATTTTATCGCCGCTTGTAACATCACCATTGGTTCCGTCATCAAAAGCTGAAACTTCAGTCCATGAATTGAATTGACCCTTGAACTTAATGCCAGTTTTGTTTTTGTTGGCAACATCGTTCACGGTCAGTGTAACATCCGCTTGCGCATTTAGGCCTAATACAGCCATAAAAGCACAAATTGAAAAGTATTTTTTCATCATATCTTTAGAGTTTTGTTAAGGCAAAATTAAAAAAGAATAAGTGTAAAAACGACACTTTGAAATATTTTTTTTACTTTGTGTGCACACCCTGCCCCACACCCAAGTTCACATGAAGCTATCTCACACAATTACAAGTATTTGCGCATTTATTTGCATCTCGTTTTCACAAGCTCAGGTTATTCAACGCATCGATCCACCCCATTGGTATCACCAACTAGGGTCTGATACCGTGGAACTCTTATGTTACGGAACCATGAAGGCCGGAATTCCCGCTGAATTCAGCAGCCCCACGGCTGGAGTTGGGCTTATTGACCCACAGATTCAGGTAGAAGACGGTTACAAAATACTGCGTTTGGTGCTCAAAGACACTGCGGTGCGCAGCATAGAAATCCAGTGCAAACAAGGAAAACAAAAGCAAACCTTACAATACAAGGTATATCCTAAGCCCAAGTTCGGAGAGAAAATAACAGCCTCCGATGTGATGTATTTGATCATGCCGGACCGCTTTGCAAATGGCGATGCGCGCAATGACAGCATCGCTGGGATGAAAGAGGGTGCCAATAGAAAAAAGGAAGACGGAAGACATGGTGGCGATATTCCCGGCATTGCACAACACCTTTCTTATATTAAATCACTGGGCGCTACTTCGCTGTGGCTAACTCCTGTGATTGAGAACAACCAACCCAGACAGAGTTACCATGGTTATGCCTGCACAGACCATTACCGCGTCGATCCCCGGTTTGGCAGCGCAACGCAGTACTTGGCATTTACATCCGCATGCCAAAGAGAAGGGATTAAAATTGTGTTGGATATGGTGTATAACCACTGCGGCAGTGAACACACCTTATATCAAAAACCCATTCAACCGGATTGGTTTCACCGATTTGACACTTTTACACGCAGTAACTATCGCATTGCAGCGCTAACAGACCCGTATGCGGCGCCCTCAGAGCAAACCAAGATGCTCAACGGATGGTTTGACCACCACATGCCCGACATCAACCAAAGCAACCCCTTGGTGCAGCAATACCTGATACAAAA
>JBEIRK010000252.1:0-1648 GCA_040376005.1 Flavobacteriales bacterium
GAAGAATATAACATGCACCATCCGCATCAATCATTAAATAATTTAAGTCCCATTAAATATCTCGAAAAAAACAATCATATTTGAAATGTCTAATTCAAACCAGTTTGAAAAATGGGGTACTTACAATAATGTTATATCGAAACTAGCTATTCTGGTTGGAATTTACAAATTTTTATCGATTAATGTTCGATATAAACGCCTTCTAAAGTCAATTTTGGATGTAAGAAAAACTAAATAAAACTGCAGCTTCCCTAGTTCAAATTATAAATATACGACCCGGTTAAACTGAAGCTAAATAGCTTATTGAAGAGCTCGTTGGGCATGCATTAGTTCATATCCTGTATTTCTCAATAACCCTTAATACCGTATCTTCTGATACGCACCTGTAAGCTTGTCCCAATCCGCCTTATTTTTTATCTCATACAACTTCATGCCCGCATAGGTTTCGCCGCGCTGCCAGCGTTGGAGTGCTGATGCCGCAGGCTTTTTTACTGTATATGTAGCTTTTACGGCAAAAGGCGCCGTATCGCGGGAGAGGTAGTACACCTTGGAATAATTCTGAAACGCTAAGTTCTGAGGGTAGAATTCCATTCCATAATCGAAGTTGGGATTTTGGGTGGTGTAAAAGGCAATTCCTTCGCCCACAATGAGTGTTTTCTCTTTTTCATTGAGCTGCGACTGTAGCCAAGCCAAGGCAGCTTCTGGATTTCTGCTTTCGCGCTGCTGTATGGCCAATAGATGGCGTGCGCCAAAGCCTGCGCCCAGCAAAAGCAAGGTCCCAAGCCACACGGGTAGGGCTATGGTCATAGGTCGTTTGCTGCTGTGCAGCTCCCATGCCAGCATGAGCAAACCCACTGCGAATAGGGGAGGCCAATAGCGGTAATGTGGCGCCAATACAAGAATCCATACCAGGCTGCAAGCTAAAAAGCTCCATGCAAAGGGATTCTGTCTTTTGTTGAATATCGAAACTACGGCTGCACCAAGCAGGAATGGAGTATACAGCAGCGCCCAGGGTTGTTCTTTGTACACAGGCCAAAAGCGATTCCAAAGAAAATCCGCTATTTTTTGCCCGAATCCTCCTTCGCTGGCGTGCTGTTCTGCCTGCATAAAGAGTTGTTGGTAGAGTGCTGTAAAATGAAAGTCTATGGTAAAGAAAAACAGCAGCACAGGCACCAATGCAGCCACTGTGAATACACTTAAATGGCGCAGATTTTTGAATTGAAACAAGGCCCAAATGGACAACCATGGCCACATGTTGAGGTGGGCGAGCAGCAGCAAACCCGCTACCAAACCTTGCCACAGGATATGTTTTTTATGGATGTTGAGCCATACCAACAGCAAGAGTAAAAAAGTGAGCAAGACCTCCACCCGCATGCTTCGGCTGATTTCAAACACCACCTTATCAAACATGAATAGGCTCACGATGAGCAAGGCTATCCAATCTTGTCCCTTGCTGAGCTTGGAGGCGATGCGGTACAACAGGTACAGACTCCCCACGTGCAACAGCAGGAAAGGCAGGCGCAGCCAAAATATGTCGAAGGGCAGCACATAGAGGCTGGCGATGTGAAACCACTCAATCAGCGGAGGGTAGCAGAGAAATTGTGTGTTTGAACCCTCATTGGGCCACAGAAATCCCTTGTACACCCCA
>JBEIRK010000065.1:0-14740 GCA_040376005.1 Flavobacteriales bacterium
ATGGGTGCGCTAATTACGGAACAAAGCATTATGCAGTCTTTTACTGATTTTCCGGTGTTAGGACACATTACCACCTTTGGTGGTCACCCTGTATGCTGCGCTGCTGCCCTTGCAGCGGTTCAACTTACCACACGCGAACTTCCACAATGGAATCCTTCTCAAAAAGGCACCTATTTGGCCGAAAAATTGATACAAGCCACAGGCCGGGAAGTCAATGGCAAAGGACTCCTTATGTCCTTAAGTCTCGATTCAGAACAACATTGCAAACGGACCATTGATGCTTGTATAGAAATGGGTTTGTTTACGGATTGGTTTCTCTTTGCACCCGATAAAATGCGAATTGCACCGCCATTGACTATAGAGTATGCTGAGTTGGATTTCGCAGTAGAGGTGATTGCTAAGGCATCAAGGATTTAATTCTTGTTGATTTTAGGGGTAAATGGTGTTAAATTTGTATCATTCTTCAAGAGGATAATAAAAAAATGAAAAATTTCAAATATTTACTTTTCATACCAGCCGTGGCAGCGCTAGTTGCTGGTGTGCAATCTTGTAAGCTAGATACTGCAGGAGTAAAAGACAATATTACCAGTGCTCAAGACTTTAGTACCGCAGAAACTGAGTTTGCAGGTGCTTTTGATGTCGCAGATGATATCAACCAAAGCGATGGAAAAATCAAAAAAGGTGCGTCAACCATTTTGCCAAGTGGCGCAGTATTGGACTTCGTAGATTCAACCTTCACCGATGGCGATGGTATTGAATATACACTTGACTTTGGACCAGTCGGGGGTAGCTTTCCTTATGGAATACTTTGTGGTGATGGTAAATACAGGGCCGGTAAATTGCGCATTAGCGTTTCTAAGCCCTATGCACAAATTGGAACCAGTGTTACCTTAACGGCTACTGAATCTTCAAATGGGGAATTCTACTATTTTGGTGATGGTACCAACATGTTCCGAATTGAAGGTGTTATTTCCTATACCCGCACTGCAGATCAAGAACTTACCATTGCTATTACAGATGGGAAAGTATACAAAGAGCTTAACAAAACTGCAGGTAGCACCCATGCTGCATTCCGTGGAAATAAAGTAATCAAAAGAACCAAAGGTTCTGGCACTCCAGGTATGCTTGGTGATGAGTACGAAGTAACAGGCAGCGGCAGTGGAACCAACATCGATGGTGAAGATTACACTTGGTCTATTGATGTGCCTTTGCTTAAGAAAATTGAATTGGGTTGTGCAAAAACCTTTGTAGTAGGTGTTTTGACAATTCAGAATCTAAGCGCGAGCAGCAGCTTAAAAGTGGATTTCGACCCATACAACAATGGGGCTTGTGATAAAGTGGCTAAAGCCATTATCGGAAGCAGAGAAATCATTTTTACAGTGAAATAAGAACCTAAAAATAACTAAGGAAATGGCGCGACATCTGTCGCGCCATTTTTATTTTCATCAAATGCTACCTTAATTTGTGTCATGGCCTATTGGCGTTTACTTCCTATTCTAAGTATAGCACTTCTCATTGCTTCTTGCAGCAAAGAATCAGAACTTGCTTCGGAGTTGAAAACAGGCCAACAAATAGGCCAAAGCACCTTCCATATCCTTGCTGCTTGGACACCTGCTGAAGAGTTTGCTTTCGGCCGTTGGAGTCAGTTTGCTTCAAAACAAATTCTCATAGACGCCCTTGATACCTTGTATACGGATGGTGATGGTGTAGCCTTTGTAATGAATTTTGGGCTTGGCACTATATGCGCAGATGGCATCAAACGCACAGGAAAGTGCACTGTGGAAATTAGCCAATCGTTTTTCCCTGCCGCAGGCGTTTTGACCTGGCAGAGTGATACAAAAGACAGCTTTGCTTTTTTGAGTCAGACTGAGAGAATTACACTATCCGGGAAAATGATGTTGAGTGTAGATTCTTCGGGTCAATTCCTATTGAATTTTAATGTACTGCATTCTGCAACAGGAGAATCAATGCTACTGGCTACAAACAGCAAACCGGTGCAAGTGTTTTACGAGCAACCCATTCAGAATGCCCGCAAATCTACCACTTGGGACGGCGGATGGACCTGCACTTTACCCAGCGCAAATACGATTGCTATTCGCGCGAAAAAACTCCAAAATCAAGGAAGCTGTTTTAGTTTGTGGAATTCAGGTCAACTTACAGTGACTGATGACAAAGAGCAGGAATATCAATTACTCCTAGATCCTTTTTCAACGGCTGCCTGCGACTTGGAGTTTACGGTTACCCAAGGAAAAGGATTGAATTCTAAAGAAATGGTTTTTAAGGCTTGGTAAAGGGCCAAGATTCTGGCGCTGTCGAGGGCAGTAGCTTTTCTCCACTCCAGTAAAACCAATAATGTTGCAGGCCATTGGTGATATACAACCAAGGACAGTTGAGACTTTTGTTATACATCCCTGCTTGCAATACAGTTTCACTGCTTATTTTCACATCTGGGGCTTTACATTCTACGAGGATTTCGGCTTTCCCTTCTTGGTTATACACAAGTATATCGAAGCGTTTTTTTAGGCCGTTGAATCGTATTTCTCTTTCAACAGAAATAAGGGTGGGACTGATATTGTATCGTTGAATACAGTGTGCAATAACATGCTGACGAACCCATTCCTCAGGTGTAAGGGGGATAAATTTTTTTCGGGCAATGTCAAAAATCAACTTTTTTTGTTCCTGATCCCGAATTTCAAACGTATATATAGGGAATTGTAGTGCTTCCAACGGCGTAAAAATAATAGGAGAATGGCGAAATCGACAGATACCATATCAAATTATCTCCAAATGCAGGAGAGAATCAGGGCAGGGCAATTTGCTCCAATCTACTTGTTGCATGGGAAGGAGCCTTTCTTTATTGATTCTATTTCCTCACTTATTGAGCATAGCGCGCTACCTGAAGCTGAAAGAAGTTTTAATCAAACCGTCGTTTACGGAAAAGAAATTAAAATAAACGACTTGATAGGAATGGCCCGAAGGTATCCTATGATGTCAAAATATCAGGTTATTGTTCTTAAGGAAGCCCAAGACATGAAGGAGTGGGATAAGTTTGAATCCTACGCCGCACAACCATTGGATAGTACGATATTGGTTATCAATTTTCGAGGTACCAATTTTGATATGCGTCTTAAAACGGGGAAAGCATTACAGAAATATGAAGTATTCACCTCAGATCCCTTGCGGGATTATCAGGTAAAACAATGGATACCGCAGTTTCTTAAAATGAAAGATAGGACCATAGATGCACCGGCAGTGGAACGTTTGATAGACTTGCTTGGGGTGGAACTTTCTGTTATACACAACGAGCTAGAGAAATTGCTAATATCGGTTAAAGAGAATTTTATTCGTGTAAACCACATCGATACCTATGTGGGAATGAATCGAACCTACAATGTATTTGAATTGCAAAATGCGTTGGGGTATAAAGACTTTAATAAATCCATTCAAATTGCACATCACATGGCAGTAAACCTAGAATCTGGGGATTTAATTATGATGTCTACGGTGTTGTACAAGTTCTTTAGTAAAGTGCTTATGGTGCACGGCGCCCAAAGTAGCAACGAACGCGAGCTTGCTGGCGCACTTGGCGTGAATCCTTATTTTGTGAAAGACTATTCAGCGGCGGCAAGAAATTACAGGCCCGCAGATTTGGAAAGGGTATTTGGTTATTTGAAATTATTGGATTTAAAAACCAAGGGCATAAGCCGCGGTTCTGCGGATGATGGAGACCTTCTCATTGAAACGGTGGTGCGGATTCTTAAAAACTAGATTATATTGACAATTGTCTTTGTTTTTTTAGATTAAATAATGGTTAAATTCCGTTTCTTTGCAGTTCAACCATTACAATCAAATGAAGAAATATTACTTAGCTCTAGGCCTGATTTGCTTTAGCGCTGCTGTATTAGCACAAGGTCCTGCCTACGTGCCTGCATCTGCTAATAGTTCAGTCCCACAAACTGCTTCGAAAGAAGTAACCACTGATTTAGCAACAGCCAGCGGAAATGGCACAACCTCAAACAAAGTAACCAATCGCGGTAATGTGGACCATAATAACCACATTTTGATTGGCAGTTCTTTT
Organism: Flavobacteriales bacterium; assembly: GCA_040376005.1. Taxonomy (GTDB): domain Bacteria; phylum Bacteroidota; class Bacteroidia; order NS11-12g; family UBA955; genus JAGXTF01. The sequence goes on from JBEIRK010000065.1 coordinate 4,079, forward strand.
TACGATCTGCAAACCAATTATGCGATGTCGCGTCGTATTATTTTACATGCAGATGGTTCAATTTCTGCCGCTTGGACTACATCTCCTAATGACCAATCTGGATTTCCATTGCGTGGCACAGGTTTCAATTTTAAAAGCACCGCCGGAAACTGGTCAGCGCCGTCTTCTAGCAGGGTAGAAAATAGTGCTCGCACAGGCTGGCCTTGTATCGGTTTGCTTTCTGATGGCCGCGAATTTGTTATCGGTCACGAAGCTACTCAAGGTGGATTCTTTATCAGTAAGGCAGCTACTAAAGGTGCACGTCCAACTGGCGCCACTTTGATTTTGCAAGAAACACCGTATAAACCTATTTGGGCAAGAAGCGCAAACAATGGCGACACCATTCACATGATTTATTCTTACACCGACTCAGCTGCAGCAGGTGAAAAGCGCGCACCAACGCGTAAAGGTATATTTGCACCTATGGTGTATAGCCGCAGCTTAGATGGCGGAACTACCTGGGATATCCAACACATCATGTTGCCAAATTATGATAGCACCATTACCAATAATGGTGGTGCCGACCAATATGCAATTGATTGCCAAGGCAGCACTGTAGTCGTTGCCAATGCAGACTTGCTCCAAGGTGTATTGGTTTGGAAAAGTACTGATTTTGGTACTTCATGGACACGCACTATCGTAGATACTTTCCAATATGCACCGTATGATGCAAAGAAATTGATGACAGATACCCCATTTACCAATGATGGCACTGTAGATGTTTTGCTTGACAAAAATGGCAATATGAATGTATTCTGGGGCTTGGGTCGTGTATTGGATACCGATACCAGCGATGACAGTTATTCTTTCTTCCCTGGTGTTCAAGGCATTGTGCACTGGTCTGAAATTGATAACAGAGCCCGTGTAATCGCTTCAGGTGCTGCGTTTGACCGTTCTGGCGATGCTATTAATGCACTTGAAGCTGCGACATATGCAGCTTTAGGAACTACCGGTATTCCAACGAATGTGGCAACTGTGGCCCGACTTGGCAATACCAGTGCCATGCGTCAGCCAAGCGCAAGTATTGATGCCAATGGCAATATTTACTGCGCATTTAGTGTTCCTATCGAATCAGATATCTCTGATTTGAGTGCGAATTTCCGTGATATCGGAATTGTGTATTCAAAGGATAGCGGTAAAACCTGGAGCAATGAACAGAACGTTACCCAATTGCGCAATAATGAAGATGACTTTGCTTGTTTGGCGCGCCGCAGCAACAATTTCGTGCACATGATGTGGCAGCGCGATGAGTATCCTGGAACCAACCTTCAGAATAACGTTGCATCTGTGGGCAACCACCCAACTACTGATAACAAAATCCTTTACACCGCAATTCCAGTAAATGATATCCTAACTAATCAATTGGGTATGCAGTGGGGCTTGAAAGTGGAAGAACCGAATACAGGTGAAGTATTGTTGGTAAGCCAAAACTATCCAAACCCAACTTCAGGATTGACCAACATCACTGTAAACTTGAATGCCCCTGGCGATTTGAATTTGACAGTGCGCAATGCAGCTGGTATGGAACTGAAAAACATTACACTTTCAAACTTGTATCGCGGCACCCATAACATTAGCTTGGATGCTTCTGATTTGGCCGCTGGTGTATACACTTACAGTATCACTGCAGGTGGTAGCACAATCACCAACTCTATGATGGTTAAGTAATAAAATTTAGATACTACAAAAAGGCTGTTCGGTTTCGGACAGCCTTTTTTATTTGATACCTTTGCAGTTCCATGAAATTCAAAACCGGATATCTATATCATGTAATCACAGGCATTATATTCATATTCGCTGCGCTTTGGCTTGTAGCTAATAAAGATTCATTAGAAAATATTCAAAAAACCTACAGGCATCTTCTGATAGGCGTTATGGTGGCTTGGGGTATATTCCGGTTTGCAAATGGATATTTCCTTTACAAAAAAGAAAAAAGAGAGGAGCAGGATCGCAATGCGTAAAAGCCTTATCGGATGCTTGCTGCTTCTTATAATGTCCTGCCACAATATTGACTATTCCGGCAAAGGGAATGATGTGCCCACGCAAGGTGATTTGTCCATAGGCGTGGATTATGGAGATTCATTTTTGCTTTGTGAGTGGATGTATGTCTTCACAGTGGATTATCCCAAGGCCCATTTAACACCGCAGTATTTGTGCGAAACAGAGATTATAAATCAATTGGAGTCTGGGAAACTCAGTTTTGCCATGCTTCACAGAGATTTTACAGCCGAAGAGAAAGAGAACTTTAATTACCTAGAAAAACCACTACGGTCTGTCCGTGTGGGTAAAACCAGTATTGCTGTTGTTGCGCATTCCGCTGTAGTTTTTGACTCACTGCAGCTGCAAGAACTTAAAGACATGTTGTCTGGCGACCCTAAGTTGCGAAAGTATACCTGTGTATTTGACCAAGGTTGCGGCTCTAATTACAATTATTTCAATTCCTTGTGGTTTAAAAACGACAGCATGAAGGGTAGGATTATTGGAAAAAAAACGCCCTCTGCTGTACTTGATTATGTGTCAAAAACTCCCAATGCCATTGGTTTTGTTTCAGTGAACTGGGTATCAGACCGAACCGATTCGCTATCTCAACAATTGGCTCAATCTGTGAAAATTTTAAAAATAGAGAATCCGAAAAAGGGACGTTTCTATTATCCCTTTCAAAGCCAAATCAAGGCAAGTGAATATCCTTTCATTCAAGAAATCTGGATGCACGATTTACAAGGGTATTCTGGACTAGCGCAAGGTTTTATAGCTTGGGTATCGAGTCAGCCCGGACAAATTTTGGTAAAGAAAAGTGGCTTGATACCTGAAAAAGACATGGGAAGAACCATAGAATTGTCAACTGAATGAAGGGTTTGGAATAATTTTTGAAATCCTTAACATAGATTACACGATAAAATAGTTTTTTTGCAACAAAATGAAGCGTATTCAATATTTCCTCATCACAGGTGTTCTGGCGTTGACCTCTTTGGCTGTTTCAGCTCAAAGTATTGACGAAGGACGCAGACTTACCAGAAACGAACAGTATGAAGATGCCGAGAAGGTGTTTTCTGCACTTATTACAGCCTCGCCGAAAAAAGGTGAGTTTTACTACTGGGCTGGAATCAACTTCCTTGAACAAGGGGATACCGCAGCTGCAGGTAAATCATTCGATGCAGGTTTGGTAAATAGCCCTAAAGTAACCATTAACAATGTGGGTAAAGGCCACTTGATGCTAAGAGCAGGTAAAACAGCGGAAGCAAAGGTCTTTTTTGATTTGGCCTTGAAAACCAAGAAGAAAGGTCAAGCCCTCATCTATCGTGAGATTGGACGTGCCTATCTCATGGTTACGGATAGGAGTAAGGATATCTTGGTCGCGAATGCAAATAGTGCTATATCTTACCTTGAAAAGGCAAAACAGGATGATTATGAAGTGCTATTGCTTCAAGGGGATGCCTTTTTTGCAGAAAAGCCTGAAGACGGCACCCGTGCAGTAAACAAATACATTTTTGCCGGTTATAACGACGCAAACTCACCTATTCCTTTGTTGCGTGAGGCCATGATTTATCAAAAAGTTAAGAACTTGGATATTGCCATGATCCGCGTGGATGAGGCTTTGGCGAAAGATGCAAATTTTGCACCTGGCTACCGCCAAAAAGCGGAGTTGTTTACCGATATGAAAAAACGCGATTCTGCTGTATTGTACTTCCGTGAATATTTGAAGCGCAACAACAACCTTTCTGCAAGAAGAAAGTTTGCCAGCGCCTTGTATCTCAATGGTGAGTTTGATGAGTGTATTCGCGAGTCAAAAGAACTGCTTAAACTAAAAGAGTTTAGCAACATTTACGGTGTAATTGCGTATGCTATTGTTGAGAAAAACGATACGAGCAAAGCATTGAACAGAGAAGGCTTGGAGTATTTTGAACTCTATGAAAGCAAGCATATCAGAGCAGCAAACAGAACGCTTTCTGCGAATGAATCTTTCTATAAAGGCATTCTGTTGTTCAGAACAGGTCAAAAAGAAGTGGCTTGGAGTCTGCACAAACAAGTGCTATCTGACACTGCCAGCGCATTTATTAAATGGTATGACAGGGCTAGAGAAATGTATTATCAATCTAAGGACTATGTTCAGGTTGTTGAAATTATCAACTTGAAGGCCATCAAAAACAAATCATTGCCTGCTTCAGATTTGTATCCTATGGCTATGGCATATCGCTATTTGGAGAATTATTCCAAGTCTAATGAATACTTCAAGGAGATTGTAGCGAAAGACTCCACCTACAAGCGCGGATATTACTACATCGCTTTGAATGAACACATGATGGATGCAATGGATTCAACAGGCAGGGTTTCTGATGCGTATTTGGGATGGATTGGTAAATTGACTGCTGAAGAAAAGACCAAAAACAGATCGGACATTAACAGAATTTATGGCTACCTCGCTGGATTTAGTGATGCGAAAGCAGGCAAAGCATATGCATCAGCAGAAGATAAAGCTGCGGGATATGCTAAAACCATCGAACACTATAAAAATGCCATTGCATGGTACAAAGTATTGTTGGAAATGGACCCAGAAGATGAGGCTTCAAAAGAAGCTGTAGCCACCCGTGAGAAATTTGTGGCAAGCTTGGAAAAGCGCAAGAAAAAATAAGTTAAATGTCATAATACACAGCCCACAGCAATAGTTTGCTGTGGGCTGTGTTATTTATAGTAACTTCGTTTAAGCATGCTGAGAATCACAATATTTCTGATTTTTTCCTTGTTGACAGGGCTGCAATTCTCGTGGGCTCAAACTCAATATTTGGTGCAACTCAAGCCAAATGCGAATACAACCATCATTGGTGAGCAATTGGGTGCTAAATTAGCGTGGACTGCAGTAGATCGGGAATATAGAATATACACCCTAACAGTAGATTCTTCGAGCACAATCACAAAACAGCAATTGCGTTTACATCCTGCATTTGCATGCGCGCAGACCTTGAATACGGTCGTGAACCGTGGTATATTTCCCAATGATCCTCAGTTTGTGAAACAAAAGCATCTTACGCGCATGTATGCTCCAGAAATTTGGCCTTTTTTGAATTCGGGTTTAGATAGAAAAGGGGATACATTGGTTATAGCGATTGTGGATTCAGGCATGGATACATTGCATGTAGATTTAGATGCCAACAGATGGTACAACCGCAGTGAAGTGCCCGACAATGGCTTGGATGATGATATGAATGGATATGCCGATGATTATTATGGCTGGAATGGAGGAGATAGCAACAACCGAACATATACCAGTATTTCCCTAGATGGGCATGGTCAAGCTATAGCAGGCATTGTGGGCGCGGTCGGGAATAATGGGGAAGGCGTTGCTGGTATCAACTGGAATATAAAAGTAATGCCTGTGCTTTGTTATGCTGAAAAAGGGCTGAGCAGTGATATTGGTGTGGTTCGCAGTCTGATATATGTACTGAGAATGAAGCAGTTGTATTTAAGTTCAGGTGGTACCAAGGGCGCGAATATCGTAGCCCTAAATACCTCAATAGGAATAGATAATGCCTTTCCACAGGATGCCCCCTTGTGGTGCGCATTGTATGACTCTTTAGGTAAAGTGGGAATTGTTAGTTCAATAGCCACGAGCAATAACGATGTAAATGTGGATGTGAAGGGAGATATACCTAGCCTTTGCCCAAGCAAATACACGGTTGTTGTAAATGCATCAACTGAGGTGGATGCAAAAATGAGTTCGGGTTATAGCTCAACCTCAGTAGATATCGCAGCCCAAGGGGCGAATGTATATACCACTGCACTGAGCCGCAATTCAGGAACTGATGGTCCCTATAAGTATGTCAATGGAACCTCATTTGCTGCACCGCAAGTTGCTGGTACCATAGCTGCACTGAACCAATGGGCCTGTGATACTTTTCTTGAACTCCAAATACAGAATCCCGATTCGGCTGCCACACTTATCAGAACATGGCTTCTTCAAGGTCATGATGATTTGCCTGCCTTTGCAGGAAAGAATGCAACAAACGGCAGATTAAATGCAGCTAAGGCATTTCAAGCTATGGATGCTTGGTGTCGGAGTCGGGATTCAAAATATGCCGGGTTAGACGCTTTTGAGGATAGACAATTTACTTACCAAAATCCTGTAAGTAATGGAACTCCATTGCGTATTGAGTTTGATCAGGAGTTTCCAGAGGCCATAGTCCTTACTGACCTTGAAGGTCGCAATTTGAATATGGAATGGAATAGGGTAGAAAATACAGGTATTTTGAATACGCAATCATTATCCATCGGTAATTATTTGGTGATTTTTTCTTACCCAAATTCTCAAGTGGTAAGAAAATTGCAAGTGAATTAGTAGATTTATGAATTGCAAGCAATAGCAGGAAAGGCTACACTCTTCTTCGGGGTAATTCCTTGGCCTTCTATGTATTGTCACTTAAATTGAATAATTTGCAATTGAAATGAAAAGACATATTTACGCTATTGTTCTTCTCCTTGTATGCCTCGTTTTTAGCAATGTTACACAAGCGCAAAGTTCTCGCTTTGCCAAGAAAAACTACCCGGATTTCCTAGCACTGCGAAAACAAGCGGATACAAGTTGGGTTTTGGCTGACTCTGCAGTTGGACTTGGCGCTAAGATTTTCACCGCTGAAACAGAAAAGGAAAACAAGCGTCCGGATACCACTTTCTTAGCAGAACTATGTAAAACCATGGGTGAGTTAGGTCAACTTTCGTATGACTACGAAACTGCAACCCTTTACCATTTACTAGCGGGTATTTATTACCAAAACATCGGGAATGAACTTGAGGCTGGGAAGACCATTTCAAAATACTTGCTCACCTATGAGGTGATTCGATTAAAAAGACAAAAAACGAATGTATGGAAGGCTGTAGATTCTACGATATTTAATCATGGTAAAGGTGATACAGTGCTATGGATGACCGCAGATGCGCGTGATTTAAGGTGGAGCCCAAATGGAGATACAGTATTTGTAGTGCTTAACGCAGGTCGTGCACAAAACATGATTGAAGGGTCTAAGTTTGACGTGTTCACCACCTTTGATACCTTTTCAAATTATAACAGAAGAAGTATACAAGCAGGTACAGGCTTTATTACTCATATTGATGAATTTACAAGTCAGGGTTACATGGTGTTTTTTGATGATTTTGAAGATACCATTTACCACAAAGATGCTTTTGAAATAAAAATAGCCACGGATAAGAGATATTATTCAGGACAACTGTCGCAGTTAGGTGCGTATAATATCAAATTCACCAATCATGCCAGTGAAGTGTACTTTGTAGGGGGTGATGGCAATCTTACCATTGATGGAGGAAAGTTTGAAATACCCATTAAAAAGGCAATGATTCAATCCTTCCGTGATGCAATTTCCTATTATGATTCAATCAGTCCTGGAGTATTAGATATCAAGATAGAAACGGGCAGATTTGGCGGAATGAACTACCGCGACATGTTTGCTTCGGCCACCTTGTTTGATTTAGAGAATTTTCTAGATTACATCATAACGTATCCAGCAAAATATATCAACCAGGAGTATAATCTCGCTTCGCGATTTGCCACATGGGTGATTAATGATTGCTATTTGGGCAATAATGAATCGCGGGTGCTGGATTCTATTTTTATGTTAAATAAGCAACAAATCATGGCCAAGAGTCAGGTTTGGGGCGAGTACTATAAGCAATTGACAAAGGCTGATTCGGTTTACTTAGCTCGGGTTGTGAATGTATATGAACTTCAGCCCGAACAACGAATCTATGAATTGGAAAAGTTAAAGGAGTTGTCGAGATTTAGTGGGAATGCAAGCTCGGATTCTTTTTATACGGTAAACCTTATTTACCAGCACTACGGGCGGAAGAATCAACTCGCAGCACTGAGTTATGCGGATGAAATTTGGCCCCGATTGAAAGGATGGGATAAACAACTGATAGCCCTGTATAAAGGGGTTTTGTTTTCTGGACTAAACCGCAGCGAGGAGGCAATTCGATTTCTAGATAGTTCATTAGCAATAGACTCCACCTACTATTATGCCAAAGGTTATAAAGGCTGGAACTTGATAAAATTGGGCAAGATCAAACAGGCATTCCCGTATTGCAAGTCCGCTTGGGAGGTAGATTCTTTTGCAACTTGGACCAATATCAATTATGGCCATGCCTTGTTTTTACGGGGTGATAAAGCACAAGCAAGGCGTCTGTACCGTAAGAGTTTTGAGTTTATGACGGTACCTAGCGATTATTGCGAAGGGCTTGAAACAGACTTTGATTATTTTATTAATGCAGGTTTAAATGAAAATGATTTCAAAGAGTTAAAAGTGGAGTTTTCCAAATATTACAAAGAGAATTGGGAGCATTTAATTGCAGGGGATAGTTTGAAAAAAAGAGGAGAAAACCTTGAAGGTAAGGATCAGTATGATGAGGCGCTTCGGTTAATGTCATTGGCAACAAAAGAATATTTTAAGGATGCAAAGCCGGATTGGGAAAGAATAAGAGGCGCTTACCGTTGGTCAGGTTATATTCACTATAGAAAAAAAGATTACCGCAATTCAGTAGTGTTTTACAAGCAAGCTGGCGCATTGACTGTCGCCCAAGGTTTGGGTGATGATAATTTAATTACCGATTATACAGATGTGGCCAATGTTTATGATTGGCTTGATGATACACTGCGTGAAATGGAATACCGCAGCAGGTCTTCAAGTTTAGAAGTCGCACTGCGAGAAAAACGAGATCCAAAACGCTTGTATATGCTAGTGGTGGGACCTGGTTATACCAAGCACAACGATACTTTTTCTTATCAAGACGCGCTGGCGGTCTCTACAGCGCTAAATGGCAGTGCAGATTTGTATTTCGACTCCGTAACGAACAAGACATATTTGGGGTCGAATGCTACACTAGCCAACATTCAAAACGCACTAGATACTGCTATTTACACCTTAGGTGAAAACGATGTTTTTGTCTTTTATTACAGCGGATATGGAGCAACGGGTGAAAATGAAGGGATACAGTTGGCCGACAAACTATTTTCAGTGCGGGATTTGAGTGGGTATTTGAGCCAAGTGCCTGCTGGCCGACAGATTCATATAGCGGATTGCAATGGATTGAATTGGAGAGAATGGTATCAGCGAGGCAATTTTAGTCAGTTTTCATCTGAGAAGAGGAGCTTGATGTTTTTAGGCCTGAAAACTGCCCGTATTGAAGAGCCCGGCTTGTCTCATGCAGTGCTTACGGATGCGCTTCTAAAAGGGCTCAATCAAAGCTTGGCAGATGGAAGCGCAACCGCTACTGAATGGTTGTCTAACACAGTGTCGGGTTTGTATTTTACAGATCGCTTGTATGCTGTTGAGATGCAAACTTATGGGCATGATTTTGTTTTAGGTAGGGCAAAAGTGAAATTGCAAGTAGCGGATACCTTTCCTCCGGTGATTGAACTATTTGGGGCTGTAGCTACCCGTGGCGAAAATATTAGTGTGGTGAATACCAGAGCTGTGATTTCAGGCCGCATATTTGATGATAATAAAATTGTGTTTGCACAAGCAAATGGAATAGACATTCTGATTTCCCAAAACGGGCGTTTTGAGTTGCCAAAAGAATTATACAATGTTAAAAATGTGACGATTGTAGCTAAGGATGAATTTGGGAATAGTTCGCGACAAAATTATATGCTCACTGCAGCAGAAATCGCAAAAACAACAGAAAGTATGCGGTATGCTTATCTTTTTGCAAGCACGGAATATACGTATTGGGATGATTTAAGCAATCCCATTTTTGATGCTAAAAAAATTGGAGAATTGTTGGAGAATTATTTCGGATATCAAGTGAAAATTATTGAGAATCCGAAGCGTCATGAAGTAACAGAAAAGCTAGATCAAATAAGAAGATTTAAGTTTAAGCCCAATGATCAATTGCTGGTGTTCTTTGCGGGACATGGACTTTATGATACGGCTTGGGGTGGCTACTACGTGTGTCCAGATTCTAAAAAACCGGAGAATGACCCATTTTACGATACGTACTTCAAACAACAGCAAATTGCAGATTTACTTGATGGATGCGGAGCTGGAAATGTGTTTCTCGTTATGGATGTCTGCTTCGGCGGAAAAATGTTTGACAAGGTAGACCGACATGAGTACCGTAGCGTAAATGACGGAAATGAAATGACTGCAGATGAGTATATTAAACGTCAAATGGAAATCAAATGCAGGCAGTTTCTCACTTCCGGAGGCAATAATTATGTAGAGGATGGTGTTGCAGGTTCGCATTCTCCATTTGCCGGAAGATTCATTATCGCCTTAGAAGATGCTGCTACAGGCAAGGATTATGTTTCAGCGTCTGAGGTAATGGACTACTTGAGAACTATGAAGACTTTGGGTAATGACAAGAAATCCTTCCCGAGATATGGTTTTTTTGGCGGAGATAAGGATGGTGAATATGTGCTCAAGGTAGTTCGTAAAATGCGCAACAGCGCAACAATTGCAGGGTTGTAATTGCCCTAATTTCAAAGTTATATAATCATATAAATTCGAAAGGATATTATACATGATTAGGTAAGGAGATAAATCAAGCTGTATTTGCAAATACACTCAATAACTAATTTACCAAACCCATATATTGATTTACTACCTTTATTGTCTATCG
>JBEIRK010000209.1:0-2726 GCA_040376005.1 Flavobacteriales bacterium
CAGCGAGGCGACAAAGAAGGCGCTTCCCACCGCTTGGAAGAATGGCTGCAACGTCCTGTGGCGCTATTGATTATTCCTTTATTTGCCTTGGCCAATACCGCCATTGCTATCAACGGTGACCTCCTTGGCAATTTAGGCAGCACAGAGAGTTTGGGTATCATGTTGGGCTTGGTTTTAGGCAAACCCATTGGCATCTTCACCGCTGCACTGCTGAGTCAAAAATTAAAAATTGCGGAAATCGCACATACCATTAATAAACCCATGCTCTGGGGCGCGGGTATGCTCGGAGGCATAGGCTTTACCATGGCCATATTTGTCACCAACTTGGCCTTTGACCAAGCCTTTTTTATAGAACTCGGAAAAGTGTCTATCTTGCTAGCAAGCACCATTGCTGCCGTCGGTGGCTATTTTGTTTTATCCACCTTTAGTAAAAGGTCTTAGGGGTGATAAGGCTTAACTTTGTATAATTAGCAAAACCAGAACCATGACACGAAATATTACGCTATCTCTTTTCATGGGTTTGGCTCTCTTTGGCTGCACCTCCGACCGTATGAGCACGATTGGAATGACAACCATGGGATTCAAGCCTATCTACGCATCCTCGGGCAATCTTAAAGATCTAATCAAATCAACTGCCGCAAAGCCCTTAACAGAAACGGGTAAAATTTATGTGAAAGGCAATTTGTTGTTGGTAAACAGACCCTATGAAGGCGTGCATGTCATCGACAATACAGATTCTAAAAATCCGGTAAACATGGCCTTTCTTCAAATTCCGGGCAATGTAGACGTTACCATCAAAGGCGATTACATGTATGCGGATTATGCAGGTAAAATCTGTGTTATTGATATCCATGACATTGCAAAGCCACGGGTTACCCAAGATGTAACCTTAGACACCAAGTACCAGCAGTATCCGCCGCAGGCAGACATTACCAACTCTTGGAGCTGGCGCACCTATTTCGAGTGCCCTGACAAGAAAAAAGGCACCGTTGTAGGCTGGGTATATACCCGCTTGAATTCACCGAAATGCTGGAGGGACAACCCATGAAAAACTTAAAATCACTCGTATTTGGAACCTTTTTGGTTCTATTCTTCTTGGGCTGCAGCAAGTCTGACAGCAACATGGGTTCTGGCAATTCTGGTGGAAGCACTGGTGAAGGCGGAAGTATGGCTGCCATGACCATTGTTGGGAACAATCTTTACAGAATTGCCGGTGGCAATACCATTGAGGTGTACGATATCTCAGGTGACAGCACGGTTACTTTTGTGCGCAATGTCAATCCAGGAACAGGACTTGAAACCCTTTTCCCCTATAAAAACTATCTGTTTGTGGGCACCAATATGGGCATGCATATTTTGGATATATCTAATGGTTCAAACCCTGTCTACAAAAGTACCTACGAGCATGTGGTGAGTTGCGACCCAGTAGTGGTGCAAGGCAACTACGCTTATGTAACCCTGCGAAATGGCACGCTTTGCAACCGCGGCGCGACACAGCTGGAGATTATTGACATCAGCAATGTAGAAGCACCGTATTTGTTGAAAACCATCCCTATGCTTCAACCGCATGGTTTGGATATTGATGGGAAAAACTTAATTGTTACCGAGGGAAATAATGGTTTCAAATGGTTCGATGCTTCGAATCCAATCAATCCGCAACAGATTTTATTTGAGAAGAACGTAGCCGGCTTTGATATCATTTCTCGCGGTTCTGAATTCATACTTATTGGTGCGGATGGACTGTTTCAATATGAATATGGCAACAACAGCCTCACTTTGTTAAGCAAAATACCTGTAGCAAAACCATAATGAAAAAGATTGTATTCACAGCAACCCTGTTGCTAAGCGCGCTGTATTCATTTGCCCAAACCAAAGCCCGCACCGACGACTGGAGATTCCGTTGGAACATTGGCCAATTTGCCAACGTGGGCAGATATGCCTTGCAATTTGGAGTAGAGAGAGACATTGCGGATAACAAAACACTGAATGCGGAATTGGGATTCAGCTTTTTCCGAGGCGACAACAACCTCATTTACCAGCGCTACAACTATGCGGGTGTGCAGGGTATGGTAGAGTATAGAAACTACTTCAAGGGCTTCCATGATGTAAACATCAAGCCGTTTTTAGCGGTGGGCTTGTTTGCGCGCCAACTCTCGTTTGATGCGGATGTAACCTTGGGTTACGACATCACCAGCACCCGCGATTGGAACAATGCCAGTTCGTATGAAAATGCTACGACGCGCTACAACACTACCACGGGCAAGGTGCACATGGCATTTGGCTTGCGTGCGCCTATTTCGCCCATGATGTATTTCGAAGCGACCTGTGGTCCGGCGTTTGGGTATTACAATATCAAGAACGATTTGGACCGCGCCTATCCATTTGTGGTGGACAATTTCAACAACCCCTTTTTCATGAGTTCGCAGCCTGGTGGTTACTTTTCGCCTGCTTTGTACGGCTCAGTATCCTTTGGGTTTGTGATTGCCAAAGGCAAATAATTCAATTTTTTTGCTTCAGGGATTGCATTGCGTAAAAAAAAGTTTATTTTTGCAGTCCCGTTCGAAAGAATGGAGAACATAAAGTTCTAACGGATTGGTAGTTCAGCTGGTTAGAATGCCGCCCTGTCACGGCGGAGGTCGCGGGTTCGAGTCCCGTCCAGTCCGCAACCTAAATGAAGAAACCCGCGTCAATGTTGAGTTGCAAGGGTTTTTTGTTTTTATGTGGTC
>JBEIRK010000237.1:0-2082 GCA_040376005.1 Flavobacteriales bacterium
CTGCCAGGATAATGCGACTGGATTAAAAGCGATTATCGCTATTCATAATACGGTATTAGGCCCAGGATTGGGTGGAACCCGCATGTGGACTTATGTGCATGAGAAAGACGCGGTGCGCGATGCACTTCGTTTGTCCCGCGGTATGACCTATAAAGCGGCGGTAGCTGGCTTGAATTTAGGGGGTGCAAAAGCGGTAATCATCGGTGACCACAAGACCCAGAAAAGCGAAGCCTTGATGCGCAAGTTTGGCAGATTCGTTGAGAATCTGAATGGCAAATACATTACTGCAGAAGACGTGGGAACTACAACCCGCGACATGGAGTATGTAGCCATGGAAACTGAGCACGTGGTAGGTTTGCCTGAAATCATGGGCGGCGGCGGAGATCCATCTCCAGTAACTGCATTTGGTACCTATATGGGTATTAAAGCATCTGCTAAAACCGCTTGGGGCAACGACAGTTTGAACGGCAAATCTGTAGCTGTTATGGGCATTGGCAAAGTAGGCATGCACTTGCTAGAGCACTTGCACAATGAAGGTGCGCGCATTTATGTGTCTGACATCCATGACCCAGCTTTGAAAATGGCTGCCGAGAAGTACAATGCGATTCCTGTTTCAGGCCACGATATGATTGATTTGGACGTGGACATTTTTGCTCCATGTGCTTTGGGTGCTATTTTGAATACCGATACCATTGGAAGATTGAAGTGCCAAATCATTGCAGGTGCTGCCAATAACCAATTGGAAGATGAGAAAGTTCACGGTGACATGGTGCGCAGCAAGGGCATTTACTATGCGCCTGACTTCGTAATCAATGCAGGTGGTTTGATCAACGTATATTCTGAGCATACTGGCTATATCAGAGAGCAAGCATTTGCGCAAACTGAGAACATCTACAACACCATTTTGGATATTTACAGACTGTCATCAGAGCAGAATATCAATACCCAATTGGCGGCTATAGAATTGGCTGAACGTCGCATCAACAGCATGATGCGTGTGCACAGCACCTACTAAGAAACGCATTGGCTTAATGCCATATACGAGTGCAGGTTAGGCAATGACAAAAGTCATTGGTCAGGCAGGCACAATTCAGTATATTCGCCCTATTGCATTTTCGCTATCTCAATATTAAAAACAGCACGGCTGCCATAGGGGTTTTGTTGTTGGCTTTGTTTCTGTATCTGCTGATATGGTTCAGAGCAGATTGGCCTGCTGGGGGTCAAGATAGTTGGAACCATCTTTTGTATGCGCGCTGGAGTACAACCCATCCAGAATTGATGTTAGACCAGTGGGGCAAACCCTTATTTACCATACCGGCCATTCCCTTTTCTTATTTTGGCATACAAGGACTGTATGTATTTAACATCATCTGCGTATTGGGAACGGCATGGCTGGTGTACCTCACAGCACGCCGCATGGGCATGCGTTTGCCATGGATGGCTGCAGCCTTTTTCCTCTTTCAACCTATTGTATTTGGCAATGTGATTTCTGGACTCACCGAACCCATTAACGCACTTGCACTTGCGGGCGTGTGCTGGTTCTTTATTTCGGGCCGCATTTCTGCGGGCGCCATATTGGCTTCTTTCCTACCCTTTTTTAGAACCGAAGGATTCATACTGCTCGCAGCAGTATTGCTATACATGATTGCACGCCGGTATTGGAAACAGCTACCTTACCTTTTGTCGGGCTCCTTATTCTTTACTGGAATTGGCGCTTGGATCACCGGCAAACTCGATTGGCTTATTTCAGAGAATCCCTATTTTAAATTTGAAAAAGAAGGCACCTTCAACCCTGGGCATGGAGATTTATTGCACTATGTGCATAACCAGCGGCATATCACGGGTATTGTAGTTGGATTCTTACTGGTTGTTGCCTTGCTCCTACTGGCTGCGCACATTATTTATTTATTAAACCGACGCACACCAGAAGAAAAGAGTCGTTTTTCATTTTGGCTCTTGGCGCCCATGTTTTTGGCATTTTTTAGTGCCCATAGCTATGTTTGGTGGGCGGGATCCATGGGTTCGCACGGTTTGTTGCGCGTATTTATGGTAGTAGCTCCTGCAGCGGCTTTGCTGGCGCAA
>JBEIRK010000110.1:0-8472 GCA_040376005.1 Flavobacteriales bacterium
CCTTCGGTAAAATACAACAGCGATAGGGAAGCCTTGTTGCGCGCTTTGCAATTTGATGTGTTGGATATTATCGCCACGGATCATGCGCCACATGCTTGGGCCGAAAAGCAGGGGAATTATTTTCAGGCATTATCGGGTGGACCCTTAGTGCAGCATGCTTTGCCTGTTTTATTGGAGCTGTATTGGAAGGGCGAAATAAGCTTAGAAAAAATCGTAGAAAAGACCAGCCATCATGTGGCGGAATTGTATCGAATAAAAGATCGTGGATATATCCGAGAGGGTTATTTCGCCGATTTGGTGTTGGTAGATCTGTATGCCCCATGGCGGGTACTGGAAAGCAATGTGAAGTACCGTTGCCGTTGGTCTCCCTTTATGAATCAGGTATTCCGTGCTGCGGTGATGGGTACCTGGGTAAACGGAGAAATGGTATATAAAAATGGCGAATTTCATGACCACCGCATGGGTATGCGGTTGGAATTTGAAAAAGAAAGATAGGACGTTGGGGTTTTGTATTTTTGTTTTGTCACCTGCGGTTGGTAGTGCAACCGCAGGTTTTTTTTGTGCGTAATGGAATGTGATTTTCCATCCCATCGTATCCCCGCAGAGACGCGATGCCTCGCTTCTGTGCCTGCGGCTGTGTGTGCCATTACAGGGCAAGGAGGGGGTTTTTGTAAATGAATGTGATTTTCCATCCCAACGGATCCCGTAGAGACGCGATGCCTCGCGTCTTATTAGCCATTGTGAAGGGAATATCCCCCCCCCCCCAGGTCCGGTGGTTCGGTCTTTGCGCAGCGCAGCGGCGAGGCAAGCCGCGAGGTTTCACTCGTGGTAATACCTCGAGATGAGACCAACCACTTAACGACTCTCATGAACTGGTTGGTCTCATGAATTCTAAAACATTTGGATACAGTGAGAAAACTACAAGAATTCAAAAAGACCGAACCAGGGGAGCCTGGGGGCTCCGTAGTTGTGAATGTGGATTTAGATTAGATGGATTGTAATAGAAACCTCGAGATGAGACCAACCACTTAAGGACCTCTCTCATGAACTGGTTGGTCTCATGAATTCTAAAACATTTGGATACAGTGAGAATACTACGCGAATTCAAAAAGACCGAACCAGGGGAGCCTGTTGGCTCCTGGAGGCATCGCGTCTCTACGGGTTATTACATACCCGAAAAACCCGTGAAAACGGATTTCTTTTGGCAACCCACAGGGTGATACCTATCCCCACCGCATCGCCTTCGCGTAGCGATCTCAAGAAAAAAGAATTAAAAAATAGATCTTAGATTAAAATCCCAACACCTTCTCGGCAGGATTCTTTCCATCAAACAACATCTCAGGATTCTCCAACAAGGTTTTCACGCGAACCAAAAAGCTCACACTCTCCCTGCCATCAATAATCCTGTGGTCGTAAGACAAGGCTACATACATCATCGGACGTATTACCACCTGCCCGTTCTCAGCAATCGGACGTTCCACAATATTGTGCATGCCCAAAATACCACTCTGCGGTTGGTTGATAATCGGGGTACTCAACAAACTGCCAAACACCCCGCCATTGGTAATGGTAAAGGTACCGCCTGTCATTTCTTCCAACGACAATTTGCCGTCGCGCGCACGGGTAGCCAAACGCTTCACCTCAGACTCAATCTCCGCAAGACCCATAGCCTGTGCATTGCGAATCACGGGAACTACCAAGCCCTTAGGCGCAGATACCGCAATGCTGATGTCACAGTAGTTGTGGTATACAATTTCCTCACCCTCAATGCTGGCATTCACTGCAGGCCAGTCTTGAAGCGCGATACATACCGCACGGGTAAAGAAACTCATAAAGCCCAAGCCCACACCGAATTTCTCTTCGAAATTCTTCTTATACTTCGCCCTCAAATCCATGATAGGCTTCATGTTCACCTCGTTAAACGTGGTGAGCATCGCAGTCTCATTTTTCGCAGCCACCAAGCGCTTACTCACCGTTTTGCGCAAGTTGCTCATCTTCTCGCGGCGTTCACGTTCGCCAGAACCCGCAGTTGAACCCATCCCCGCCGCAGGCTTAACCCCACGCGCTACAATGGCTTCCAAGGCGTCCAACTTTGTAATTTTGCCATTTGAACCTGTGCCTTTAATGCTGCTGGCAGCAATGCCGTGCTCGGCCAACAACTTGGCAGCAATCGGAGAAATCAATGCATCCGAACTGTCACCCCCGACTGGAGTCGCTGCAGGAGTAGCAGCAGCTTCTACAACTTTCTCTTTTTCTTTAGGTTTTTCAACCGCAGGCTTTTCAGGAGCCCCTGCAGGCTTTTCAGCCGTGGTGTTGATCACTGCAATCACAGCGCCCACCGCAATGGTATCACCCACATTGCCACTCAGCTTTTCAATCACACCCGCTTGAGATGCATTTACTTCAAAAGTGGCTTTATCACTTTCCATTTCAGCAATGGGGTCATCCATGTTGACCCATTCACCTTCTTTTTTAAGCCAGTTGGCTATGGTTACCTCGCTTACGCTTTCACCGGGCGAGGGTACGATAATCTCTACAGACATTGGAGTGGCAAAATTAGCGAATTCGCGCCAATTATGTATTTCCCAATTCAGGTTTCCCCGCTTTTTCCACCAAAAGCTCCCAAACTCCGCCTAAATCGAGGGTCTGCGCGATGCTGCAATGGCCAAATTACGAACAAAACAGGGCAATAGAACAATGTTAAGACCTTTTTACGGCCTTTGAGAAAGCCCAGAAGAAATGTCTATATTGGAGGTGAAATTTTGTTAAAAATAGTATCAAATTATGAAAGAATCCTTTTTACACTTTGTATGGCAATACGGCCTTTTTGACCACAAAAACCTCAGATGCAGTGAAGGCAAAGTCCTTGAAATCGCCCAACGCGGGCAGCTCAACACAGACGGTGGCCCCGACTTCGCCATGGCGCAAGTGCGCCTCGATTCTCTGCTGCTGACCGGTGCGGTAGAAATCCATGTCAAGTCCTCCGACTGGTTTGCCCACAAACACCAAGACGATCCCGCCTACAACAACACCATTTTACATGCAGTGTACCTGCACGACACCGAGGTGCGCACCCAATCCGGTCATTCCCCCGCCACGCTTGAGTTACAGCACAGAATACCAAAAGGCATGTACGGTGATTTTGACACCCTTCTCAGTCAATTTCACTTCCCTTCCTGCGCGGGTCATACACCCGATTTTAGTGCCATTACAGAAGCTTGGTTGCAGCATCCCCTGCAGCTACGCCTCCAACACAAAGCACAGCAGATAGATCAAGTATTGCTAGAATCCCAAGGCGATTGGGAAGCGGTGTTTTACCGGGTACTCGCCCGCAGCCTCGGCGGAAAAGTCAATGCCCAAGCCATGGATACCCTCTGCAGCGCAGCGCCCCTGTCTCTGATACGAAAAATGCAGGAAGATCCCTTTCAACTAGAAGCCTTTCTCCTAGGCCAAGCCGGACTGCTGCCCGCCAAAACCCAAGACGCCTATGTGCAAGCCTTGATCAAAGAAGCCCACTACCTGCAGCACAAATACCAAGTATCGCCCATGAATCCCGCTGCGTGGAAATACCTGCGCATGCGTCCCGCTGGCTTTCCCGATATGCGCATCGCACAACTCGCTGCCCTGCTGTATAAAAAGTATCCCATGTTTCGCAGCCTCATGGAATGCCGCAGCCTAGACCAAGCCAAAATGCTACTCAGCGCCGAAGCCAGTCCCTTTTGGACAGCACATTACACCCTGCGTGATTCCAGTACTTCGCATAGCACACACATTGGAGAGTCCGCCCTGCAACACCTGCTCATCAATGCGGTGCTACCCACCTTGTTCGCCTATGGCCAGCATTTGCGCCAGCCCAATACCGTGAACAAAGCCTTGGATTGGCTTTCCCAACTGCCCCCTGAAAACAACAAATACACCCGGGTCTATGAAAAATTGGGCATGCCCAACCGCCACGCTGCGCAGAGTCAGGCCATACTCGGTCTCAAAACCGAATACTGCGACCGCAAACAATGTTTGCAATGTCCCGTAGGAATGAGGATAATTTCGAAAAAACCTGTGCCCTCAGATATGTAATTTTGTAGCAAAATGAAGCACGATGTGGTCATAGTAGGCGGCGGAATCGTAGGATTGGCAACTGCCTTGAGAATATTGGAACAAAAACCAGGATGCACGATTGCAGTACTTGAAAAAGAAAATGACATAGCAGCCCACCAGACGGGCAACAACAGCGGTGTGATACACAGCGGACTGTACTACAAACCCGGAAGCCTCAAAGCGGAGAATTGCATACAAGGCTACCACATGCTCATCCATTTCTGTAAAGAGAACAATATCCCTTATGAACTCTGCGGCAAAGTGGTTGTAGCCATAAAAGAGGAAGAGATTCCCGCCCTTGAAACCTTATACCAACGCGGCGTAGCCAACGGACTCTCGGGTATGAAATACCTTACCGCAACGCAAATCCGCGAATACGAACCCCATTGCACAGGCGTAAAAGGCATTTTTATCCCACAAACCGGTATCGTAGATTACAAAGAAGTATGCCGCAAAATGGCAGAGAAATTTGTTTCCCTCGGCGGACATATTCACACCGGAAATAAAGTAATAGGCGTTACACCCTCCGAGCATGAAACCCTCGTGCGCTGCGAGAATGCGGAGTTCAGCGCCCGTCTCATGATCAACTGCGCAGGCCTGTATTGCGATGCCATCGCAAAAATGGCCGGACAAAATCTGGATGTGCGCATTGTGCCCTTCCGCGGCGAATACTACGCCCTCAAGCCTGAAAAGGCACACCTGGTGAAAAACCTCATTTACCCTGTACCCGATTCCAATTTCCCCTTTTTGGGCGTGCACTTTACCCGCCGCATCACCGGTGAAATTGAAGCAGGACCAAATGCCGTATTTGCATTCAAGCGCGAAGGCTATAAGAAAACCGACTTCAAATGGTCTGAGTTCTGGAACGCCCTCAGCTGGCCTGGCTTCCGCAAGGTGGCCACCAAATATTGGCGCACCGGCTTGGGCGAATACTACCGCAGTTTCTCCAAAGCAGCCTTTACCAAGGCCTTGCAACAACTGGTGCCCGAAGTGCAGATGGACGACCTCGAACCCGCAGGGGCAGGTGTGCGTGCCCAAGCCTGCAGCAAAGACGGCGGACTTATCGACGATTTTTATATCAAAGAAGATACAGGTTGCATCCATGTGTTGAATGCGCCAAGTCCCGCGGCTACCAGCTCACTCAGCATCGGACAAACCATTAGCGAGCTCGCCCTAAAACGACTGTAAATGACCAAGGCGCAGTTGGTGCTGATATTGAAACGGTTTATGCCGGAGGGGACTGTAGACTACGCTGCAGACCTGCTTATCAAGCACAGCATACAATTGCATATCAAAAAGCCTAGGGCCACCAAATACGGCGACTACCGTCCGCCCATGCCCGGCGAAGACCACCGCATTTCGCTGAACAACGACCTCAATCCCTACGCCTTCCTGGTTACCTTCCTGCACGAAGTAGCCCACCTGCTCAATTTTGAAAAGCACTACACCCGCGTGGCGCCGCATGGCTTGGAATGGAAACGCGAGTTTCAAACGGTAAGTGTGCCCGTTTTTGAAATGCAGATACTGCCGCAAGATGTGCGCAATTCACTGGCACGATACCTCTCCAATCCCGCTGCCAGCAGCTGTTCCGATCCCAACCTCTTCCGCACCCTGCGCAAGTACGATGCCAACCCCAAAGTGCTGGTCGAAGAAATTCCCATGAACACCCGTTTCCGAATGCATGACGGACGCGAGTTTATCAAAGGAGCCAAAAACCGCACGCGCTATACTTGCAGAGAAGTCAGCAGCGGCCGCATCTACTTGGTTCCTGGCCTGGCACACTGCGAAGTGGTGGTGTAAGCCGAGGCAGGGAAAAGCGGCATTTCACAGACTTTCCGAAGGTGGGTTTTCATAAACCGAGCAAGAATAGAATGTTTATTCAATCTATTGATCTATAATCCTTTTTGGGCAAGGCTTTCAGTCTTTTTATTTCTTATTTTTATATTTTACAAGGCCTAAATATGGCCAAAAATGGCCAAATACTCCAAAAAATAGCTAATTGGGAAATTCAAATAGGCTTTACGGAAATTTGTAAGGCAGAAACGACAGCATATGATTTAATTCAATCTGAGAAGTTTTATATTTGTCATAGCCGACAACCAACAGATTGTATTTGATTTAAATGAGGATTTGATTTTTTAAATGATTGGATTTCAGTAAGCCTATTTGATTTTAATATAATAATAAATCTTGGATGGTCGCCATTAAGAAAACCAGTAATATATATTATACATTGAGAACTATTGCATTTAAAACCTTATTCGCAAAGCGAAACCTTTATTGAAACTTGTCTATTTATGGATGTTTTAATTATTGAATCCGGATTAAGTTATTTAACTGATTTTGAGAATGTAATCGAGGATTATTTCCCTGAGGTTACCAAAAAATCCATCAAGTCTATCAAAAGGGTAAAGAACTTGCTGGCCATCGGTGAGAAAGATCTGGTGAATTACGATGTGGTGGTATGCAGCCCTACCCATTTTGAAGTGTTAAGTGAGTTGAACTTAGGCCCCCGCAGGGTAATTGCCATACAAGAAGTACAAGGACATGAAAATTCCGAGAAAGGCAAAAACGGAATTGAGTTGAAGCTCCTGAGTTCAGGCAACCACAAACCCAAGTCAGCTATTGGCAATCGTCCTGCTGGCAAGGGCAAGAAGCCGGGTAAGGGCAGCACGCAACCCGGTTTGATGGGGAGTATGCAGGCCAAAGAAACCATCGCTATCCCGAGCTTAACAGGCTTCCGCTTGGTAAAAATCAAAGACATTATCGCCATAGAGGCCGACCGTGCCTATAGCAATTTCCATCTGCTGGGCAGCGACAAGTTTACCATTTCCAAAAGTTTGTCATGGGCAGAAAAGCGCCTGGCCGACCACGGATTTTACCGCCTCAACCGTTCCTGGCTCATCAACCGCGAACATGTACTCTTCTTTACCCGCGAAAACGGACATTCCCTGCATTTAGAGAAGGATATTGTAATCCCCATCACCGACGGATCGCGCAAACGCATCCTCGATTGGCTCGAATCTTTCGCAATTATTGATTAGGAAATCCAAAGTGAATTTTCGGAAATTGTAATCCGAATTTAGGAAAGTTCTTTTTTAGTTTGGGATAGTTAATGAAGTTTACTTAGAGATTATTAAGAACCTTTGTTTCACACAATTCAAGAAAAAGGAAAATGAAAAAAACATTACTATTATTGGCAGCTACTACGTCAAGCATTGCCTTGTTTGGACTTGGAATTTCACCAAATTTTGCAATTCCCCAAAAAGATACTTCAAAAACGGGGGTTAATATTCCATTTAAGAAAGGAACAACTTCAATTTTCTTTGGTATAGGTATTAACAACGCTAGCACTAAAGCAATTAAGTCAATCGGTGAAGGCGGCGGTAAGGCTTTTGGGCCTGTTCAATTTGGCTATCAGTATCACTTGAGTAATAGGCTTTGCATTGGCCTAATGTATACCTACACTTCAGCAGAAACCGGCCAAGAATTTGTAACAGATTTGATTACTCAAGCGAATTATACGTATAAGTTTAATATTTCAACCTTTTTATCCAGACTGGATTATTGTTGGATGAACAGAAAGGATTTTGCTTATTATAGTGGTTTTGGATTGGGCACTCAAAGAGTTAAGGCTACTACGAATGTAACCTCAGGAGATCCAACATTGGTTCCAGATTATACTGATGATATAAGTGGCCTAGCTGGGCATATAACCATATTCGGATTTAAAACGAGATTTGGTCAAACTGGCAAATTGGGTTTGTATTCTGAAGTAGGATATGGTGTAAACGGAACATGGAATGCCGGATTAACATATAATTTTTGATTATCTTTTAGTAAATATTATTATAAAATATAGTGCCTCAAAATTAAGGTTTTGAGGCACTTTTCTTTGGTTTAGGTTGGTAATTGATGGCATATTAAGTTTCATGGCTTTATTCCTGAATTTTGTTTTCTACACTTGGCTAAGGCCATTCCCTGCATTTGGAGAAGGATATTGTTATCCCCATCACCGACGGATCGCGCAAACGCATCCTTGATTGGCTCGAATCTTTCGCGATTATTGATTAGGAAATCGAAACCACCCCTTTCGGAAATTCAAAAGCTTTACAGTCAAAATAAGTGTTGGAGGGGATTTTGTGCTCAGCGTCATACAATTGCATAAAAAAATACTAATTTGGTGCACATTATGAAAAGCATACTTACCATTGCCCTGCTGTTCATGCTTGCCCCATGGAGCAAGGCCGACCAATTGGCTTACATAAGCAAAGAAGAAGCAACTGCAGCCGTTGAGTTCCTGCAGACCCAGTCCCAAGTAATCCTCTTTTGCGCTTGCTGCGATTTCGATCCATCTGAGGTAGTTTCGCCTACCAA
>JBEIRK010000042.1:0-18548 GCA_040376005.1 Flavobacteriales bacterium
ACATCCGTATCATAATTGCTCGATTTGCCTTCAATAACACGCACCAAGCGTTCAAAGCCCATACCTGTATCTACGTGCTTCGCAGGAAGTGGCTCAAGTGAACCGTCGGCCTTGCGGTTGAACTCCATGAATACGTTATTCCAGATTTCAATCACATCCGCATGGTCTGCATTCACCAAATCCGCACCTGTCTGGGCCGCACGATCTTCCGCACTTCTGCCGTCAAAATGAATTTCGGTACAAGGGCCACAAGGACCTGTATCGCCCATTTCCCAAAAATTGTCTTTTTTATTCCCTTTTAAGATGCGGTCTTCCGCGATATACTGTTTCCAGATATCATAACTCTCTTGGTCGAATGCCAAATTTTCAGAGGCGTCACCTTCAAATACAGTTACATATAACTGATCTTTCGGCAGTTTATACACCTCAGTCAAGAGTTCCCAAGCCCAAGCAATGGCGTCAGCCTTAAAATAATCACCAAAACTCCAGTTACCCAACATCTCAAACATGGTATGGTGGTAATGGTCATGACCTACCTCTTCCAAATCATTGTGTTTTCCGCTAACGCGAAGGCATTTTTGGGTGTCAGCAACGCGGGTATCTGTGGCAATGGCATTGCCCAAGAAATAATCTTTAAACTGATTCATCCCTGCATTGGTAAACATAAGTGTAGGATCACCTTTTACCACGATAGGTGCAGAAGGGACAATTCTGTGTCCTTTGGATTTGAAAAAATTCAAGAATTGCTGTTTGATTTCTTTACTGTTTGCCATGCGAAAATTTGGGTTCGCAAAGATAAGGTGGGAAAGGCAAACTCAAGAAAAGGGCGAGGCAGTATATGCAAAGAAAAAGCGCAACCAAATGATTGCGCTTTTAAAATTCGAGTTTTTGTCGCTTTTAATTCGAAGCAGCAGAAGCCTTAGGCGCTGCAGCTTTGATTTCTTCAGTAGCGCCGTCTGCAAATTTTGCAAAATTGTCATTGAACAAGTGGGCCAATTTATCGCTTTGCGCATCATAGGCGGCTTTGTCTTCCCAAGTATTGCGAGGATTGAGCAACATTTCAGGCACATTCGGACAGGTATTTGGCATAGCCACACCGAAAATAGGGTGATGGGTATACGATACATTATTCAAGTCACCTTCCAATGCTGCGGTGATCATCGCACGGGTATAAGACAATTTCATACGGCTACCTACACCATAAGCACCGCCAGACCAACCTGTATTGATTAGCCATACATTTACTTCAGGGTGTGCGTTCAATTTTTCGCCCAGCATTTTGGCGTACTTAGTTGGGTGCAAGGGAAGGAAAGCTTGACCAAAGCACGCACTAAAGGTAGCTTGTGGTTCAGTAACGCCTGCTTCAGTTCCTGCAACTTTAGCAGTATATCCACTAATGAAGTGGTACATCGCTTGTCCAGGAGTCAATTTTGAAATTGGAGGCAACACACCAAAGGCGTCTGCTGTAAGGAAGAAAATATTTTTAGGTGCATCACCAATAGAAGGCACTGCAATGTTATCGATATAATCGATTGGGTATGCAGCACGGGTATTTTCAGTTACAGAAATATCATCGTAGTCAACCGTGTTGGTTCCTGGCTTGAAACGCACGTTTTCTACCAAGGCGCCAGACTGAATGGCTGACCAGATTTGGGGTTCTTTTTCTTCGGTAAGGTTTACACATTTAGCATAGCAACCGCCTTCGAAGTTAAACACAGAGTTATCGGCCCAGCCATGTTCGTCATCACCGATAAGTTTTCTATTCGGATCTGCAGACAGGGTGGTTTTACCTGTACCACTCAAACCAAAGAAAATAGCGGTATCGCCTGATTTACCAATATTGGCAGAGCAGTGCATGCTCAACACATTTCTCTCATGAGGAAGGATATAATTCAGTACACCAAAAATTCCTTTTTTAATTTCACCTGTGTAACCAGAGCCACCAATAAGAATAATCTTACGGCTCATGTTTACGATGGTAAAATTGGATTGGCGTGTGCCATCTACTTCAGGATTTGCATCAAAACTAGGCGCCGCGAGAATAAGCCACTCCGTAGGTGCAGCTGCAATCTCTTCCGCACTTGGACGGAGAAACAGGTGTTTTGCAAACAAATTCTGGTAAGCAGATTCTGTTACAACCTGAATATTTAAACGGTAAGCAGGGTCGGCACAGGCATATGCATGACGCATAAACAGTGTTTTCCCTTGCAAGTGGTTCAATACTTTTCCCAGAAGGGCATCAAACTTTTCAGGCGCAAACTCCTGGTTTACGGTGCCCCACCATGCTGAATCAGCGGTGAGTTCGTCTTTTACCATAAACTTGTCTTTAGGGCTGCGACCGGTAAACTTACCTGTGTCGGCTGCCAGTGCGCCAGAATCAGCAAGTACACCTTCTTTTCTTTCAATCGCCTTGGCTACCAATTCCTCAGTAGTCAGATTCTCAAACACGGTAGCCGCTTGCGACTTAATTTGAGATATGATTTCGATGTTCTTCATTGGTTATTTGCAATAATGAATTTAGGGCTGCAAAATTACCTCTAAATTATGTAGAACCAATGTAAATTACCTAAAATTGAACACAGTTTGTACACCACGTTAATTCATCTCCTAAAAAACAATTCCACTTTGCGGGGTATTTTTATCATTCTATTCATTAGCCATGCTGGGCATGCTACTGGGCAAACCCCCACATGGAATCCCAAGCGAGAAATAGGGATTGCCGCGGGTTTGGCCGCATGGACCGCACTAAATTACAGTATCCAATTTCAAACGCCCACCATACCTAGAGTAGGAAACACATGGCAGGTTAAGGGCTTGGACGCCACGGCAAAAAAACAGTATCTCAAACCAGCAGCACGCCTATCGGACGGATTGCTTTTGGTCGCAGGTTTGGCTGCTTGCATGAGCTACAAAGACCCCATAAAACGCACATGGGCCATCAAAACAGGCATTACCTTACAATCTGCTTGGATGTCGGCAAACCTTGCCCACAGTGTAAAAATGTTGGCGAAAAGGAATAGACCCTATACCCAAGCAAGCAACTTCACCTATACCCAGCGCGACGATGTGTATTCTTTTTTTAGCGGGCATAGCGCATTGGCGGCAAGCTTGGTTACCTCTGCCTTTTTGATGAGAAACACTGACACGAAAATTTCAGGAAAACTGTGGGTGGCGGGTGGCTTATTGGCAGGAGGAGCTACCATGTACTTGAGATTTCATGCAGGGAAGCATTACCCATCAGACATTCTTGCAGGACTTATCGTTGGCGCGGGAATTGCAGTACTGAATTACAAAATTCATGACTAAGCAACTTTGGATTTCACTTTTTGTCGTTTTCGGATTCGTGCGCTGCACCGCAAACCAAAACACAACAGCAACTGTTAGAACACAAGACACAATGACGATTGATAGCACAAAAATAGAAACAGCAATTTTGGCAGGCGGATGCTTTTGGTGTTTGGATGCCGTATACCGCAGAATGGAAGGCGTTATTACCGCGGAAAGTGGATACTCCCAAGGCAAAGTGCTGCAACCTACATACGAGGATGTATGCAGTGGCAGCACAGGCCATGCGGAAGTGGTTAAAATCACATACGACACCAGCCTTACCTCCTATGCAGAAATACTTGAAGTATTTTGGCGCATTCACAACCCTACAACCTTAAACAGACAAGGAAATGATGTGGGCACCCAATACCGAAGTGGCATTTACTACCTCAATGAGAGTCAAGCGGAGATTGCTCAAAAAAGCAAAGCAGCTGCGGAAGAAGCGGGACTATGGGAAGGCAAAATTGTTACTGAGATTGAAGCCTTAAACAACTACTTCTCTGCAGAAGCCTACCATCAAGACTATTTCACCAACAACCCCAACAATTCGTATTGCGTGTATGTGGTGGGTGAAAAAGTAGAAAAGTTCAAGAAGCTTTTTGCAGATAAATTAAAGAAGTAAATACGATTAATCGTATTGTTCAAAAAAGTATTGCCTGCGGTTGAAGCCCATTTCTTTGAGTATTTCTCTCGCATCGGTGCACATGCCTTGCCAACCACACACGTAAAAGTGAACGGCTTCATGGGCTCCAAACTTGCCTTTATACAAATCATGCACATATCCATGGTGGGTATTGGGTATAGACTCGCGACTTAATGCCGGATGGAAGTGAAAATTCGGAAATGCGTTCGCAAGGGATAAAAATTCTTCTTTATACAGTATATCTTTTTCCCAACGATTGCCAAAAATCAAATGAATTTGAGACTCCGGGAATCCATGGTTTTTATAATATTGCAGCATGCTCCTAAAGGGCGCAACACCGGTGCCAGTGCAAACAAAAACAACATAATTGGGCACAGGCTGGTGGAGTACAAAAGTCCCTTGAGGCTCAGAGAACTGCACCTGTTGGCCAATTTCAAAGCGCCAAATTAACGGAGTAGCTTTCCCTTGGCTATTGAGACTGATGCACAATTCAAACTCTGAATGATGCGGACAAGATGCGATACTATAGCTGCGGGTATTTTCAAATTCAGGCAAACCGGGTACTTCCATAATCACAAACTGTCCGGGTAAAAAATCAGGGATGGGCGCATCCGCTTTAAAAAAGAATCTTCGCACATTCTCCGACTCTTGGATGATGTTTACCAGTTCCGCTTGCATACCGCAAAATTACAGTGGTTGTTTGAAATCATACTACATTTGCAGTATGTCTTTCAAAACAGCCTTATTTGTGGCCTTGGGTGGTGGAATTGGGAGTGTGATGCGCTTTTGGTTGGCAGGTATGATTCCTTTTTCAACTTCAAGCTTTGCCTGGGCAACATTCTTGGTAAACATGGGTGGTTGTTTTGCCATGGGTGCCTGTTTGCACTATATGCATGACTCCATAACCAAAACGCTGCTCATGGCCGGTATTCTAGGTGGTTTTACTACATTTTCTGGCTTGGGTCTTGAACTGTTTCGCTATCTCGACGACCAACAGTGGAAAATGGCATTATTGTATGCAGGTTCTTCATTGATTTTAGGTACGGTTTTGGTATGGTTAGGATATAAACTTGGAATCACGATACAATGAGACCGTTATTGCTCCTCCTATTTACCTTTAGCTCTGTGGCTGCCCGCGCTGCGCAGTTGCTCATCCCCATGGATGAAAACCAAAAGGACCATTTAAAAAGTTATGGTCTGGCATTTTGGGTGCTAAAAAATCAAGGTCAAGAAGTGAATTGGCTCTTAAATTATCGCGGTGGCAGTTTCATGATTGCCCAAAGTGCTGAGGTTGAAAGCGAGTGTAAAATTCGTGGTATTAGCTATGAATTGATCACAGAATCTGAGGCCAACAGCATACTGGCAACAATAGCCAACCCGGAAACCAATATGGAATCTGTAAAAATGCTAACCGCGCCCAAGATTGCAGTGTACAGTCCTAAAACCAAACAACCCTGGGACGATGCAGTAACCTTGGTATTAACCTATGCGGAAATTCCATATGAAATCGTATTTGATGATGAGGTAATGTCCGAAAAGCTTGCAGAATACGACTGGTTGCACCTACATCATGAAGATTTTACAGGTCAATTTGGGAAATTTGGCGCTTCCTTTTCTGGGACTTCCTGGTACCAGGCAGAAGTAAAGGAGGGTGAAGAAATGGCCGCCAAACATGGTTTTGGTTCTGTGCGTGAACTTAAATTGGCCATTGCTAAAAAGATACGCGATTTCACGATTGGCGGTGGCTTTCTATTTGCCATGTGTAGCGCTACGGACAGCTATGACATCGCATTGGCTGCCGAAAACACCGATATCTGTTCAGAAATGTTTGATGGTACGCCTGCTGACCCCAGTTGTCAGCAATTACTGGATTATAATGCATGCTTTGCATTCACAAATTTCAGCTTAGAGATGAATCCTATGGTGTATGAATTTAGCGATATCGATGTAGACGCCAGCAGCAGAAACGTAGAAGAGTCCAATGACTTATTTACCCTATTCGATTATTCTGCAAAGTGGGATATTGTGCCCACAATACTGTGTCAGAATCATACAAAAACCATTAAAGGCTTCATGGGTCAAACCACTGCGTTTAAATCCCAATTTATTAAAAGTGATGTATTAATTATGGGCGAAAATGCGGCGTTGGGAGAAGCCAAATACATACATGGAGAAATGGGAAAAGGCACCTGGACATTTTTCGGAGGTCACGATCCAGAAGACTACAAACACCATGTGGGTGAGCCACCTACAGATTTAAACCTACACCCAAATTCGCCCGGTTACAGGCTTATTCTAAACAACATTTTGTTTCCTTCAGCGAAGAAGAGCAAGTTAAAGACCTAAGCCGCGAATTCGACCGAAGTCTTAGAAGTTGTTATTTTTAAAATTCGATGGGTCTATTATGGTAAACACCCTGGATATATTGAATCCAAAACGAACTCCTGCTCCATTCCAGGTACCTGTATTTCTGGCAATAAATCCAGCTTCGTTATTCGCTGCGGAATTGGTGAAATGCAACTGAAATACGTGGCCACCGGTTTCGATATCAAACCCTGCGGATATGCTGTTGTAGAACTCCCCTTTTTCTGAAAGGACAGGAATATATTCTAGGTTCAGGGTAGTGCGTTTGCTTAGCTTCTGACGCAGGCCAATGCCCAATGCGTATTGCCTATTGGGCGTAGTGCTCGGAGTTAGATTGTAATGCACGATGGAAGGAGCCAAAAGCAAGCTGAATGACTCTGAAAATTTGCGACCAATAATTAACTGGGTAGCAAATGCCAAGCGCTGTCTGCCGGTTACATCAAAGCTAAAATTCATACCCCTTCTGGCTACGCTGGTAAGCAGCAGTATACTTACAGGCCTGCTGTTATCCATACGTTGGTGCATGATTCTGTATTTCACATAAGCATCTAAGGTCTTTTCATAAGAGCTTCGACCAAAACCCACCATCACATCGGGGATTACACCATACTCGCCACCAATACGAGTAATAGCACCATCGAGGCCAAATGCATTGTAAGCACCAGAATTGATGGGACCAAAACGGTGGTTAATTTTAAAATCAAACACCCCAGCACCTGTTAGCTCTAAGCTTTGCAAATTGATAACCTTGGAAGTTTTAAAGCTATACTCGACCTTTTGATTGGTAGGTTCGGGTTCATTGCCAATGAGATCAAGAGAATCTTGCGCAGCAGCGGTATTAAAAACAAAAACAGTGGCAATGCAAACCACTGTTTTAGAATATAAAGATCTTAAGTTCATGACTTTTTAGTGAGTTCGCAATTTACAGTAATCTCAATCTCGTCTGCAATTTTTGTTTTGTAAGCCTGTTCTATTTTGACCCCGTAATCCGCAGGCTTCACTTTAAAATCCGTGCCTTTGGTTGCTAGGGTAATTTTACCCCCTTTCACCGTAATAGTGCCGGGAATGGTTACTTCTTTGGTAACGCCGTGCATGGTAAGCTTGCCCTTAACAGAAACCGTATAGCTCCCGTCTTTTGTGTAATTTACTTTTGAATTGTCTTCAATCTTCCCTTTGAAGGAAGCTTTAGGAAACTTCGTGCTTTCCATATAATTTTCGTTAAAGTGCGTTTTCATAAGTTCTTTTTTAAACTGAAAACTATTCACGCTTAAGGAAAACTGAATATCTCCGCTGGCGGTGGATAAGGCTGCAGTCACTGAGCTGTTGGTAGCATCAATATCTTCCACTTTGGTATGGCTATGAAAACTCACCGTTCCGGTGCTGGTTTTGTATACTTGGGCTTGCAGCAGGCTGCCGGCCATCATCAAGGTAACTAGGGTAAAACATCTGAGTTGGTTTTTCATATTGGGTTTCTTTCCTATGATAATTAAGTCAAGATTCGTGCCAATTAAGGTTTCGTGCCTGACTTTTTAATGAGGGCGCAACGCGCCATATCCAAACTTTTTTCCGAGAGAAGGTCATCTTCACTTTCTGGCATGGTTAAACCCGAGCAACTGCACTGCACAAGAATGCTATCCCCCTCACCAACGGCGCGAATAGCATTGAGTTCGCTGGGTTCAAAACTGCAATTTGCAGTAAACTCTTCAAATCCGGTATTGAGTTTCAGCATACGGGCGGAATCCCCTTCTACGGAGGCTACTACACCACCAAACTTCACCACCTTCCCAATATATTTACCAAGCGTAGCAGAATCGTTCTTCTGCAATTCTTGAATTAATGCAACGGCTGAAATTTCATAATCCGCCTCACCCGTGCTGCTGGTGCTTGCTTTCTCTGTAAACAATACAAACACAGTACCTGCGACCAAAACCACAGGGAAAAGCACCACCCAAAACAGATCCCAAAAGGTAACCTGATTGTGTCTTAGGTGCTCATGCTGCACCATATAGCTCAATGTGAAGTTATAGTACAATGCGAGCACACCCAGTACAATGAGCAATTCAGAAACAATAATATTTGCTGTAACACCAATAAAATCAGGGTCTGTAAGGTACTTATATATGGGAAACACAATCATTGCCAAGGCCACCGCATACATAAATCTGCGGGACCAGGTATAGACTGCATGGGTATGTAGGATATGAATTTTATGCAAATCGCGTCGTGTATAGCGAATGGTAAGAAAGATAAAAACGGCAACCATCACAACACCGGCCGCGGGAAGTGCCAAGAATCGCACATCCAGCAACCCAAAGCTCAAAATAAGATATACTACAGCTGCAATGAGCAGGAGGCTGATAATACCCGTAATTTCGAGAAACAGTATCTTTCGCATTAAAGATTTGGATTGGGTATTGGGGGTATTCATAGCTTTTGTGTAAAACTCAAAAATACACATTTGTTCCCCCAAATTAAAACGAATTCGTATTTATTACCTCGTATTGACTCAATGACAAATGAAATGCTGAACTTTGTAATTGAAATTATGTTTACACAGCGAATTCGAAAGATATTCATCACCACACTTATAAGTGCCTTAAGCGGTAGCCTCTTTGCGCAAGACATCACCATCTACAAAGCTGCAGGGATTTATCTCGCAGACACCAGTTTTTCGGTAGTTGAGGCCATGGCTGTGCGTGAGGGAAGAATCTTAGCTACAGGAAACTATAAGTCATTGGCAAATGCATTTCCTACAGCAAAAACAGTTAAATTCAAGAAAAAGTATATCTACCCTGGGTTTATCGATGCCCATAGTCATTTTTTAGGCTATGCCAAAGGCTTGAAGGAGTGCAATTTGGTGGGCACCAGCAGTGCAGAAGACGCCGTCAACAAGCTCAAAACCTTTGCTGCAGGCTCCAAGCGGCATTGGTTGGTGGGTCGTGGCTGGGATCAGAATGATTGGGCAAACAAGGCCTACCCTAGTATTGATTTACTAGACAAGGCATTTCCAGACAGGCCTGTGTATTTATCGCGGGTAGATGGGCATGCGGCTTGGGTAAATTCAGCAGCGATAAAGGAATTGGGAATTGACTTACAAAAACCCATTTCAGGCGGTGAAATTCTTTTTCAGGATGGAAAATTCACAGGTATTTTGATTGATAATGCTGCTGATTTGGTGTCTTCACTCATCCCTCCATTAGAGGAAGGTATAAAAAAAGAAGCGGTGCTGCAGGCGGCGCAGAACTGTTATCGCGCTGGACTTACATCGGTATGTGATGCTGGTATAGATGCCGCTGACATTGGCTTTTACAAAGGATTACATCTGTCGAAATCCTTGGATTTGCGCATCTATGCTATGCTTTCGGCCAACCAAAATAACCTGGCTTGGGTATCTGAGAATGGGGTGTTAAAAACCGACAGACTTCATGTTTGTGCTGTGAAATTCTATCTTGATGGCGCTTTGGGTTCTAGAGGTGCTTTATTAAAATCAGACTATTGCGATAGACCGGGGCACAAGGGATTGCTCATTACCAATCCGAATGATTTAATGTATCAGTCGTTCTTCCTGCAGAACCAAGCCTATCAGGTGTGCGTCCACGCCATTGGCGACAGCGCCAATAAAATCGCATTGAGCACCTTTTCAAAAGTAATTTATCCGGGCAATCCTGTGCGTTGGAGAATAGAGCATGCCCAGATTACCGATGCTGCGGATATGCATTACTACCGCGAGCACAGCATCATACCCAGCGTGCAGCCCACCCATGCCACCAGCGATGCGCCTTGGGCGTTGGACAGGATCTGCGCGCAGCGCGCAGGAAGGGCATATGCCTTTGAAACTCTGAGACAAAATGCAGGGATTGTGGCCTTGGGAACTGATTTTCCTGTGGAAGATATTTCGCCATTGAAGACATTTTATTCCGCAGTAACCCGCATGGATACTGAAGGAAAAATGAAAGAACCCTTTTTACCTGCACAGGCATTAAGCAGAAAAAGCGCCTTGTATGGCATGACTTTATGGGCCGCAATTGCCGCTTTTGAAGAAGCCGAAAAAGGCAGTTTGGAGGTAGGCAAAGTGGCTGATTTTGTGGTTACCTCTGCAGACCTCATGACCGTGCCAGACAATAAAATTCCGTCCATCAAAATCATTGCAACCTATATCGACGGGAAATCCATGTTCAAGAAATGAGGCGACTCATCCTGGCCTTGTGCACCTTCGCTGCCGCACATTGGGGGCAAGCGCAGAGCAGCAAGATGTGTTTTTTACCTGCCATCGCAGAAGTCTCGGGCTCGATATGGGTTGACGGCACTTTATGGGTATTGGCAGATGGAGGAAATGCTGCGAAACTATACAGCATAGACACTGCCACTGGCAGCATCAAAGACAGCACGACCTTCCAAAATGCGAGCAACATTGATTGGGAAGAGTTAAGCTGCAACAGCCGTTCCGTATTCATTGGAGACTTTGGCAACAACACGGGGCAGCGACGCAATTTGAGGATATTCAAATTTGAAAAATCACTTTTGGGGACAGATAATGTGCGCTGCGACACCATCAGTTTTAGCTATGCTGAACAAACAGACTTCACCAACAATCCCTTTACGATTTACGATTGTGAGGCGATGATTGCATTTGAAGACTCATTGATTTTATTCAGTAAATCCTGGGCTGATTTAGCGTGTAGGGTATACTCCCTACCCTGCGTGAAAGGCACGCATAAAACCCGACAATTACAAACCTTACAGCCAGGCAAATTGGTAACTGGCGCCTGCGCCTTTGGCAACAAAGTGGTGTTATGCTGTTATGGATATAACGGTCAATTTCAGCCGGGGTTGACAGTATTGGAAATAGGGACAGGTCCTTTGTTTCAGAATGCGAAACACCTGGGCCTCAATCTCAGTAATGCATTACAATTAGAGAGCATTGCGCATTTAGACTCCACATCGCTTTATCTCACGGCAGAAGCATCTAACAATTCAGAGGCAACCTTGTATTTGCATCAAGAGAAGACCCTAACACTGCGCCATTTAGATGAAAGTAAAACTACCGCATTACAGGTATATCCGAATCCAGCATCAGAGGTATTGCATCTTTCCAAACCTTTCCATGGCTGTGCAGCGGTTATTTACAACACCCTCGGTGTGCAGGAGTTTAGGTGCAGGGATATGGGCGAAGGAATTCCTATTGGCACCTTAGCAGCTGGCGTGTACATCATAAAAACAGAAACCACAGCGGGAATTCGCAGCATTCAATTCACAGTTACGCATTGAGGGTAGATTTCCGGCTAAGAAATGAAAAATCATTAAAAACATGATTTCATTACTGTGATACTTCCTTATATTTGCACCCCCAAAAGGAAGCACCGCAAGGACCAAACCCAATGGGAAAGCATAAAAAGGGTCGGATGGCCGAGTGGCTAGGCACAGGTCTGCAAAACCTTTTACAGCGGTTCGAATCCGCTTCCGACCTCAATTCAAGGAAAGTACCCCGCATCGCGGGGTATTTTTGTTACAGCCCTAACCAGACCCGCTTGCGAGGTATGGAAGGGGCTGTAACAAAAACAGCCTCGAAAGAGGCTGCTTTCCTTGGATTGCAGCGCCCCCCTCCAGGATCAGCACCAGCTAATCCGCCACCACCCAACCCGCTTGCGAGGTTGGGAACGGTTACAAACAAAAACAGCCTCGAAAGAGGCTGCTTAGGGTTCAGTTGCAGCGCCCCCCTCCAGGATCAGCTTCAGCTCATCCGCCCGACCCAACCCGCTTGCGAGGTTGGGAACGGGTACAAACAAAAACAGCCTCGAACGAGGAGGTTTTTAATTATAAACAATTGAATTATAAAAGTTTCAATACTTAATGAATCGCAAAAAAGCGTCCATCATTTCATGGAAAACCCAGTTTTTGTGCTTGAATAGCAAGCCCGGGTCTTTTCCCTGCTGCAATTCCTCAAAAGTCATAATAGAATACTGAAAATGCTTCTCAAAAAGTTCACTCAACCCCTACTCCGGATCCATGGCGCGAAAAAAAGAAAAGCATCATTTTACGCAATAGGAATCCTTTGAAATCACAAATGCCTGAGTGTTTCTTTTAAAAAGTGCATTATAGTGCTGTTTATTTTAATTTATTATATTTAAGTAGCAGTATATTGCACTTTTGTTGTATATTTGAACTAGAAAAACCCATAAAAAGAGATTTACATGATTCAGAACAACGTTTCCTGGAGAGATTTAAGCGATACTGCGATAGCCCAACGGCTGGCTGCGTATATTAAAAACCAGAGGCTGCAAGCAAACCAAACACAGAAGGAACTCGCCACTTCAGCCGGGGTAGGGTTAAGGACGCTAATTGGGATAGAAACAGGTGGTATCAACATGACCGTGCTCACCTTGATCCAGTTACTTCGTGCCTTGGATAGCTTGAATGTGCTGGAGGGCTTTGAAATCAAAGAACAAATAAGTCCACTGCTACTGGCCAAACAAGAGTTGGAAAAGCGCAAAAGAGCAAGTGTGAAGAAGTCGGGTAAAAAACCTAAATCTGACTGGTAATGGCTAACAACGCAATAGTAAAACTCTGGGATAAGACAGCCGGTGCCATAGCTTGGTCAGAAGCCGAACAAATAGGTCGCTTTGAATTTGAGCCCGAATTTCTCAATGGTATTTGGGACATAGCACCATTAATGATGCCTTTAGCAAATTCAAGAAGCCGGATATACGAGTTTCCTGAAAACGGAAGACGCGATTCCTCTTTTCGAGGATTGCCTGGTCTTTTGGCAGATATGTTACCAGATAAATATGGGAATGCGTTAATCAATGCATGGCTCGCGACGCAAGGCCGGTCATCCAATGAACTCAATCCTGTTGAAACACTCTGTTTTATTGCTTCGCGAGGTATTGGTGCTCTTGAAATACAACCCGCATTGGGCAGAGAAGTCAGGAAATCAAGCTCCTTAGAGTTGGATGGACTAATATCTGTTGCTAATAAGATACTAGACACACGTCAAAACTTTCAGACCTCCCTTTCAAAAGACGAGCAAATTGCGCTGGCAGATATATTGCAAATTGGCACATCAGCAGGTGGAGCCAGAGCCAAGGCAATCATTGCTTTTAATGAAAAAACCATGGAGGTGAAAAGTGGGCAGGTAAAAGCGCCCAAGGGTTTTGGTTATTGGATCATCAAATTTGACGGAGTGGAGGATAGCCAATTTGGAACTTCTAAGGGTTATGGACGGGTGGAAATGGCTTACCATTTAATGGCCAAAGATGCAGGCATTGAGATGACCGAGTGCCGACTACTCGAGGAAAATGGAAGGGCGCACTTCATGACCCGGCGTTTTGATAGGGATGATGCCGGCGATAAAATTCATATGCAAAGTTTTCATGCTTTGCGCCATTTTGACTTTAATATGGTTGGGTATTTTGCTTACGAGCAACTCTTTGAAACCATGCGTATGCTTGGGTTACCATACCCAGAAGCAGAACAAATGTTTACCCGCATGGTTTTTAATGTTCTCTCCCGTAACTGCGATGATCACACAAAGAACTTTGCGTTTCTGATGGACAAGAATGGCAAATGGAGTTTGTCACCAGCATATGACATTAGCCATGCTTACCGTCCGGGAAGCACTTGGGTAAGCAGTCAATCCATGACGGTGAATGGAAAACGAGAAGGAATCGGACATGCGGATTTTTTGGAAGTCGCCAGGCGAATGAATATCAAACAGGCTGGAAAGATTGTTGAAAGGGTTTCTAATGCTGTGAGAAATTGGAATCAATATGCCGAAGAGTGAAGGTGGACAGCAAATTGCGGGCTGCTGTCAAGAAGACATTATTGGCTTGATCCGTTCATAGAGCACGAGCAGCTCGCTTCTAACTCCAGAGCACTTTGAGAAATGCGGCTTTTACTATTTGTGACTCAATTCAGGTCGAATTGTAGCTCAAATTGAAGGCTATTGTCGGCTCCCCCGAAATTCGGCCAATTAATATTAGAATTCACAAGCCGCTATGGCGCAGGGCTCTCAGAAATACCCTTGCTGCGCTTATGTACAAACCGGGTAATAGTACTTAATTATATTCTCCAGTTTAGGTTATGAAGTATATTCGCTTGCAGATGTGACTATTTAACCTTTTCCTTGATGTTCCGCAATCAACTTTTTTTGCCATCGCTACAAAACGCCAACATTGCATTGTTGTTTTGTTGCTTTTTCCTTAGATAAATCAGTTTAACATCCTGTCCCAATGCATTTTACTAAGTATTTGCATATTCATTGCCAAACACCTTCGATTTGTGTTTGAAGTTTTATTGAGTTCTTTTCCAGTTATTGTTTTGTAGTAATTTACTATAACTTTCTCTTTAAAAAAAACGAACGGGTGCAATTTACTTGCACCCGTTCGTTTTGATTTTATAATGATTTATTTGCTGTTTAGTCTTTTATTATTTTCTTAAATTCAAATGCAGAGCCATTTTCAATTTTTATCACATATACACCGGAGGAGAAACTTGTTGTTGAAACTGTTATTTTTTCGTTCACACTTCCTTTATATACCAGGGCTCCCGTTGCGCTGAGTATTTCAAAATTTGCGGATTCTGTATTTCCTGGCAACTCAATATGTAATTCATTGGCTACTGGGTTAGGATAAACTATAACTGATTTTAATATTTCACTTAAAAATTTCACAGCGATGATATTGGAGTATTGGTAATGGCCACTATAATCCGTTTGCTTTAACCGATAATAAGATATACCTGAATAAGCTTGTACATCTTTCGTATAATACTTTTTAAGTATCATGCTATTCCCAGCCCCTTCAACAGTGCTAACAAAACTAAAGTTCTCTCCATCTTGCGATCTTTCTACCGTAAAAAAGTCATTATTGATTTCAACCGAAGTTGTCCAATTCAAATCAACATCATCGCCATTTGGTTTGGCAGTAAATGAAAGCAATACTATTGGAAGAGGATTTGCACCTCCTGTGTTATTGGAAAGAGCAAACCTACCAAAAGTGGTGAAACTGTTAGATAAAATATTTCCAGTACCGTTTGCGGTGGCAGTTCCACCAATATCTTCCCAAGCTGGTCCTCCAATAGGCGCTTTTGCGATCTTGAGGTTCGTATAATCCAATACCGAATCACCTGCGCCATTCGTTGTGCTATAATACATTCTAATCGTAGCACCGGTTAAATCAGCATTTGAAGCTGCTCCACCGGTAATGTTTCTTACAATATCGACATAATGTATGGATGATACGTTATTGATAGTGGATGGTAGTGTGTATCCAAAAGCATTGGCATCACCGTTGAAAAGTTCAGCCACATAAGTATAACTGGTTGCAGTTCCGTGGTTAACCGTTAATTCTTCAGGCCTCCAATCCTTTGACTTACCCAGTGGTAAATTAAGTGTTGATGAACCTGAAGAAGCTTTAACATAACCCATAGGACCATTAATATAGGAAACACTGCTTCCTATGGATGTTGTAGCACCATTTAAAAGTGTTATAATATTCGTTGCAGTAGTATTTACCAAACCATTAGTTAGGGTTAACAATGTGTTCACATTGGCAGGTGAATTTAGTGTAACACCTGTAACACTAGAATTGGATATTGTTAAATTATTAAAAGTAGTTGTACTGCTCCCTGAAATGGTTTGCGCATTTGTACCTGCAAAAACAGCGGTTCCGCTATTGTGCGTAAAAGTGCCATTGTTTGCGAAACCTCCTGATACACTTAAGTTACCAGATGTAGACCTCAAAGTACCTGCGCTTATCGTTAGTTCATTTAAAGTTACCGCTTGCGCTGCGAATGATAATTGACCAATACCTAACTTCGTTAAGCTTTTTGTATTATCGTTAATTACACCGCCAATGGTAAGGGTATTGGCAGCAGTTGTAAGCTGCCTGCTGGCACTCATGGTTACAGCACCAGTGCCTAAATTAAGGTCATTTGTTCCGGTAAAGGTAAAATCAGCATTCAATGCCAGCGGATAATTAACCGTAGTAATGGCTGCTCCAGAAGTATTGTCAATCGTACCACCGCCAATGGTGAAGGTTCCAGCAGCAGTGCCTAATGCACTTGCATTGTTAACATTCAGCGTTCCTGCGCTTAGCGTGGTTCCACCTGAATAGGTATTGGCATTTGTTAAAACCAAAGTTCCTAACCCTGCTTTGGTCAAGCGTCGGCTTGAACCCGCGAGCACCGAGCCGATTGTGGCGGAAATACCGGAGCCAGCGGTGATGGTGCAGGGATTGGCATAGAACGTAATTGTACCACTGCTCAACGTGTAGCCGGAGACATCAAATATCATGGCGTCAGGATTGTTCGGAGACGATACTGTAACGGTGCCTGCGGTTCCCTCGAAGATGGCAGTATCGCCCGGGATAAATGCCGCGACGGTATAAGGACCGCCCGAAGTTGTTCCCCAGTTAACGTTGCTGGCATTCCAGGTGCCGGTGCCGGACCAGTATTTTTTTGAAGGACAAGTGCCTAGACCACCATCTGTAATAGTCCATCCTTTGCCACCACTACCAATTGCTAAAACCAAATTGGCTTTAGCTGCTGTGGCAATAGAGCCATAAGTTCTGCCAGAAGCACCAAGTATTAAACCGCTAGGGCCAGAGGCGTTCCACCCAATAAGCGTGGACGAATAGTTAGCACAACTCATACCGCAATTGTTTAGCATACCACTCAAACTAACACCGGATTTCAGTGTCCAGTTGCCTAGGTTTTGATTGAAAGCTACTGCATTACCAAACATATTTACCATAGAAACTACATTTGCAGTGTTCCAGCTGCTTACGTTTTGATTGAAAATCGAGCAACTAAGAAACAATGAAGTCATAACGGTTACTTTTGACACATTCCAAGAACCGATGTTCGTAGGGCCATTTAATTTTGAACAACCTTGAAACATTTGATCCATACGTGTAGTGGTCATAGAATCTAAAATAGGAATGTCCGTAGCAGTAATGTTTAAGTTAGAACATCCAAAAAATGCGTTTTGAAAATTGCTCCATGCCGTTGTACCCCATTGTTCTATATCCAATAATCTTGCTTGGTCTGTAGAACTGTTAAGAAATACTCTTTTGAAATTCGTTCGAGAAATACGCAAACGAATGGTAGCACCCGTTGGCAAACCTGTAATGGTCAAGCTAGCACCTGAGAAGGTGCCCGAACCGCTTGCCGTACCTGGGCTTACTTCTGTCCAAGAGTAACTTACGGTGCCACTGGTTGCGGTACCAAAAGTTAGTTGGGTAGCACCACTACCTGTCGTGGCTAGATTCCATCTGGTTACGAAATCGCCTGATTGCGCGCTTGCTCTGCCGGGCAGCGCGGACAAAAGCACTATGAGTGCCATTGTGAGAAAGTTTTTCATTATGTGTTATTTTAATTTTGATGCCGCAAAATTCGGTCTCATACTCAGGTGATTGCTAGCCCAATATATAGACTATGCTAAATGATTTACAAAAAGGCTATTTCAATTGACAGGACACATGAAAAGCTTGTGGAAAACTTGCTTAAATGGCCCGACGGATGTTTTAAAACGGCCTAAAAGAAGGCTTCCAGATATCTGAAAGCCTTGTTTTGATTGCGTTGGGATGGCGAGCTTGGTTTCAGTGAACTCTTGGGTGGGCCCGCTGGCAGACTCAACGAAATGCCTTAATCCGCTTATTCACCGATTTCCCTTTGGTTGTGTCTTTTGACCAACCAAAATCAACTTGAATCTTGGTTGATGCTGACATTCATTTTATGCACAAACATAAACACTGGAAAATCACCCTTACCTGAGATGGGGTATAAAAACCATTGGGTGAGTTGTCGTTCTTGTTTGGGTTATTTCGTATAGTCAAATTTAGTAATTTCGTATTAACTATACTGATGGTCTCAAAATCGGGGAGTATTACACTTTCTCTTTAAAAAAACGAACGGGTGCAATTTGCTTGCACCCGTTCGTTTTGATTTCATACTGATTTTATTTGCTGTTTAGTCTTTTATTATTTTCTTAAATTCAAATGCAGAGCCATTTTCAATTTTTATCACATATACACCGGAGGGGAAACTTGTTGTTGGAACTGTTGTTCTTTCGTTCACACTTCCTTTGTATACAAGGGCTCCCGTTGCGCTGAGTATTTCAAAATTTGCGGATTCTGTATTTCCTGGCAACTCAATATGTAATTCATTGGCTACTGGGTTAGGATAAACTATAACTGATTTTAATATTTCACTTAAA
>JBEIRK010000205.1:0-2813 GCA_040376005.1 Flavobacteriales bacterium
CCTTTACCGCGACACCACCAATGGCCAACTGTTTATGGCTATTAAAAAGGACCAACTCGACAAGGAGTACATCCACTTTACCTATACCGAAAATGGCGTGTTAGATGCTGGTTTTCACAAAGGCCAATTTCGCGGTAGCCGTGTGTTCAAAGTGAAAAAAGTGTATGATAACATTGAGTTTGAACAACAAAACACACAATTCTACTTCGACCCAAGCAGCACATTATCGCGCAGCGCAAGCACCAATATCTCCAACGCACCCCTTGCCTTTGAAAAAATACAGGCCATGGACGAAAAGACAGGCGAATACTTGGTAGATGCAGATGAATTGTTCCTAACCGAAAAACTGCACCAAATAAAGCCTACACCACGTCCAGGACCAGGCGGTGGATTCTCTATGGGTATGCTTTCTAAGCCAAAAACCCGCTATGAAAGCGTGCGTAACTATCCTGCAAACATGGACTTGGTTGTGCGTTATGTATTCGACAATCCCTACCCGTCCAACGGCGGTTCTGAGCCCGTGACCGACGCGCGTTCTGTAGTGGTAACCATGCAGCACAGCATTATTGCTATGCCGCAGAACGAATACCAACCTCGTTTTGACGATCCACGTATTGGCTACTTCGCAGAAGAAGTAAACGATATGACCACAACCGATGCGGTAAACTACCGCGACTTAATTCACCGTTGGAACTTGGTTAAAAAAGACCCAACTGCTGAAAAAAGCGAACCCGTGCAACCTATTGTGTGGTGGATTGAAAACACCACGCCTATGGAGTATAGACCTATTATTAAAAATGCGGCCATGCAATGGAATAAAGCATTTGAACCCCTCGGCTTTATCAATGCCGTTCAAATTTTTGAACAACCCGACACTGCCACTTGGGATGCCGGTGACATCAGATATAATGTATTGCGCTGGACCTCATCTCCGCAACCTCCTTTTGGTGGCTATGGCCCAAGCTTCGTAAATCCACGCACCGGCGAAATCCTGGGTGCTGACATCATGTTTGAATACATCTTTGTCACCAACAGGGTAAGCGCTGAAAAACTATTTGAAATTCGCGGTTCTGACCAACATTATTGCGAAGCTGGTCACCAACTGCACGCAGAAACCCAGCTGGGCATGCAAATGCTTCAAGCTGCAGGTGCTTCAGAAATTGAAATGACCCGTTTGATTCAGCAATCGCTGCACTATTTGGTATTGCATGAAATGGGCCATACCCTTGGATTGCAGCACAATATGAAGGCATCTCAGTTGCTTTCTCCCGCAGAACTGAAGAATTACGAAAACACACAAGCCAAAGGTCTGATTGGCAGTGTAATGGATTATCCTGCACTCAACCTGCACCACAATGGCAATGACAAAATTGACTATTGCCAAACAGCACCCGGACCTTATGACCTTTGGGCCAT
Organism: Flavobacteriales bacterium; assembly: GCA_040376005.1. Lineage (GTDB taxonomy): Bacteria > Bacteroidota > Bacteroidia > NS11-12g > UBA955 > JAGXTF01. The sequence continues at coordinate 1,417 of JBEIRK010000205.1, forward strand.
TGAATTTGGGTATTCTGTAGCTGCCAGCAGTCCAGAAGAAGAAGCTGCGCGTTTGCAAAAAATACTTGCCCGCAGTGGTGAGAAAATCCTCACTTTTGGCAATGACGCGGATGATATGCGTTCGCCCGGTAAAGGCATAGACCCAAGGGTCATGATTAACGACCTTTCAGGGGATGCCATTACCTACAGCACCGAACGCATAGAAATGGTGCAAAAACTCATGCCAGGTTTGCTTCAGCGCTATGGGAACAGCGGAGAAAGCTACCAAGAGCTGCGCAATGCATACGGCTCTCTCATGGGTGGTCAAGCTACTATGCTGGGTGTCATTAGCCGTTACGTAGGTGGTGTATATGTTGAACGTGTAGCTCCAGGTTCAGCGGCGCCAAAACAGCCGTACACTCCCGTTTCGTATACCGATCAAAAACGCGCGATGAAGGCATTGGCCAAATACGCCTTTGCACCCAATGCCATGGACGTGCCTGACAGCCTAGCGCCTTATTTGCAAAAGCAGCGCAGAGGGTATAATTTCTTTGCAGATTCTGAAGATCCAAAACTTCACGACCAAGTTGAAAATGCACAAATGCAGGTACTTATGCACTTGTTGAGCCCATCGGTATTGCAACGTCTTACCGATAGCCGCGAATATGGCAACCTATACTCTGTAGGTGAAATGATGACCGACCTTACCGATGCTATCTTCAAAGATGACATGGCGGGTTCGGTGAATTCACACCGTCAGGTATTGCAAATCAATTATGTAAAATACTTGACTGCCATTGCTGGATTTAAAAATGCGGTGCCTTACGACAACATTTCTCAAGCCAGAGCTACAGCGCAACTCCTTGACCTTCAGAAAAAATTAAAATTGGCGGTGAGTCCGGATAAAGACACCCGCGATCACAGAACCTACTTGCTCGAATTGATCGACAAAGCGTTCGATAAATAATTGAAGCTATATTCTAGAAACCCCGTCACACGAAATGCGACGGGGTTTTTTATGCACCCTATTTTACTTGAAATAGTATTCTATACCATAAGACATATCGTGAATATTCTTTGTGTATTTCGCACACATTTGTTATTCGTTTCAACAGATAATTATCGTGCAATTTATATACAAGCCATCTCAAAAAAGGCATTTGAGGCAATTTCAAGTATTTTAGTGAAAACTGAGGCGATTCGTGCATTTCAGGCTGGTGGCCTGAAAAAACGGGCCAACGAAAGATTTCGACAAAATACGCAGGGGAATTAATATTAATTATTAGAACTAAATAAATTGACCAAATGAACTTTTGAGATGGCTTGTAGGTTTTCAACAGGTTTTCCCTACGCACAACCCCATGTTATAAAGCCATTTAGGATATAATTTTTATACTTTATCTACAGCAATTATTGCG
>JBEIRK010000253.1:0-1628 GCA_040376005.1 Flavobacteriales bacterium
AGCAATAAAAAACTTGCTACTGGTGATGGCTTGCTGGTGAAAATCACCAATATACTCAAGGAGGAACACTACAGTGCGCCAAAATTGGATGATGACTTTTCCAAAAAAGTGTATGCCAATGTGCTGGAGAAGCTAGATAACGACAAACGCTTTTTTACCAATAAGGATATTGCCAAATTAAAGAAATACGAAACCAGTATTGATGACCAAATCAAAGCAGGAAGATTTGATTTTTTCGATACTGCGTGGTCCATCATGATGGGACGCTTGAATGTTATTGAGTCTTTTGCTGTTACTGAGCTTGCTAAGCCCTATGATTTTGCGGGTAAAGAAAGCTATACCGTGCGCGAGACTGTAACAAAGTACCAAGCAGATATTCCACAATTGAAGTCGGAATGGAAGCTTTGGTTAAAGTATCAAACGGTAGACCGTGTGTACCGCAAATTGGAGGCTCAAAAGAATAGAGAGAGCTTGCCTGATTCTTTAAAAGCTACAACCAAAATTCAGTCCTATGATAGCATAGAGATTAAGTCTAGGGAAGAGACCAAAAAGTATGTCACCGATTGGTTTAAGCGCTGGCGCAAAATGGACCGCCGCGATCAGATTTCTTTTTATGTGAATTCAATAACGGAAGTGTATGATCCGCATACCAACTATTTCCCACCTGAGGATAAAGCCAATTTTGATATTGGAATGACAGGCAAATTGGAAGGTATTGGCGCTACACTTACCGAAAGAGATGGATATGTTAAGGTAGAGAGAATTGTGCCCGGCAGCGCTTCTTACAAACAGGGCGAACTTAAGGCCGGAGACCTAATTATAAAGGTGGCGCAAGGAGCAGGAGAACCCGTGGATGTTGTAGATATGAAGTTGGATGACGCCATTCAACTCGTACGCGGCAAAAAGGGCACAGAAGTGCGGTTAACGGTGAAAAAACCGGATGGTACAATAAAAGTCATTCCTATTGTTCGCGATGTGGTGGTTATTGAAGAAAGCTACGCCAGAAGTGCGGTCATCAACCACAATGGTTCAAAATATGGACTTATTCACCTGCCCAGTTTCTATGCTGATTTTAACGAAAAAGGCAGAGGCCGCAATTGCTCGGACGATGTTAAAAAAGAATTAGAGAGATTGAAGGAAGAAGGGGTTCAAGGCATCGTATTGGATTTAAGAAACAACGGCGGTGGCTCTTTGATTGATGCCATTCAGATGGGTGGTTTGTTTGTGAAAAACGGGCCTATGGTGCAGGTGCGCTATCCCAATGGGCAAACCCAACAAGCCGATGATCCGAATAATGGAATTACATGGGATGGCCCGCTGGTGCTGTTGACAAACACCTACAGTGCCTCTGCCAGTGAAATTCTCGCAGCGGCCATGCAAGATTATAACCGTGCGGTTATTTTGGGTACCAAGAGTACCTTTGGTAAGGGAACGGTTCAAACGTTCCTGCCTATTCAAGGGAGCAGCAGCACTGATTTTCCTAAAGGTTTTGGTCAGGTAAAAGTGACCATCCAAAAGTTTTACCGCATAGATGGAGGAACCACACAATTGAGAGGGGTGATTCCTGATGTCGTGTTGCCCGATGTGTATGATGGGGTGAAGCAAGGGGAGTCTGAAATGAATTTTCA
>JBEIRK010000092.1:0-10284 GCA_040376005.1 Flavobacteriales bacterium
AGCCACTGTAACCAACCGCCAAAAACAAGTGGCATTGAGTGTTACCATGGGTTGGAATTTTGAGTAATGGAGCAATTATGCTCAAGGTATCTACAACTTTTTAGTGCGCTGGGAAGACAAGTCGGAAGTTATCCGAATTGTAAGAATGTAAGGCTGTATCGCATGAATTTAAAAAGTGGGCTCCCTTTTTTGTGCTTAATGCATTCTAGGGGCTTGAAATGGCTTCTAGAAGCAACACAATCGTGTTCATAGAGAACACTTATAGGTATTTCATCACCAAAGACAGTATCAGGGGCGCAATTATTACAAGCACCAAAAGTCGTTTCCTACGAGAATAGTCTTTAAAGATAAAACCAAGAGACAGTAGGAGTGCACAGAATATTGGCACCCCCACTTCATAGTACTCAGTAACATTAGAACCTAATAGTATAGATTGTAAGAAGAAATACAGGATAAAGACCGGAAGTACCCAGTAATATGCAGGATGAGGCTTTTTGATTTTCATTAATACTTACTGTTTGTATTTCGACATTGCGTAATCTTACGAATCCTTCGATTTCATGCTTGCCAAATTATATAAAACTCCAAAGCTAATCTCAAAACCCGAGCCATCAAATACATGATAGCTAGACTCTACCTGACCAAATTGAAGCTCATATGCCGATGTGAACCATTGTGACTTGATACCTTTAAACATTTTAGTACCTAAAACCAAAGAAACGTTTCTGTTTAGCAGATAACTCCCCGACAAACCAAATCCAATTTGATGATTATAATCGAATCGACTTTGACTTGTAAAATAGACATTGAGAATATCAACTTCGCCACTATATGCTGCTTTAGGGTTAGCCAAAATACTTAATGTATCAATAAAAAACGGTTTCCAACTATTAAAACTAAACCTATAATTTAACCCAAATGCAAGTTTAACTTTTGGATTTAAACTCACTTTATTGAATACTGCGACCTCCACGAATGCGAAATCTCGAATCAAATATATAGGCTTATATTTAAAATCTGGAATCGAGACACTAGCAAGTGAAACACGCATTTTATCTTGAGTAAAGCCTGTACCAAAATCAACCTGGAATTTTTTATACTCCTTGGAAATAAAAAGACCAATTCCACGACTTACTGACCAAGAGTTACCACCAACTGATTGTGAATTCTCTGGAAAACCCGCTACTTTATCACCAAAAACATGAAATCTAGTCATTTGAACAGGCAGCTGCAATCTGGGGCTCAGAGTCAGTTGCCCATAAGCATGTGAAAACAGCCCTAAAGATAATAACACAATCGCAACTGCCTGTTTAATCATGATTTTTTATTTAAATATTATCCCAAACCCAGTCACTCTCAAACTCCAATTGGGCTTGGGCAAATCCGTATATCTTGGTTGTTCCTTTGTCTTTGGGTACACCAAGGAAATCATTTCTGCTGGGATAAACATCACCGTAAATACTTTGCTTTGCACTAAATGTTAACTTTATATTTGAACATCCCGTTGGGCTCATTGTTTTGGACCATTTATTTCGCTTATCATATTCATATAAAACGACGTAACAAGTGCGTTCAGGTTTCCATGTATCATCTTTATCTGAAACCGGCCAAAATATGGCTGGAATAGTCCATCTATAACCTTTCCATGTTGACATCTCATTGGTTGAGAACTTATTTAAATCACCACCACGGGCTTTAGGATTATCACAAACGTTTCCAACACCCCCGTAAGTAGCGGCTACAAAAGAAACATCTGCTCTTCCCCATTTCTCCTTTTTGGTCCATACCTTCACACGACTTATTTTCAACTCTAGTAAAGATTTTTCTGCCCGGTTCTTTACTTTATTTAACAAATTCTCATCTTCATTAGAATCTTTGATAAGCTCTGACGAAACAATTCCTAGGCTGTTAACTCTCTCGTTAACCATTACTACATAAACAGGATTCTCAATTGCAAATTGTTCATCTACATTTACTACTTGAAGCACCCCATTGTTAATTTTATAACCCGGTAAATTATCATTATCATCTATATTTTGAGCAACTGTGTGCGGAACATTAATATTGTAACTTTCAAAGTTTGGAATTAGAATTTGAGCATATGATATGCTTTCAAAATACGGGAATCCATTTATAACTTGGGGCACTAGATAACTGTACTCAGGGTTAGTAGAAGCTAAAACAGAAGCAGTCATTAATTGCTCAAGGTTATAATTTTGGGTGTTAAATGCTGAATTCAAATTTTTAAACAATGCATTATCATCACCATCGAATGCTTTTGAGACCTCGGAGTTAATGATTTGCCTGTATTCGTTATTCTGCATAATCTGGATTAGAGCCAAAGACCCACACTTTACTATTGAATCATACAATTCTTCATAGTGTACAGGGGTGAATGAATTAACAACACTTTGATTGTCAACGGTACTTGTTGAGGATTGATCTTTAGAAACAACATCCTTCTTACAACTATAAAAAAATGCAACAGTAAGAAATGGAAGTACTAAAAGTATATTTTTTTTCTTCATAATTACAAAAAAACAAAATGCTGCTTTCTTGCAATAGCTATTAATAATAGCTAGCACCTATTACTTATTCTTCAAACTTTCAGCTATAGACTTTAAAAGAACTTTGATTTCTTCAAGATCATTTTGAATGTGATAAGTATTGTGATTGCCGCTATTTACACAGCGAAGAAAAGTACTAGATGAACCTATCTGTAATAAATCCTCTAATGATATATCTAATAAATCAGCCGCCTTCTCAAGAATCTCGGCAGTTACTTCAGTCTTGCCTGTTTCTACATTATGCATCCAGTTCTGAGAATGACCAAAAAGGGTAGCCAGATATTCCTGGCTATACCCTTTTAACAATCTTGCTAGCCGTATCTTCTCGCCTAGTTGCATAATATTGCTTAGCTACAACCCAAACTGTTTCCACAGTTCAAGCATTTGTAGCAGGTGCCTGAACGCACGGTAATGTGTCCGCATACGTTACAAGCTGGCGCGTCGCTTTGAACCTCACGCAAGTGATCCTGCATGGTTTTCTTGCTGTTCATCGCCTCTGTAAGTGCATCTTGGTTGATATTCAACACAGGCTCTGGTGCGCTAAGTGGAATAAACTCACTTACTACAGGTGCCTCAGCTTTTGACTCAGTATTGTGGTGCTCTGTAGGCTTCACTTGTACCAAATCTTCGCGCTGTAGGTATTCGAAGCCCAACAAACGGAAGATATAGTCAACAATAGATGTTGCATTCTTCACATTCGGGTGGCCTTCTACCATACCGCTTGGTTCGAAACGGGTAAAGGCAAACTTGTCTACGAACTCTTCCAATGGAACACCGTACTGCAAGCCTACAGATACTGCGATAGAGAAGCAGTTCACCAAGCTGCGGAAACTTGCGCCTTCTTTGTGCATATCAATGAAGATTTCACCCAAAGTACCGTCGCTGTATTCCCCTGTGCGAACGAAGATGGTTTGTCCGCCCACTTTGCCTTTTTGAGTAAAGCCATTGCGCTTGTTTGGCAGACGCTTCTTCTCAACAATGTTTGACAATTGGCGCTTGAACTTGGTATCAGGACTTTCGTTCAAGATGCGTTTTGCCGCTTCCAATACGATTTCTGGAGTAAGTTCTTCCGCAAAACGGATTACCTGTCCTTCGCTGCTTGCTACTGCATCTGATTTTGCTTCTGCCTTCTCTTCAGCTTCTGCAGTCTCAGATTTATTGCTCAAAGGTTGGCTCAATTTGCAACCATCACGGTAAAGTGCGTTTGCTTTCAAGCCCAACTTCCAGCTCAACTCGTAACATGCTTTGATATCTTCTTCAACCGCTTCGTGAGGCAAGTTGATGGTTTTGCTAATTGCACCTGAAATGAAAGGCTGTGCAGCCGCCATCATGCGGATGTGTGCAAAAGGATGGATGTAACGCACCCCTTTGTTACCACACTTGCTTGCGCAATCAAATACAGGATAGTGCTCTTCCTTCAAGTGAGGTGCACCTTCAATGGTCATGGTACCCGCAACGAAGTCGTTGGTTGCTTCGATGTCTTCGCGGCTAAAGCCCAAAGCAGCAAGCATGTTGAAACCAGGTGCATTGTACTGCTCAGGAGTAAGACCCACGCGCTTCAACACATCTTCACCCAAGGTGAATTTGTTGAAAATAAAGCCGATCTCGAACGCTGCTGGTGCTTCTGCTTCGATTTTCGCGATATCGCTATTATCAAAACCTTTTGCACGCAATGCATCGTGGTTGATACCAGGCGCGTTTGCAAAGGTCTGGTGTCCTTTTGCATAGTTTACGATATCAATCACCTGCTCCTCAGAATAGCCCAAGTTTTTCAAGGCTACAGGAACCGTGTGGTTTACAATTTTGAAGTATCCACCACCACTCAATTTTTTGTACTTCACCAACGCGAAGTCAGGCTCAATACCTGTGGTATCGCAATCCATCAACAAACCGATAGTTCCAGTTGGAGCAATAACGGTAGATTGTGCATTGCGGAAGCCATATTTCTCACCCCACTGTACCGCTTTGTCCCATGCATTGCACGCAGACTTCATTAGGTAATCAGGGCAGAATTTCTCATCGATGCACACAGGCTTAATACCCAAACCTTCAAATGCCAATGGCGTATTGTAGGCCGCGTATCTGTGGTTGCGAATTACGCGCATCATGTGCTTCTTGTTCTTCTCATACATGCGGAATGGACCTTTTACAGCAGCCATTTCTGCACTGGTAGCATAGGCAGTACCGGTAAGAATCGCAGTGATAGCTCCGCAAATTGCAGTAGCTTCTTTGCTGTCATACGCAATACCCGCAGCCATCAACATAGAACCCAAGTTGGCATAACCCAAGCCCAAGGTGCGGTAGTCATAGCTCAACTGCGCTACTTCCTTACTTGGGAACTGTGCCATCAACACAGAAATTTCAAGTACTGCAGTCCACAAGCGGCTTGCATATTCAAATGACTCAACGTCAAAATGCTTGTTGTTTTCATCAAAGAACTTGCGCAAGTTCAATGAAGCCAAGTTACATGCAGTGTTGTCCAAGAACATATACTCACTGCAAGGGTTAGAGGCGTTGATACGACCCCCTTCTGGGCAAGTGTGCCACTCATTGATGGTATCGTCATACTGCACTCCAGGATCTGCACAAGCCCAAGCCGCTTTGCCAATGGCATCCCAAACTTCGGTAGCAGGCAAGGTATTCATTACCTCACCAGTGCTGCGTGCTGTAAATTCCCAATCTTCGTTGTTCTTCAACTTGTCGAAGAACTTATTGTTAATACGAATAGAGTTGTTCGAGTTCTGACCGGAAACGGTGGCATACGCTTCACCTTCATAGTCGTTTGAGTAACCTGAATTGATCAAGGCAGCAACCTTTTTCTCTTCTTGTTGCTTCCATTGGATAAACTCCATAGCCTCTGGGTGATCCAAATCTAGGCAGACCATTTTCGCTGCGCGACGGGTAGTACCACCAGATTTGATTGCACCAGCAGCGCGGTCACCAATTTTCAAGAAGCTCATCAAACCAGAACTGGTTCCGCCACCTGAAAGTTTTTCACCTGCACCACGAACACGGCTAAAGTTGGTACCCACACCTGAACCATATTTGAAGATACGTGCCTCACGAACCCACAAATCCATAATACCACCTTCGTTTACCAAATCATCGTCAACCGACAAAATGAAACAAGCGTGTGGCTGTGGTCTTTCGTATGCCGAGGTGCTCTTCATAAGCTTCTCGGTATCAGGATCTACGTAGTAGTGACCCTGTGGCTTACCTGTAATTGCATAGCTGCTATACAAACCCGTGTTGAACCACTGAGGCGAGTTTGGCGCAGATTGCTGATCCATCATGGAGTACACAAGCTCCTCGTAGAATACTTGAGCATCATTGCTCGTAGCAAAATAACCATGCTTCTCACCCCACTGCCTCCAGCAGTTTGCCAAACGATGTACCACCTGCTTGGCACTTCTCTCACTTCCCAAAGTACCATCCTCTTGTGGCACTCCTGCTTTTCTGAAGTATTTTTGCGCCAAAATATCCGTAGCCACTTGGCTCCAGCCTGAAGGCACTTCTACATTCTTCATTTCGAATACTGTAGAACCGTCTGGTTTCTTAATTACCGATGTTCTCAGGTCATACTGGAACAGGTCGAATGGAGATACACCTTCCTTGGTGTTGCGCCTTCTGAATTTAAGGCCTTCTGTGTTTACGGTAGCTTCTTGGCTCATACTTGTGTATATTGGAGGTTGGAGTGGTATTTTTTTAACGTTAGGGATTCAAAACTATTCTCTACCAACCCATTATAACCAATTGTGTTATCCACAGAAAATGACTTTTCCCTGAAATACCAATGGTTATGTTCGTTGAAAACGATATGAGCCCTTACTGGGCGCGGATTCTTTAATTAACTAATTGATTATCTTAATGTTCCAAAGTTTATCGGTAAGCCCCTCCGTCAAGTGCCCTTTACCCACCATTTTACTCTTGTGTATACTTTTTAGGAATTAGACCCCAAAAGGTTTCCTTAGATCCCCCTTACAGCCATGCTATTTTTTTACTTTCTTTGCACTTGCAATGAATGTGCTTCAATCACTCCTAGAACTTCGCCAACAACAGCGCAAAACTGTTGCGGTGCTCATGGACCCGGACGACCCGGATTCACGCATTCGTGAGGTTGCAACGGCCGCCCTTACCCAGGGTATTGAATGGTTTTTGGTGGGTGGAAGCCTTATCACACAAGGGAAAACCGACGATTGTGTGCAAATTTTAAGACAGATGGGCGCCAAACATATCGTTTTGTTCCCTGGTCATGAAATTCAAGTGAGTGCCCATGCCCATGCCATTCTATTTCTGAGTTTGGTAAGTGGCCGCAATCCAGAATTCCTTATTGGAAAACAAGTAGCCGCTGCCCCATGGGTTAAAAAAGCAGGTTTAGAAACCTTGCCTACGGCATATATGCTTGTAGAAAGCGGCAAACTCACCTCGGCCTTATACATGAGCCATACCATTCCCCTACCCAATAACAAACCTGATATTGCCGCTGCTACAGCCTTAGCGGCTGAAATGATGGGCATGAAAGTATTCTATATGGATGCGGGCAGTGGTGCCGATGCCCCAATTCCTGCATCGATGATCCACGCAGTGCGCGACACAGTGGAAGGCGTGCTTTTCGCAGGTGGCGGTATCCGCAGCGCTGCTGAAGCCACTCAGGCATGGCAGGCAGGCGCCGATATCGTAGTCGTAGGCAATGGAGCCTTCGCCAATGCCAATTTGCTCGCTGAAATCGCTGCCGCAGCCTCTCAATTCACATCACAAGCAAGCTCATAATCCTATGTTCCTATTCCCTTTCCAACGTTTTTTTCTCGCCGCTACCAAATCCCGACAGGAGATTTTGAATTCCCTCTTGGAACTCACCTATTTAAGTGATGAGAATTTCAAATCGGATGGGAAACCCAAATTCTTTTTTGGCGAAACAGACAATGAATCTTTTGCCCTGCAAACCATTTCGGCAGACAACAGACTCACAGATTATGCAGAAGGCAGACTCAAAGGCGTGGACCACGAAATGTACGTTTTCCTCACCTTAAAAGGGTTTAAACACCGCCGTATCTACCTGGTGCTCCTCGCATTCTTGGCCATTTGCCTGTGGCTGCTGGGCACCGACCTTTACGACAACGGCTTGGCTGCGTTCAACAACCCTCCATTTTACCTATTGGCAGCGCTGGTATTGGGCTTAACCATCTTCATGGTGAATAAATACATCCGGTTTGTGCGGGTAAAAAAGAATGCACTCCTCTTTTTCAGTGGCCTTTTTGAAGCTACCGTGATCAAAAAATCTCAGATTCCGCTGGTATTCCGCAATTAAGCGACCCGCATTACTTCAGCAAGGCCAACAAGTCCTTTTCCAGACTTTCTCTCGGGGTTTCAATAATGCGCCCTATCTCTACCCCGTTTTTATACACCACAATATCCGGCACGGAACCAATGGTTCTGCTGGCTGCAAAATCATTGTCTACGGGCTTTTTAGACTTGTCTACGCGGAAGTAACTGTACTTATCGGCAGGAACACCCATAAAATACAACACCTTGCACAGGCGGGGCACTTCGCGGCGGGTATCGCTACACCAATTGCCACCAATAACCTTTACCTCCACTTCTGTGGCATGTTTCTTCAATTTATCCAACACCTTGCGGTCGGGCTGGTAATTTTTAAACTCCGTTTCAAAGCCATCCATAAAGGTTTTGGCCCAATCGGCAGTGGCGCTGTCGTCGGAATTCAAGTCTTGGGCCAATATCATTTCCATTTTATGAACGATATCGGGATGGTTGTTTTTATCTAACATGGCGTAGGTGTCTACTTTAGAACATTGTTTGGCGAGTCCTATAAAAAGAAAAAAGGCGGCAAGGGATTTCATGGATTTTTAAATTTGTATTCGGTGCAAAGATTGCAAAAGTTGTACCTTCGTTGCAACATTCATGAATCTTTCTATCGGTCAGGTAAAGGCGCCCATAGCCACAGAACTTGAAACCTTCGAATCCTTGTTTCGGGGCAGCATGAAGACTTCCGTGCCGCTGCTGGACACCATCATGAATTATATTGTCAAGCGCAAAGGGAAACAAATTCGCCCCATGTTTGTGCTTTACAGTGCCTCACTTTTTGGCGCCATTAACGAAAGAACCTACCGCGGGGCAAGCCTGGTAGAACTGCTGCATACCGCCACACTGGTGCATGATGATGTGGTAGACGAAAGCTACAAGCGACGCGGTTTTTTCTCAATCAATGCGCTTTGGAAAAATAAAATTGCCGTATTGGTGGGCGATTTTCTCCTTTCTAAAGGCCTGCTGCTTTCTGTAGAAAATAAAGATTACGACCTGCTCGAAATCCTATCCACCTCTGTGCGTGAAATGAGTGAAGGCGAACTGATGCAATTGGAACGCGCCCGTTTTATGGACACCAATGAGCAGATTTACTTCGAAATCATTCGCAAAAAAACAGCTTCCCTCATAGCCAGCTGCTGCCAAATTGGGGCTGCAAGCACCACTGCTGACCCAGCAGTACAAGAAAAAATGCGTCAATTCGGTGAACTCATTGGCCTGGCCTTCCAAATTCGCGATGACCTTTTCGATTTTGGAGACAACAAAAGTGGCAAACCCGCCGGGATTGACATCAAAGAAAAAAAACTCACCCTGCCAGTACTCTACGCCATGGCGCAAGCAGGTAGTTCTGAAACCCGAAGAATCAAATCTCTTATCAAAAGCAAAACCTCCGAATCGCAAAAAATGACAGAGGTGGTGGCCTTCATTGAAAAACATGGGGGCATGGAATACGCGCGTACCAAAATGATTGAACTGCGCAACCAAGCTTTTGAAATATTGGAACAGACCGCCCCAGATACTGAACACCGAGGGCATATGAAAAATCTCATTAACTTTGTTATAGAAAGAAATAGCTGATGAAAGCCATTGTATACAACAACACCGTAGAATTACTCGAAAAAGAAGGCACCTATTTTCCAGCCACCGACGGGGTGTATAATCTCGAAAAAACAGAGGATGGACGCTTGTTAATTCACGCCAACGGACGTGTGTTTACCGCCAGACTCATCAGCTTGAACAAGGCCGAGAAAACCATGGAAATCCTGCTGAACAACCAACGTCACATCGTAGCCATTAAAGAGCCCTTGGACGACTTGTTGCACAGCATGGGCTTGGATAAAATGACCAATACCGGCGCCAGCCAAATCAAAGCACCTATGCCTGGCCTAGTGCTAGATGTAGCGGTAAAGGTGGGCGATACCGTTGCTAAAGGCGATAAAGTATTGGTATTGGAGGCCATGAAAATGGAAAATATCATCAAAGCCAGTGGCGATGGCACTGTGGCAAGAATTTTGGTAGATAAAGGTCAAACCGTTGACAAAAACCAAATACTCATAGAATTCGAATGAAACATATCTTAATAACACTCACCGCGCTGTTGGCAGCAGCAACTACTTACGCTTCAGACACCCTCAGCAGACCCGAAACCGCAATTCTAGACCAAACAGGATTGCTCTCGGCAGATCAAAACAAAGCCATACAGGATATTATCAGCAACCTTGAAACCAAGCGTGGCGCCAAGGCTTTTCTGTTGGTGATAGACTCGTTGCCCGCAAGGGTGAACATCCTAGAATACACCAAAGGGGTGTTTAAAAAATGGGAATTGAATACCCTAGGCGATGGCCTAAACTACATTATTGTGTACAGCAGAAAAGAACATGCCGTGCGCATAGAAGGC
>JBEIRK010000198.1:0-3279 GCA_040376005.1 Flavobacteriales bacterium
AGCGCAATGGATTTGCGATCGGGCCTATGGAAGAGGTTTTTGCGAAACATATAATAGGAACGCAAAGTCCAGGCATAATTGATTTTATTGAACTTATATACGCCAGAACTCTGCAAGGCATTGTTGATAAGTGCGACTTCGCGGCGGCTTTGAATATTTCCTAATTCGAAGAGTAAATCCCCTTTGGTAAGCTGGGATACATTATCAACCGGCTGATACAATTTGAGAGAGGCAGCAAGGCCAAAGCCATTGATACCGGGGCCTGCGGCAAACATGCGGTCGTTTTGTGCTGACAGGGAGCAGGAGATGCAGAGCAGCAGGAATACAAAACTAGGGCGCATGGTATTCAAAAATACGAAAAATTGATGAATCCCACAAAAGCTTCAAAATGGCTTAAAACACTAAAATCTCACCCACATTTTCCCACCCCCTTGCTATCATTAGGTTTTTCGCATATAACCGCCTATTTTTGCTGCATTAAGTGAAGCCAAAACAGCCCCTAACATCCGCCATTCAGCCCCAAATGGGAGCTTTGTGGAAAACAAGTGATTAAAAATGGGAGAATGTGGGAAAAAGTGGGTTTTTTGGTTTTTATTTAGCAGACGGAATTTCAACCTATAAAAATGCAGGGTTACATCGGAGAATTCACATGCAAACTGGACGACAAAGGGCGGTTATCACTGCCTTCCAGACTGCGCGCGCAATTCCCTGAAAGTGCTGGAAATCAGCTCGTTGTAAACCGTGGATTTGAGAAATGCCTGGTACTGTTTACCAAAGATGAATGGCTGAAAGAAACGGCCAGACTCAATGCAGTCGACGACTTCATGAGCCCCGAAATTCGGCGCTTCAAGAGGATTTTTACCAACGGTGCGAACCTGGTACCTATCGATTCGTCGCAACGCATTCTTATTCCAAAGAAACTTTTGGAATATGCAGATCTTCAAAATGATGTCGTGCTGAATGCATTTGGCAACAAAGTAGAAATCTGGAGTCTGAACCACTACGAAAGCGAGCTCGATGTCGATGCCGACGAAATGAGCAAGCTGGCGCAGAATTTCTATCAGCAGCAGAAAGGTAATCTGTAACAGGCGGGTTGGAGTAAACTCCGTTTGCACGCATGAACCCATACCACCTCCCTGTCCTACTGCACGAAAGTGTTGCCCAGCTCATACAGAGTCCTGATGGCACCTATGTGGACGTTACCTTCGGGGGTGGCGGACACTCCCGCGAAATCCTCGCCCACCTCTCAGCGCAGGGAAAACTGTACTCCTATGACCGCGACAACGACGCCTTGCAAAATGTTCCCGACGATGCGCGTTTCACGCTGATTCACCACAACTTTTCTTTCCTCAAGCACTACCTGCGTTACTACAACGCCATTCCTGTGCAGGGCATATTGGCCGACCTCGGCATCAGCAGCCACCAGATCGATGAGGCCGAACGCGGATTCTCTCACCGATTTGACGGACCGCTAGACATGCGCATGGACCGCGACGCCGCCAAAAGCGCAGACACACTTATCAATGGTAGCAGCGAAGAAGAACTCGCACGCATATTTTACGTGTATGGAGAAATTGCCAACTCCCGCAAACTGGCATCTATCATTTGCACCCGCCGCGCTGCAAAAGCTATACACACCACAGGCGAACTAAAAACCGCTATTGAATCTTGCATTCCTAAGGCCAGCCCATCGCGCTACTTGAGTCAGGTATTCCAAGCCCTGCGCATGGAAGTAAATGGCGAAATGAAAGCCCTAGAAAAAATGCTCATTCAAGCATCGGAAGTACTTGACACAGGCGCAAAATTGGTGGTTATCAGCTACCATTCCTTGGAAGACCGCATGGTTAAGAACTTCTTCAACAGCGGAAACTTTACAGGTAAGAAAGAAACAGACCTCTACGGGAATATTCAACGTCCCTTGAAACCCATGGGCAGCAAACCCATACTCCCCACCGATCAAGAAATCGCCCAAAACAAAAGGGCGCGCAGTGCCAAAATGAGAATCGCCATAAAAAACTGATGGAAAACGAAGATTTAAAAGAGGAAAACCCAGACCCCATTACCTCGGTAAATCCAGGTCCTGAGGAGGAAGTACCCGGATCCAATCCCTGGCTTTGGGTGCGCTTTGGCTTCGTAGCCTTCGCCGTGATGCTATTCTATATATGGAACCAACACCACGCGAACAAAGCACTCAGAAAAAAGGAAATCCTTACCCGCGAATTGAAAGAGCTACACAGCGAGAAAATAAGCCTAGAAAGTGAAGTAACCAATCTTTCTAAGCAGAGTGAAATCGCTGAAAAACTGAAGAATACTGGACTGAAAGAACTGACCAACCCACCGATTAAAATTGAATACAAAGAAGAAGACAGCAAGTAAGGTGAATGTGCGCAGAGCCATTCTCATGCGGGCCTATGTGGTCTTCGCACTGGCTTTGGTATTTAGCCTTTCGGTAATTGTTGCCGCGGCCCGCTTATGGATGGGCACAGATGCTGAATTCAGCAAGGCGATGAAGAACAAAAATACCCGCGTAGTTGAGGTAAAAGCCACCCGTGGCAATATCTATGCAGGTGATGGCAGCATGTTGGCCACTTCAGTGCCCACCTACAGCCTCATTTTTGACTCCCACGCCGATGGACTCACGGCTGATATTATAAAAAACAAGCTGGATAGCCTCTGCGTAAACCTCGCTACTGAATTCCCAGAACGCAGCACCGCTGAATGGAAAAACTACCTTCTGACCCTGCGTAAAAACAAAACACGCTATGCCGTGATTGCAAAAGAGCTATCCTTTGTTCAGGTAAAAGCCATTAAAAAGTGGCCGTTAATCAACTTGGGCAAATTCACCAGTGGATTTTGGTGGGAGGAACAAACACGCAGGCTGTATTTCATGGGTGATCTGGCAAAACGCACCATTGGGTACAGCAGAAACGGAGTTTACGTAGGCTTGGAAGGCGCCTTTGACAGTTTGCTTCGCGGCACTGACGGACAGCGCATGGAACAACGCATGCCCGGAAATGTGTGGCGCCCTGTTGCGGTAGGCAATTACAAAGATCCTTACAACGGCTACGACATATTCACCACCCTAGACGTGCGTTTGCAGGATGTGGCTCAAAACTCGCTGCGCAGTGTACTTGCTACAAATGAAGCGGACCATGGCTGTGCCATTGTAATGGAAGTGAGCACCGGTGCCATTAAGGCCATTGCCAACCTCAAACGCGGCAAAGACGGCAAATACTTTGAAGAGCAGAACTATGCAGTAGACGAGTTCAGCGATCCAGG
>JBEIRK010000020.1:0-24069 GCA_040376005.1 Flavobacteriales bacterium
TGCTTTTGTTCCCTGAAATCAGTGGCATCACCCTTTCAGAAGTTATCCGTTACATATTTATTATTTCGGTCGTTTTTTTAACCGCGTCTTCCCTTGTAATTATAAGAAAAATTGCAAATAATGAACCTGCATTGATAATCAATTCCCGCGGCATACTCAACCATACCAATGCGGTAGGGAAGCACTTTATCCCTTGGGAGACCATCATTGAAATCGAAATCGTAAATGTTAAAAGTACGCGATTCTTGCTGGTATATGTCAACAATCCTAAAGAAGTAATCGCGCAATCTAGGGGATTCGGCAAGTGGTTGGCATACCTCAATGACAAGCAGTACAATACCCCATTGAGCATTACACCGCTTGGCACAGAATGCAAATTAGATCAAATTGTTGCCAAAATTCAAGAGCATATTTTACAGAGAAAACAAGAGGGAAGCGAAGATTCCCCTGCCATCTGATGGCCAAATTCCGGGACCCGGATAAAATTGCGGTCTTTTTGTAAAATAATTCACATCCGCAAGGTTGGTGCACTGAACGGTAGCCTTAACATTTTCTTGCAGCAGATAAACTATACTTGCATCCCACAAAGCATAGGCTGGTACCAGTCCTATAGAGCCCGAGGCATTGGGTTTCAAGGTATTTAATGGATCCGAATAATTCTCGCCTGTATAGCTGAATTGCACACCTAAAATCCACTTAGATCGCTGCAATTTTATTCCATTTCTACTGTTAAATGCAGGTGCAGATTCAACATCATTTCCAGCGATGGACACATTGTCATTTCCGACTTTTACAGAACCAGAAATATACCGAGCTTGCATAAATGAAGTGCTTGTATATAGGGAATAATTTATTTCTCCAAATAGGGTGTTGTGATACTCAATGTAACACTCTAATCCGCGATGTAAGGAATTGCCTACATTGGTCTTATAAACAACCAAATTACCCATTGCATCCTTGGAGACATAGTTGCCTAAACGGTTGTTATAACGAAGCATAAATGCACTGATATCCCAAGTAAATCGGTGCGCATTTCCGCGCACTCCTAGCTCAGCATTATAGCCATAGGCATCTTTTACATTCCGATCCGTGAATTCAAAGGTTGAAGTTGGAATGATATCCTTAAATATCACGGGACGATAGGCTTGTGACATACTTCCATAAACTGAACCATGCCGCAAAGAATATTGAAAAAAACCACCCAATAGCGGAAATTTATGTTGTATTTTAGTAGGAATTGAATCGGTTGGATATGCGCGTATTGTGCCTGAAATTAAACTTTGGCCATGTTCATACCTGGCACCAAATCCTGCTGTAAAACGCTTTGTCCATTGGTAATTACTTTCAAAAAACAGTGCCACATTATTCGTGTTCATCATCAAAGCACGGCCATATTTTTCATCTCTAACATCCAAAAAATACCCAAAACTCGTGAGGCCAACGCCCAGTTGACGGCGGTGAAGTGCATTGCGCATCCATTGAACTCCTGAAGTAAACAATAGCTTTCTACCAGCAATTTTAGAACTCAAATTATAGCGAACTTCTGTTGTAAAACTGCGGTACCTATCTCGGTCTACCTGACGCTTAGCAAAATAAAAATTCACTAAATCCACAGTATCAGGAATGGTGCTGGGTTTATCAAACATCACACTATTTCTTTGCCCATACAAATAGCCCGTGCGCCATACCACAGACTGTCCTTTTGTAGGGGTCCAAATCAATTGAAAAGAGGGAATACGAATATCTGGACTATAATAATTTCGGGTACGTGTGGCACTGCGTGGATCAGCTTGAAACATACTGTCGTTTAATGGCCCTGGAATTTGGGCCAAATATTGACTTCGACTAAATTCCCATCTCATTTTTAGGCGCGAAGAGGCTTTGTATTCAATAACCGCACTTTGCGCTTGTGAGGTAGACATGGAATATTTGCGGTAGCCCAAAGTTTTTCTCTGATGAATCCACAGCTGATAACTCCACTTTCCCTGAGTGCCATGAATGCGGGTAAATGCAGAACTTGTTCCAAAATTACCAGCAGAAACTTGCTGCTCTATGGCAAATGGCCGGGTGCTATCAGCAGCCTTAGTTACGTAATTCAGCATGCCGCCGAATTGCGCACCATATTGCAAACTTCCAGTACCTCGAACAATTTCAATGCGGTCTACAACTTCTAATGGCACGCTAAAATGGCTGGCAGGGTACCCGTACATATCCGTATTGGTAAGAATTCCATCCTTGCGATTGGTAAACTCCCAACCCCGGTGTGGATCCAAACCGCGAAACGCGACATGCATTTGATTCCCAGTGCCGTCCATATCATACACAAACGCCCCAGGCACTTTTGCAAAAACCTGTCTACCCAGTTTTTCACTCACGACATAGTTGCCCTTTGAAATCGAAAGAATTTCGGATTTTTTTCCTGTCAATATAAATCCAGCTAAAACTGTGTCATTAAAGGTCAAGTCTTGCAGGTTGTTTTTTACCTCAATATAGGCAGTCCCCAATTTTTTACCATGCTGTGTGCTATCCTGCCCATGAAGTCCGGCTATTGCAAAGAGTACCAAGACCATGACAGTACATTTTTTGTGAATGCTGCTGCTATGAAGACGTCCACCCAAGTTAGAATATATATTCATATTCAAATCCACTAAAGAATTAAAATAAATGCAACTTTTCTGCAATAAATCTAGGCCTTTTCCACTGAGAATAGACCTTGGAAACAGTTAAAATTACGTGGCGGTCTCGCTGCGAATCGAACGCAGATCAAAAGCTTCGGAGGCTTCTATACTATCCGTTGTACTACGAGACCCTTAAGGTCTGCAAAGTTAACATCTACATTCCTATCAAAGCCACTGAACTTTCGCTTATTTTTGTAATTCTTCTATGGAAATCAGGATACGCATCCGCAAACAATGGGTCATTGCCATTTCTGCCTTTGTCTTAACCACGGGGTTTAAAGTGTATGATGAACTCTTTGAATACTCTAAGAACCTTGAAATATTTGCCGCTGCATACAAAGAGGCAGGTAAAAACTTTGTAGATGATGTGCAACCCGGCGATATGATGCGCAAAGGGCTTGACGCAATGCTCGCCTCTCTTGACCCTTATACCAATTTCTACAGCGAAAGCCAAGCAGAGGAAGCCTTGCTAGACAGACAAGGCGAATACAATGGGGGTGGGTTGTCGCGTATTTATTCGCAATCAATACCCTGTTGTTTCAGATGTATTTGCAGGCTATGCTTTCGCCAATGCCGATGTAAGACCCGGTGATATTTTGAAAAAAATATCTGGTCAAGACATGAAAGGAAAAACCATTTCAGATGTGGGCGTTTTTCTGCGCGGAGCTCCCCTATCTGAGGTTGAAGTAGAAGTCGATAGAGAAGGCACTCTAATCAAGAAAACAGTAAAACGCGCCGAAGTCGTATCAAAAAATGTGCCCTATTTCGGTATGATTGATGAAGAAACTGGATACATTAAACTCGAAGGATTTGGTCAAAAATGCGCTGCAGAAATTCAAAATGCACTCACCGAGTTGAATAAAGAAGGCAAACTAAAAAAAGTAATCCTAGACCTGCGCGATAACGGCGGTGGATTGCTGAATGAAGCGGTTGATATTGTAGGACTGTTTACTGGCCCAGGCCAATTGGTGGTAAATATGAAAGGGAAAACCCCTGAAAGCAATCGCGCTTGGACCACCCGTTCGGCAAGCAATTTCACAAATACACCGCTGGTAGTATTGGTTAACTCTCGTTCTGCATCCGCTTCAGAAGTTGTAAGCGGCAGTATTCAAGACATGGACAGGGGGATTATTGTAGGGCGCAATAGTTACGGTAAAGGCTTGGTTCAAAACTATTTCCAATTGCCTTACCGCACCCAAATGAAAATCACTACCGCACGCTATTATACGCCCAGTGGCCGCTGCATACAATTGCTAGACTACAGAAACCGCAATGCCGATGGCAGCGCTGGGAAAATGGCAGATAGCTTGCGCAAAGCATTTAAAACCAGCCATGGAAGAACCGTTTACGATGGCGGTGGAATTCGCCCCGATATAGAAGTGGATGAATACGCAGGTCAAATTCTGCTCAAAATGCTAGAAGATGAACGCATTATTTTTGATTATGCAAACCACTATCGCAATACGCATGAAAGCATTGCAGGGTCAAGAGAATTTAAATTGACAGCCTCTGAAATGGATGCTTTTTTGAAAGAAGCCGAAACCAAAATTGCAAAACTATTGGCTGATAAAATTCAAGCTTCTCTTAAGAAAACCATTGACGATGCCTCCTTGCTGCAGTCTATTATAAATACCGTGGATTTGGCGAAAAAATTAGAACCCGAAATCAGAACCCGCCTAGAGGCATACCGCAGCCAAGCAGAATACAAATTGCGCCAACAAATTTTAAAAAGATACTACTCTGATGCTGCGCTGTATGAAAGTGCTTTTGATGGAGACCCTGATATTTTTGCAGCCCTAAAAGTCCTTCGCGATGACACAGAATATAAAAGTATTTTAAGTCCCTAATGCAGTGGATTGATTGGATAATCTTGCCTGCAGTAGGCGCAGTTGGTGGCTTCCTCGCTGGCCTGCTCGGGGTGGGAGGGGG
The DNA here is from genome assembly GCA_040376005.1 of Flavobacteriales bacterium. Lineage (GTDB taxonomy): Bacteria > Bacteroidota > Bacteroidia > NS11-12g > UBA955 > JAGXTF01. The sequence goes on from JBEIRK010000020.1 coordinate 4,608, forward strand.
AATTATTTTTGTGCCCCTGCTTACCTGGTACTTGCACAAGCTCGGCATTCAATCTGATGAAATTGTAAAATTCACCCTAGCCAATTCAATTTTTCTCGTTGTCGTTTCTGGCTTAGCGGGCATATACCGCCAAAAGAAATCCAATTCTTGGGATTACAAAAGGGCCTTTGCCATTGGTATTCCCGGGGCTGCTGTAGCGTGGATTTGGAGCTATTTTATTGAATCGGGCACTTGGTACAGCAAAGAGAGATTCCAAACTGTTTTTCTGGGCTTTTTACTCATTTCCATTGGGAATATGATTTTTGGCAAAAGCGCAGGTCAAGAGAACCAAGAGCAAGCCTCCTCCCAATTAGGATGGAAAGAAACCCTAGTAGGAATGCTTGCCGGCAGCGTAGTTTCTCTCAGCGGACTCGGCGGCGGGGTAATTATGGTTCCCCTATTTCGAATGCTGCTGAAGTTGCCCATGAGAAAGGCCACCGCACTGTCATTAAGCATCATCCCCATGCTGGGACTTTTCCCTCTTTTGAATTACGCCATAAGCACACCCCAAAGCCAAAGCAGCATTGCCCACACAGGTTACATCGTTTGGCCTTTGGCCATTCCTATCTCCTTGGGCGTGGCAATCTTTGCTTCTCTTGGGGTAAAATCCGCCACAAAAGTTCCCGTTCTCTGGCTGAGAATTATCTTTGCACTCATGTCTGCGGGCATTTTTATAAAAACACTCTCTGAAATCATCAATAAATGAAGAACCGATACTTTCTCTTGTTATTCGCAATTGCTGCGCCTATCGCAGCTGCTCAAGCACAAAATGCTGAATTACGTCAACACCTAAAAACCGATATCAGCTACCTCGCCTCGGACGATTTACAAGGCAGATTGGCGGGGTCTCCGGGTGAAAAACTTGCAGCAGACTATATCGCGGCAGAATTTCAAAAATCAGGCCTAAAACCCCTAAATGGCGCTACGTTTCAAACCTTTAATATTATTCAACTCAGGCTTGCAACTTCTAAATGCCAACTCACACTCTACATGGGTATGGAAGGTTCCGACTTTCAGCATAAGTTTACCCTAAATGAAGAGTATTATCCCATCAGCGAAAGCTCTAATTTTGATAGTGCAGATGCGGAATTACTGTATGTGGGACACGGCATTGAAGCCGATGCTGCTGGTCTAAACGATTATAAAGACTTGGAAAATGTTGCTGGTAAGATTTTTATCATTACCCTCGGTTTCCCCGGCGACGATACCTTGAGCTATAGCCCTCTAGCCTCATTTGCAGATATTTCTACTAAATTGAGAACCGCCATTTCCAAAGGTGCTGTGGGTGTGATCTTTATTCCTGGTTCCGCAAAAGCAGAAATTCCAAAAGGCGAATTGCAACGCAATGCTACTCCTACGAAAATCCCTGTATTCTATTTTAAGAAAACACTGCCGCCTGTTTTCAACATGAAGGCACGCATGAAATCTGTTATTGCAGCGCCAGGTAGCACCGCATATAATGTGATGGGCTATAGAAATAATAAAAAGAAAAATACGGTAATTATTTGTGCGCATCATGACCATTTAGGATATAATGAATATAGAAATAGCCTGTATACAGGGCCCCAAGAAATTCACAATGGCGCCGATGACAATGCCAGCGGTGTGGCAGCTATGCTTGAGTTGGCAAGAACCTTAAAAGGTAAAAAATACAAGAAAAACAATTATTTATTCATCGCATTTAGTGGAGAAGAATTGGGACTATTGGGTTCTAAATATTTTATCAATAATTTACCTATTCCTAAAAATAGCATTAATTATGTGGTGAATATCGATATGCTCGGAAGATTGGATAGCAGCAAACGCACCCTGGTGGTCTATGGAACTGGAACTTCCCCTGTATGGAATACTTCACTTAACAAAGTGCAAACGGATTCAAACCTCATTCGCATTCAAACTTCAGAAAGTGGCCTCGGCCCAAGCGACCACGCCTCCTTCTATCTCGAAGGGATTCCTGTATTACACTATTTCACAGGACAACACGAAGACTACCACAAACCCAGCGATGATGAATATAAAATCAATTACGCAGGTATGGAAGCCTCATTGAATGTAATCACACAAATGATTGCCAATACAAATAAGGAGGGTAAGTTAGTATTTACCAAAACCAAAGATGTGCAGCCTGGCAGAAAGAGCTTTAAAGTAACCATGGGCATTATGCCTGATTACACCTTTGGTGGCGAAGGCCTGCTCATAGATGCCGTAAGCTCCGGAAAACCCGCAGAAGCAGCTGGCTTGCAACGTGGCGATATCGTTACCCAATTGGGACAATACAAAATTTCAAATGTGCAAGATTATATGCAAGCCTTAGGCAACTTTGAAAAAGGACAGACCATAGATATTGTCATCTTGCGTTCGGGTTCAAATCAAACTTTAAAAGTAACCTTCTAATGAAAATCACAGAACACATTAATGAAGCGAAAAGCACCCTATTTTCGTTCGAAATATTACCTCCCATGAAAGGAGCAGATATCAGCGAATTGTGGAAAGGCATCGACCCATTAATTGATTTTAAACCCTCTTTTATTGATGTAACCTATCACCGCGAAGACTTTGTTCTCAAAAGTCGTCCAGATGGCTCTTATGACCGCGTAGCTACCCGCAAAAGACCTGGCACGGTGGCCATATGTGCAGCATTGCAACACAAATATAAAATTGATGCAGTGCCGCATCTTATTTGCGGAGGATTTACAAAAGAAGATACTGAAAATGCACTTATTGATTTGCACTTTCTAGGTATTGATAATGTATTGGCGCTGCGCGGCGATGCCCGAAAAGGAGAAAATGGTTTTGTTCCAGAACCCAGCGGAAATAAAAACGCATTGGACCTCATTCATCAAATAGAAAATATGAATGCAGGTATCTATTTAGATGAGGAATTATCCAATACCCATGTTACCAATTTTTGTGCGGGTGCTGCTTCATATCCCGAAAAACACATGGATGCGCCCAATATGGAAAGCGATATGAAATTCCTAAAACGCAAAGTAGATGCAGGTGCTAAATTCCTCATTACCCAAATGTTTTTTGACAATGCAGCCTATTTTGCCTTTGTAGATAAATGTCGCGAAAATGGCATTACCATTCCCATTATTCCAGGCATTAAACCCATTACTTCCGAAAAACAATTATACACCTTGCCGAAATTGTTCAATATTCAAATTCCTGTAGAACTTACCAATGAGATTGACAACTGCAAGAATCCAGAACAAATCAAGGCTGCAGGCGTAGAATGGGCCGCTGCCCAGTGCAAAGAACTTATGGCCAAAGGAGCTCCTGTACTGCATTTTTACACCATGGGGAAAAGCGCAGAAACGCGTGCCATTTGCGAAAAAATATTCTAACGCTTCTTAACCAGAAAACAGCATCGTGTGAAGGGAACAGTCATTAAATCTACCGGCAGTTGGTACAAGGTTGTTGCCGATAAGGCGATCTATAATGCCCGCACCCGGGGCAAACTCAGGCTAGACGAACGCGATACATCGAATCCCGTAGCTGTTGGTGATACAGTAATTATTGAACCTGACCCGCAGTATCCTGAAACAGCTCAAATTCTAAGTATAGAACCCCGTCGAAATTATATTGTAAGAAAAAGCAATAAATTAAGTTCGAAAAGACAGGTAATTGCGAGTAATTTGGACATGGCCATCATGGTAGCCTCAGTTGTTGCCCCGCGCACCAGCATGGGCTTCATTGACCGTTTTTTGGTCTGCTGTGAGGCCTTTCACATACCCGCAGCTATATTCTTTAACAAAGTCGATTTGCTTGGAGAGGATGGTTTAGAATTTCTAGAAACCATTAAAAATATATATGAGCAAGCGGGCTATACAGTGCTACAAGGATCAGCAGTAAATCCTGAAAATGTGGCAGAAGTTCGCCAATTTGTGCAAGGCAAAACAGTATTGTTCTCCGGACACAGTGGCGTGGGTAAAAGCACCTTGCTCAATAGCTTGTATCCCAACAGCGCCGCCAAAGTGGGCAGCATTTCTGAATCGCACGAGAAAGGCAAACACACCACCACATTTGCAGAAATGCACTTGCAGGAAGATGGCACCAAAATTATTGACACACCCGGCATTCGAGATTTTGGCGTGGTAGATGTGCCAGAAACAGAAATTGGACAATATTTTCCTGAATTTAGAAAATACTCCTTACAGTGTAAATTTAATGATTGCCAGCACACCAATGAACCGGGCTGTGCCATAAAAGAATCTGTGGAAAACGGCAATATTTCTGATGCCCGCTACTATAGCTACCGCAGTATTCTCAGCGGTGAAGATGTGTTTGATTAAGTAAAATTTCAGCTTACAATCAATCCCCTTCGTAACCAAACTGCTTCAGCATATTGGCATTGTTGCGCCAATTGTCGCGCACTTTTACAAACAATTCTATGAATATTTGTTTGCCAAAAAATGCTTCCAGCTCCTTGCGCGATTGTATTCCCAATTGCTTAATCCCTGCACCTTTCGAGCCCACTAAAATGCGCTTCTGGCTGTCGCGTTCTACTATAATTTCGCAACTCATGCGAATGATTTTGGTATCCTCTTTAAACGACAAGGTATGCACCTCCGATGAATAGGGAATTTCATCAGAATATAATTTTAAAATATTATTTCTGATAATTTCATTCACAAAAAAACGTTCACTTCTATCAGTAACATCTTCACCATCAAAATATGGTGGATGTATGGGCAGATACTCCAACACCTGCTGCTCTAGGCGGTCCACCTGAAACTTCTCTTTTGCAGATATAGGCAGGTAAAAATCAGCTGCAAATTGCTCTTTAATTTGCAATAATCCCGCTTCTAATTTTTCTTGATTAATAGTGTCTATTTTATTCAAACACACTATTTTTTTACCTGTAAATTTATTAAATTTCGTTTGAATATCCTCACTAAATGAAGGATTCTGAATGTCAATCAACAAGACTATCACATCACTATCTTCTAAACTCTCACGCACGGTTTTCATCATGGTCTCGTGCATTTTATAACTCATTTTACGCAGAATCCCAGGCGTATCCGAATAGATAATCTGAAAATCATCTGTAGTGCGAATACCCAAAATGCGGTGTCTTGTGGTTTGTGCTTTCTCATTGACAATTGCCAAACTATCGCCCATGAGTGCATTGTACAGGGTGCTCTTGCCTGCATTTGGCATTCCAATGATGCTTACAAATCCGGATTTAAAATCAGTTTTCAACTATACAAAGGTACACTTATTCTCATACAGGCATTAGAAATGCATCCAAAAAGAAATACATGTGCGGGAAATGATTCTTAGGACCAATACAACAAACCACAGTGCTATTGAAATGCTTTCTAGGCCCTATTTTTGCAGTTTCAGCACCATGCGATTTTTATTGCTTTTCCTCTTCTTCCTCTTGCAACTGAGCATAAAGGCCCAGTCAGATACTACACGCAAGGGACAAGGCAAGGGCATGGCGGGTCTTTTCTTCAAACGCTACTTCGACATACGCAATGCCGGTGCTGAAAGAAAGTTCAAAAAGGCTGAAAAAGACAATGAGAGACTGGCTTTCCCTATGGAAGAGGGGGATTACAAACTTGTTTTCGAAGACAATTTCGACAGCTTAAACACCCAAGTTTGGGGTATAGGCCAACCTTGGGGTCGCTTTCACGGACATCATCCCCATCAGTATTACGGCGACACCGAGGTATTTGTAAATGACGGATTGCTGCACCTGCAAAACCGCTATTCGCCTCAATCTTTCAACTACCAAGACAGCCAAATTGTAATCCCCTACGGCACTGGCCTCATCCACACATACAATTCAGCTTCATTTACCTACGGTTACTTTGCCATTCGCAGTAAAAATCCCGTTGGCCCTGCGACCTGGCCCGCATTTTGGCTCACTGGCAAGTACAATTGGCCACCTGAGATTGATATTTTTGAGATGTACGGAAAATGTTCAGGCGAAGAAATTAATACCCAAACCATGAGCTTGCATTTTGGCAAAATCGAGCACGACAATAAAGCCACATTGACGAAAAAAGTATCCCTAAACGAAACCACTGATTCTGCTTTTCACATATACAGTTGCTTATGGGAACCCAATAAAATCAGCTTTTATACCGATGGTGTGCTGCTGAAAGTAATCCCACTCAACAGTTGGATGCAACAATTTTACCAAGAACCCATGGTGGTTATTCTCAACAATGCCGTAGATCACAACTACTTGGATTGTATAGATAACTCGAAAATGCCAGTCGATTTCATTGTGGATTGGATCAAGATTTATCAAAAAACAAACTGATTCCCATCTGCGGACGCAGCGCAAAAGAGCTCTAGAATGCACTGTTATTGAGCAATTTGGGAGGCTAAGGTGCATTACGTCCAATATTTATGACAATTCATGGACCCGTGGGAACTAAGATGCTGTGTATAAGTATCTTTGCCCGAATTCATGAAAGGCATCATTCTCGCTGGCGGTTCTGGCACACGATTGCATCCTCTCACGCTTGCCATGAGTAAGCAGCTCATGCCGGTTTACGACAAGCCTATGATTTACTATCCATTGTCGGTTTTGATGATGGCTGGGATCCGTGAAGTTCTTATTATAAGCACGCCGCATGACTTACCCCACTTTGAACGCTTGCTAGGCGACGGAAGTCATTTGGGTTGTCGCTTTGAATATTGCGTGCAGCCCAGTCCAGATGGTTTAGCACAAGCCTTTGTCTTGGGTAAAGACTTTATCGGAAACGACAGCGTTTCTCTCATTTTGGGCGATAATATATTCTTTGGTGCCAACTTTAAATCCACCCTATTAAGCAGCATCAACCCCAATGGTGGAATTGTATTTGCCTACCATGTGAGTGACCCTGAACGTTATGGTGTTGTGGAGTTTGATCAAAATCTAAAAGCACTGAGCATAGAAGAAAAACCCCAACACCCTAAATCCAATTATGCCGTCCCTGGCTTGTATTTCTACAGCAATTCTGTGGTAGAAATCGCAGCCAACCTAAAACCCTCTGCGCGTGGCGAGTTGGAAATTACGGATATAAATAAGATATACTTGGAACAAGGCAACTTGGAAGTGCGTATTATGGACAGAGGCACTGCATGGTTAGACACAGGAACATTTAATTCGCTGATGCAAGCAGGACAGTTTGTTCAGGTTATTGAAGAAAGACAAGGATTAAAAATAGGATGTATCGAAGAAATTGCATGGCAAAATGGCTTCATTACGTCTGAACACTTGATAAAACTGGCAACCCCGTTGGAGAAAAGCGGGTATGGAACTTATCTCAAAAAACTACTGGAAAAATGAAAAAATTACTTGCCTTAGTGGCAATCGGAATCCTCACGGCAGTAAGCGTGAATGCGCAATTCATTATGCCGAGCTTAGCGGATTCAACCCTATTCTCGGACGAAGAAGAGAAAATCGACACCCCACAAATCATCAAAGAACTTGCGCCTCAACCTGTTCCCGTTGAAAAAGAAGAAAATCCGCAAGAGGTAGCTGAAGTGCGCAAGCTTGAACTGCAAGCCCAACGATTAAAACTCGAAAAAGAAATTGCAGCACTGTCAGAAAAAGCTGAAAGAACGCCTGAAGAGGAAGAAGTGCTTAGGCTGAAGAATGAAAACCTTAAACTTGTATCTTTAAAAGAGAAATTGCTTCTGGAAAAGGAATATGCAGATATGCAAAAAAGCCAGACTGCACAAACCTATCCATCCGCAGCAATATACGGTCAACAGTTTTTTAGAGACGGTACATTTAAATTATATCAAAAATCGGATGAGGTTGTGGCTACTGAAAACTACATCCTAGGATCTGGAGATATTGTACAACTTGAGGTATGGGGATACCGCTATTGGAGCAGAAGTTATACTGTATCGGAATCAGGCTCTATCGATATTTCTGGATATCAAAAAGTATTTGTGAAAGGCCTTACCCTGAAACAGGCAAAAAGCATGATTGGGAGCCGTTTGGGCATTTCGGGCAATGAAAGTTCTTATTCTGTAACTGTAACTAGACCGCGTATGGTTTCCGTGACCATTTTGGGTGAAGTATTTACACCAGGCTCCTACTCGTTCCCGGCTACCAACAACGCATTTAACGCCCTAGCCTCCATGGGCGGCCCATCAAACATTGGTTCTGTAAGAAATATCTATATCAAAAGAGATGGTAAAATTCGTGACTCCTTGGATGTGTATGAGTATTTCCATGATATTGCCCACCAACGCGATGTATTTCTGCAGAACAACGATTACATCATTGTAATGCCTGCAAAAACTACCATCACGATTTCTGGTGGTGTAAGACGCCCAGGCACCTACGAAGTTAAAGCAGGTGAAGGCATTCTAGATTTATTGAACTTTGCCGGTGGAACGCTACCAAATACCTACTTTAATGACATTATTGTCACCCGCATTAGGGACAACAAATTCGAAACCATTAGCGTGAATTTGGATAGTTTGAAAAAAATCAAGAAAGACTTCTTACTCGATGGAGGAGAAACGATCCAACTCAAAACCATCACTCCTGACAATGATTATGTGGCAGAAATTCAAGGGGCTATCAGCGTGCCGGGCAGTTATAAAATTCGCGAAGGCATGCGTTTAAGTGCCTTGATTAAAAATGCCAATGGCCTCACTACCCAAGCCTATTTAGAACGCGCTTTCTTGGTAAGAACAAATAAAGATCTCACCCAAACCTATATTCCATTCAGTCCTATTGATGTAATACAGAAAAAAGGCACGGAAGCAGATGTTATGCTACAGAACCAAGATAGGATACTAATTTTTAATAAAACTGAATTACAACAATTTAGCAATATTAGATTAGATGGTGCTGTATTTAAACCCCTCAATATTGCCTATATCAAAGGCCTAAAATTGGGCGAGTTCCTATTCATGGCAGGTGGCATCACCCAGGAGGCCGATTCATCAAGAGGCTTTATTATTCGAACCAATACAGATTTCAAAAAAGTATTAATACCATTTGTTCCCGGTGAGATTTTGGGTAAAGGTGCCATGTATGATTTTGAAATCATGCCCAAGGATGAGATAACCATTTACTCCAAAACAGCCTTTATCAGAAGATATAATATGGAAATTCAAGGTCCTGTTAAAGCTCCGGTAAACACTGAATTCACCCAAGGCACAAGACTATCTGACCTTTTAAATCTTGCAGGCGGACTGGAAGAATCCGCATTCAGAAAGCGTGCCTTAATTATGCACCAAGATATTAAGACCGGCATCAGAACTGCACAAACGGTTAACCTTGAAGAAGTAATTAAAAACCCAGGCTCTGAGGCGGATATTCTTATCCAGCGCAACGATATCGTGCGCGTTTTTAGCCTTACCGAGTTAAAAACTGATTTTACTGTATCTGTCTACGGTGAAGTGCGTAAAAATGGCGAATATTCCTATGCCGACAATATGACCATGCAGAACCTCATCGATTTGGCTGGTGGTCTTGAATTTGTCAGTGCTGGTACCCAAATTGAAATTGTACGTAATTTAAAATTAGAGAATGGCTTTTATTCATTTGTAAAACCTTTTGTGATTTTCACAACAATTACAGACAATTTAAATCTTGAAGAAGGCATTCAAAGTCTTGAATTACAACCTTTCGACAGGGTATTCATACGTCGAAATCCGAATTTCATCCCGCTGAAACTTATATATATAGATGGAGCAGTGCTCTATCCTGGATATTATGCATTACAAGGTGAAAACGAAAAATTGAATAGCCTAATCAAACGCGCTGGTGGCTTCCGCCCCGATGCTCAAATCTCAGGCATGAGTATAAAACGAACCTTAAAATCAGGCGAAGCAGTGGATGTGGTTCCAAATGCCATCAAGGCAATGAAGCGCAAACGTTCGCACTATAACCTAATATTAAAAGGTGGAGACAATATTTATGTGCCGTTTACGGAGAGTTTAGTGCTGATTAAAGGGGATATGAATAATTCCGGAAAAATAATAGGCGCATACTATGATAGAGGCAAACGCGCCAAATATTATATCCGCAATTATGGTGGTGGTTTTACTCGAACCAGCGACCGTAAAAATGTAGTTGTAGTGCACTCCAATGGCGCAAGAGTGGGCACCCATAGATATATATTATTCCGTGTGTATCCTAAGGTTTTTGAAGGTTCAACCATCGAAGTTATTTCAAAGGTAGAAACTGGCGGAGGATCACGAGGAGGTGGCAGAAATAGATTGGATATCGATGCAACGTTGAATAAATTCATGACCCGCGCTACTGCAATACTCTCTATCATTGGTCTGTACCGTGTAGCCACCGCAAGATGATACAAGAAAGTCAAAATAAAATCAATGTATTCAGTGTTCTAGAAAACACAATTTTGCCTATTGTAAAAAAGGCGAAAAGATACCTACTCGCTGCTCCAATAGCAGGTGCCATTGTTTTTTTATCTGTATACACCTCTGAAAATAAAACCAAACCTGTCTTTACCTCACAAATCACCTTCATGCTAGAAGATGAAATTCTAACAGACCAACCCTCCATGGGCCCTGGTAGTCAAATTTTAGCAGCACTGGGTGGGCAAGGAACCAAAAACAATAAGGCGATCATGGTGGATTTAGGAACCTCTAATAAATTGGTTGAAGAATCCTTACTGCAATCCGTTGTTATTGATGGCAAGAAAGAACTTTTGGCAAATCGATATATCGATAAGATGGGTTTCCGTGATCAATGGAAAGAAAATAAAAATCAAAAACTTATGAATTTTTATTTTAAAGAAAATTACATTATCGGTACAGATAAAGAATTGGATTATTTATTGCGTTTATTTAGCAATCAAATCAAAAAAAGTTTAAAACCTACTGTGCTTGAATCTGGACTTATCAAAGTAGTTTTCAATAGCAATGACGAGCTTTTTACCAAACTTTTTTTAGAAACGCACCTCAATACCATTAGCAATTTTTACATCAATAAAAAGACCCAGAAATCGTTGGGATTGGTGAATTATGCCAAGCGCAAACGCGACAGTTTATTTGCCCTACTTAACGGCAAAACTTACAGCCTTGCCTCTATGCAGGACGCTGGCTTTGGTCGTGTTATGCGTCGTTCCATGGTTCCTGAAATTCAAACAAAAACCGATATAGGCATTCTTAACGAACAATACAGTGAAAGTGTATTGGCCTTGAGTGCAGCAACTATTGACTGGGAACGAAAAAAGCCCTTTATCTCCGTGGTTGATGACATTCGACTTCCCCTTGATGCTGAATGGCCCAAACCCTTTAAAAAAGCGTTATCGTTATCCATTATTGGCATGCTCCTCTCAGCAGCTGCTGTGGTTGGCGTTATTTTTGGAATGGGTGCCATTGACCAACAAAGACAAGAATTCCAAGATTCTTTGAAAAAACAATAATGTGTTGAATACACCGCTGGTTTCTGTTATTATGTCCGTGAAAAACGAGACATTGTGGCTGGAACAAGCAGTAACCGATATTCTGAGCCAAAGTTATTCAAATCTTGAACTACTTATTATTGATGATGGCTCAGATATCCCTGTTGAAGAATCACTCAGCTGCAGCAAACACGCACAAATTACCATTTATCGCAATCCCACAAGCATAGGACAGGCGGCTTCAAGGAATTTTGCTTTTGACAAAGCCAAAGGAGTCTTTATCGCCATTGCAGATGCGGACGACCGCTACCACCCCAAGCGGATTGAAAAACAAGTGTCTTTTTTGCAAGCCAACCCGCATATTCACCTCTGTGGAACTGATTTCAACACCCTACCTGCGGGTAAATCCTGGCCCATTTTTTCACATCCTAATCATATTCGTGCTGCCTTTGTTATTAACAACCCCATAGTTCATAGCTCTGCGATGTTCCGGTCGAGTTTGCTGAGCCAAGGTTTCCAATATGATACTGCATACAATACGGCAGAAGATTACGAGCTTTTTAGCCGCTTTAGACTTCAACTGCACTATGCCAACATAAAGGATAAGCTCGTTACGTATAGACTTTCCGAACGCACGGGCGCTGCTGGGCCCCAATTTGACTTGGCAGCCAAAATTAGAACCCAAGTGATCCAAGAAGAACAATTAGAAGACTGCGAAAAGGAGCTACAGCAACTTGCAGCTTTTATTCCAGGTTTTGTACCATTTAGTCAAAACAAATTGTTGCTGTGTCAAATCCAAAAACAGCCGAAAACATTGTATACTATTTTATACAACCAATACTTGCAATATACGCAAAAATTTCGATTAAAACCCGATTTTCGCATGATATTGAAGGCACTTTACTACGCTAAACTCCCCCTGAAGACAAAGTTCAAATTATTGATAAAATATTAAATATAAGCATATTATGACTTTTTAAGACCGCTTTTTTCAAACTGTATACACATTTTATTTCAGTCTTTTAAAACCACTTTACCAAATCTAAGTGCCAATACTGAATTTTCAACAAGAGGCAAACCTCCTTGCTATTCCATCTAATGCAATGTAAAATTGAAAGGAGTTCACGCCCTCCCACCCACGTGAATCCACCAAATACATGAAATTAAATCAGAAGCTCAACCCGCTTCCTATTTGTTTGTTGCTCGCGTAATCGCTTCGTATGCAGAATTACATCGAAACAGACATTAAGGAAGTGAAGGAACAACTGGTGTGGAACCACCAGAATGGCTACAAGGCCATAGTCCTATTGGGAAGCGGCATTTCTGTATCTGGCGGTATACCCTCTTCTGAAGGGATAATTTCAAAAATTCGAACTGATTTCTCCTCTGTCTGCGCTAGAACACATCCTGTTACTTATGAAGACCACTTGGCTGTTCTTACCGCGGCACAGCGCCAAACCCTAATTAAGAATTTGGTCTCTGGGGCGCGACTCAATCAAGCCCATTTGTATTTTGCTACCTTGGCCAAAGCAGGTTATGTAGACAAAATCATTACCACCAATTTTGACACCCTACTGCACAAAGCCCTTGCGCTTGAAAATGTATACCCAAACATTTTTGATTTTACAGCAAGCCAAAGTGCAGATTCCGCAGACTTCAGCAATATCTCCCTATTCCACATGCACGGTCAAAAGGATGGCATGCTTAACCTGCAAGACGAAGACAGCTACGACCAGTACATTTTTAAAATGAAACGCTTCTTTGGCGATTCATTGGAAAAACAAACCGTCATCGTTGTGGGTTATAGCGGCTCTGATGACCCAGTGTTCCATTACCTGTCTGACTTAAAAGGATTTGAGAATCGCTTGTATTGGGTTGGACACAACCAAGCAGAACCAGAAGAACATGTAGTGCGCGGCATTCTTCAAAAAACACGCAAACAAGCCTGTTTCATTAAAGGTTATGATGCCGATACCTTTTTTGTAGAACTCAGCAGCCTGCTAGGACTTGAGGCGCCGAGAATCCTGTCCAATCCAATGGGACTTGTTAAAGAAGTATTGGGGCATATCGCACAGTCACCTGCCCAAATTGTAACGCCACCCGCTGCTAAAACCACAATACCAGCTGCTCCAATTCCTGACTTCGTTCCCGTATTTATACCTGAACCTGTTGCCTTTGAGCCTACACCTGTTATTGAACCTGTTCAGCTTGAAGAAATACAAGAAGTACAGCCAGTAATAGAACTAGAGGCGGTACAACTCCCGAATCTTACCGACGAAATTGAAGAAAGCCCTGTTATTGAAGAAGAAAGTCCCGCCATTGAAAAAGAAGTAGCGCCGGAAATCATTGCCCTTTCTACTGCAGAAGAGCCCCAAGCCGAAATTGAAATTGTATCTACTCCAATAATGGCTGAAATTTCAAATCCTCAGGATGAAATTGAAGCCTGGTTGGAAGCCCCAGTTGCTGAGGAAGAAGTTGCAGTTAAGCCGGTGAAATCGCACAAAAACAACCTGCAAAAAGCGGAAGAGGACGAATTGGTAAAGTTGGCCCGTGAAACGTGGTCTAACCATATTTATGACAACTACCAGCGCCTTACCAAGCAAGTAGCCAATACGGAAAGTGAAGAAGCAAGAAAATACTTCTCCTTTTTCCTATTCAATTGGGGTGCTGAACTCGAGAAAAAAGCCGATCAAGCAGCGGAAGAAGAAGCAGAAACCCTCTATAACGATGCCTTCAAAAAGTATGAAGAAGCAATTCAAATTAAACCTGATTTGCGTGAAGCATATAACAACTGGGGGGTGTGCTTGAGAAATCTCGCAAAAACACGCACAGGCGCAGAAGCAGATTTACTCTATCAAGAAGCATTTCAAAAATTCGAAGAAGCCATACTCATCAATCCAGAAGAACATGAACCCTACAACAATTGGGCGATTGGTTTGGCCAACCTTGCGGAAACAAAAAATGATGTAGAGGCCGAAAAACTCTATGCACAAGCCTTTGAAAAATACCAAGAAGCATTGGTAAACAAGCCAGACTTGGTAGAAGTATATAACAACTGGGGGGTGTGCCTCAAGAATCTTGCAACGCTGAAAAAAGAAGACAGTGCTGAATCGCTATACCGCGAAGCATTTGGCAAATTCAAACAGGCTACCCGTATTAAGCCCTCCTATTCTACCGCTTGGGTAAATTGGGGAGTAGCCTTGAGACAATTGGCAAGAATGCAAAAGTCTTCCGAAGCCATTAGCCTCTATCAAGAAGCCATTGAAAAGTATGCAGAAGCTTTGGAGAATGACCCAAATGCCGCACATGCCTTGAACAATTGGGGGGTGGACCTAGGCAATTTGGCAATGCTTAAAGGCATTGATGAGGCCACGCAATTGCTCGAAACTGCATTCCATAAATACGAGTTGGCGTTGCAGATAAACCCCGATTTGTATGAAGCTTACAACAACTGGGGCATTGACCTGTGGAACCTAGGCAACCTCAAATCAGGTCCTGCAGCTGAAGAATTATACGCAGAAGCCTTCAGAAAATTCGATCTCGCCAATAGCATTCAGCCTCGCTGCGCCGAGATTTATACCAATAAAGGTATCTGCCAACAGAAAGTTGCAGGACTGCATGAGCATCCCACAACAGATGTGTTGTTCAAAGAAGCGTTTTACTCCTTCAAAAAAGCTACAGATCTTAAGCCACGCCTCTATGAAGCGTGTTACAATTGGGGAATTGCTCTGCGCAATTACGCAAGAAAAGCAGGTGGAGAAACGGCAGAAGGGCTGTACATCAAAGCGCTGAAACAGTTTGAAAAAGCAATGAAAGCAAAACCAGAAAAGTATAAACTTTACCGCATCTGGGACGCCAGTATTGTGAACCTATCAGATCAATTGAATGAAGAGGCACCAGAAAAATTGTACCATCAAACATTTAAAGAATACCAAGAAGCTATATTTACAGAAAGAAGCAGCTTGGAATTTTATAATAACTACGACTTAAGCCTTACCATGCCTGCGGATGCTCTAGAGAATGCAGGTTTTGCGAAGTTGATGGAAACTAAAATTAAGCCTTTGTTGAAGGCTTAATTTTAAGACACCTCAATTACATAATAATTCTTCTTGCCTTTTTGCGCTAGCAAATATTTGCCGTGCAACAAATAAGATGCATCTACACTTGAGGTGGCATCCGTGAATTTGTTTTTATTAAAACTAAATCCATTCGCCTGAATCATTTTCCGCGCTTCTCCTTTGCTTGGGAATACTGCAGTAAGATCAGCCAGCAAATCCAATACAGGAACACCAGCACGAAGCAAATCACCTGAAATGCTAAAACGTTCTAAGCCATCAAATGAGCTTTCCAGCATCGCTTCATCCAAGGCCAACAAATCCTCTGCTGTGCCACTTCCAAAGAATATTGCTGTGGCTTTCTCCGCGCCTTCCAGTGCCTTTTCACCATGGGTGCGGCGGGTCATCTCTTCCGCCAATTGCTTCTGCAGTGCGCGCAGATGCTCGTTTCCTGTATGCGCCGCAATAGCAGCCTCTAAATCTTCGCGGGTTCGCAAGCTATATATCTTAATAAAACGCGCTGCGTCTTCATCAGAAACATTGAGCCAAAACTGATAGAAACGGTATGGTGATGTCTTTGCTGGATCCAACCATACATTTCCTCCTTCACTCTTGCCAAACTTTGTGCCATCTGCCTTGGTTACCAATGGCGCTGTTATAGCAAAAGCTTCACCGCCTTCCATGCGGCGAATCAATTCAGTACCTGTGGTAATATTCCCCCATTGATCACTGCCGCCCATTTGCAATTTGCAGCCCATATTCCGGTACAAATGCAAGAAATCATAGCCTTGCACCAGTTGGTAACTAAACTCGGTAAAAGACAATCCACCCGCCTCCAATCGATTGCGCACGCTGTCTTTACCCATCATATAACTCACCGTAATGTGCTTGCCCACATCGCGTATAAATTCTAAGAAACCAAACTTGCTGAACCAATCATAATTGTTCACTATTTCCGCCTTATTAGATCCAGTTTCAAAATTTAAGAACTGCATCAATTGACGCTTTTGACAATCCAAATTATGCTGAATACTCTCAATATCCAATAACTTCCTCTCATCACTCTTACCACTAGGATCACCTACCATACCGGTAGCACCACCCACTAAGGCAATAGGCTTATGCCCAGCCCGTTGAAAATGTATGAGCAAGGTAATGGGAACCAAATTCCCAATGTGAAGCGAATCTGCTGTTGGATCAAAACCAATATAACCATGCACCATTTCCTTGGATAACATGTCCTCAGTTCCGGGCATGACATCATGCAACAAACCGCGCCAACGCAGTTCTTCTATAAAATCAAAATTGGGCGTAAAGGCCATCATGCCGCAAAATTAGCGAAATGAAGGCTTAATCGCGGTGTTTATATAGGCTTTTCACCCAAAGCATCAGAAATGGCCTGCTTCAAGGCTTCTGCCTGCTCCTCGGTAAGACCACTGGTAGCAAACGAAACTACTTGTGCGGTCTCTTTCAACATGAAATTAATTTCATAAACCAAATAATCTACACGCTGCATATAGCCCCATGGAATATACATGTAGCGTGTAATCAAACTCTGACGCCAAGAAATTCCATTCTCATCAACCTGCACAAAATAGGTGCCTCTGCGCTTGAAATAAAACCATGCAGCCAATGGCAGTATCAATCCCAGATAGATAAATCCTCCGGTCCAATCGAAAAATCCAAAGTGAAATGCCCACCCCACAAATATCAATACACACATCACCGCCAATACAGGATATTCCCCGCGGCTTTTTGGAATTTCTAAGTAAAATGCACTCATGGTGCTATAACGATTAATGACGTGCTTCTTCCACCCGCTGCCACGATATACGTGCCCGATGCCAATGTAGAAGTTTGCACTTCAAAATATCCTTGCTGGCCTTTGATTTCACACAGAACCTTAAGTCCCGTGGTTGTATAAAGAGAAACTCTATTTGCAGTGCTAACCTCTGGTGCAACAACGATAGCTTTACCTGCCGCAGGATTTGGATATACAATCAAAGCAGATGCTTGCAGGTCTTGCAAACTTGCCGAGCCGCCTGTAACCAACACGGTAAATCTCCGAATGGTATCGGGACGGGTTATTGGCGTAGAACCCAACTTACCAAAGGCAACTACAGGTATAATAATGGGATATATGCCCGACTGCGTGGCCGTTCCGCCTATGCCCACACAACGCACCTCATCCCACACAAAAATACAGCGCGGGTGTTGGCAATTGTAGGAGAAACCGGGCGGCATTCCATAAACGCCAGTGGCTTTTATAGAATCTACCTTTACATTCAATTTTGTGGGGCCAATGGTGATAGATGTATCACGCACTGAAAGCACCGATATCGACTTGCTGTATGGAACACCCACTTTAGCAGATGGAAGTGAGTCTGGCGCATAGCCAGGGCGCTTCAAGGTGGTATCAGCGGTGCATTGGGAAATAAGCTGCGAAGGCGCGCTTGCAGCGATAATGATTAGGGTGAAAAGAATCTTGCGTATCATTGCAGAATTATTGCACGAAATTACCATGCAAAAGTCATTTGGCAAGTGTTTTCTAATTTTTGCACTCTTTCTGACCACAAATCCTTCAGAAGCACAGCTCCGGCTGCGTTTTATAACTCCTGAAGGCTTCCCTGCTACCCAATTAAAAGTGCAAGCTTGGACTCCCTTTGGCGTGGACATTTACCTGTACCGCGATTCTCAAACCCAAGAATATCTCATTTACAAAGATTGCAAACGCATTCGCGCTACAGGACAACAGTATATCACACTTGACACCATCTTTCCATCGGATATTCAACCTACAGGTGCGCTTACACTCATCATTCAGCCTGATTTTGAGGAACTAGAACAAGCGGTTATCAGCAGCTCACGGTCGCAAGGGAAACTGAAAGAAAGTCCAGTGAGTATTAGCATTCTTAAACCCTATATCATTCAAAATAAAATCGTCACCGATATCTCCCAGTCCTTAGATCAGGTCCCTGGGGTGAATGTAGCCGACAACCAAATCAATATTCGCAATGGCAATGGTTGGAGTTACGGAGCAGGCAGCCGTGTGGCTGTGTTGTTAGATGACCTGCCCATGCTGAGTCCAGATGCACAAAGCCCACAAATGAGCTTTATTCCTTTGGAAAATGTAGAGTCGGTGGAAATTGTAAAATCGGCCGGCAGTGTGCTCTATGGAGCCTCTGCAATGAATGGGGTTGTAAATTTGCGCACCAAAGCACCCACAGACAGTGCCCATGGCTCCATCCAAGCATTTGCCATGCGCTATGGAAATGCGGGCTTAGACAACCTCAATTGGGCACCCAGAAGCCGCTATGTAGGAGGCATATCTGGCGCCTTCAGCCAAAAAATCAACCGCACTGGCCTGGCCATCACCATGAACATGCTGAACAACCAAGGCTACAGGATGAATGAATATGAAAATAGAGCCCGAATTGGTATCACAACCAATACCCAATCTAAGGCCATACCAGGCCTAGAATATGGCTTCAACCTCTTAGCCCAGCAAGGTAAAAGTGGTAGCTTTCTGCTTTGGGAATCCTATAACCAAGGCTACATTCCTTCTGATAGTGGCTATAATTATTCACTGTCACGCAAACTCAATCTTGACGCCAAAATTGAGTACAAAAGAGGATTATGGAAACACAGCTTGGTAGCCCGCAGACTAAGCTTAGATAACAATATCGACAATGGCGACACCAGCAACCAAGACAATGGCAGCAGCCTCCTACATGCTGAATATCGTGTTCAATATTGGAGTAGAAACAACAAACTACACGCCACAGCAGGCGCTGTTGCTGCAGCAGGTGAAACCCACTCCCCGCTTTTTAATGGAGACCACCATTCCCAAAATTTGGCCGCATTTATCCAAGTGCAAGGCAGGTGGAGAAGGCTTATCGCTACCGCAGGGGCACGTCTGGAGCACTACACTCTCGATACCTTCTCCATTCAAAAACCTGTTTTCAGATTGGCCGCCACCTATACTGCCGCAAAATACACCTTCATTCGCGCCAGTTGGGGACA
>JBEIRK010000214.1:0-2565 GCA_040376005.1 Flavobacteriales bacterium
ATACTCAATCGGCCTGCAGTATCTATAATCACCACATTGTGGTTGTTTGCAATCGCATATTTTACCGCATGTTGCGCAATTTCCAGGGGATTGTTATTGCCATCCTCAGAGTAAACTGCCACATCCGTACTTTGTCCTAACACCTTCAATTGCTCCCTTGCTGCTGGGCGGTAAACGTCACCCGCTACGAGCAGCGGACTGCGTCCTTTAGACTTTAAATAATTTCCTAATTTGCCGGTAAACGTAGTTTTACCACTACCCTGTAATCCAGCGATTAATATGATTGTAGGACTTCCGCTGATGAACAAATCTGCCTTTTGTCCACCCAATAAGCCCACCAACTCATCATGCACAATTTTGGTGAGTAACTGTCCAGGGGAAACCGATTTTATTACGTTCTGCCCCTTGGCCTGTGCTAAAATAGAATCCGTAAATTCCTTGGCAACTTTAAAATTTACGTCGGCCGAGATCAGCGCACGACGTATCTCTTTAACCGTTTCCGCAACGTTTAAGTCCGTAATGGTTCCCTGACCTTTTAAGCTCTTAAAGGCCTTTTCTATTCGGTTCTGTAAATTGTCAAACATGGAAAATTTACTGCAAAGTTAAGGCCCTAAAGCCAATCATTGCATTAAAAGTACAGTTCCATTTAAGCGGTATGCGACACCATCAAATCCAACAGCCTGTAGGGTCCATATATACAGCCCTTGCGCAGCAGGCGCATTCATGAATTTCCCGTCCCAACCTTGATTCGCATCGTCAGACTCATATACTACCTGACCCCAGCGGTTCAAAATACGAAACTCGAAACGCTGACTCGGGTCCTTAGAATTGCGATGCACATAAGCTACCATGGGTTTAAATACTTCATTAAGATTGTTGCCATTGGGTGTGAAGGCATTGGGTACATGCACATAACTGCCTGGTACCATGCACACCTCATTAGACCAACTGGTATCCGCTGTGATGCTGTCTTTCACCGCAAAAACCCTGAAACAAATAGAGTCTAATTCCAATGATTCTAAGTCTATGCTATCCAGTTTGCGGGTGTTCGGACCCAATAATTTATAGGTTTGAAAAACGCCCGCTGTATTCTTGAGCTGCAATCCGTATTCACGCACTCCAGCATGCCAATACCCGTAAGCATTCCATTTTAAAGATGTACTGCTTCTGCTCTGTCCAACAGACTCCAGAAGAATTGTATTGCTCGCAACCCCAGGCTTACCCAGCACACCGCAGTGGTCTTTGAAAAGCACCCTGTAGTAGTTCACCCTGTCGGTAACATTGGCATTAAAATCCTCATAGGAAAGCGATTTTGTAGTACCCAACTTAGAATAGGTGCCGGGCATACCATTAGAAGATCGCTGCAATTCAAAGCCCCAATTTCTATAATATTTGTAGTAGGGCTGCCAAAAAACTTCTGTATGCGTGCCATTCTTAACAGTGGCTAAGGTTGTAATTACCGAACTATCCGGAGCAACATAAATAGGTTTGCGGCACACCGTATTGCTGCGTGAACGCCAAATTAAATTTCGATGCACCGACTCTACATAATAACAAAAAATGCTATCACACAAGAAACTATCCGTATAACTCTGCCTGGTATTGCCAACAATAGCTATCCTCTTGTATGCTCCACCCCCACTAGAACGAAAAATCTCATAATGGCTCAGATTATTTACCCAACCATCATAAGACAACCAATTTAAATTGATATTGAATGGCTTCTCGGCCGTGTCACGCAATACTATAGAACAATGGCTCACTGCATACCTGCCGTCTTGATTGCAGGTGTCTTCAATATTCATAGTGTAGCAAAAACGACGGTTGGCCAATTCGGTACCATAAAACTTGGAAAACGAAGTGTCATTTCTATTGCCTGAACTGTATCTGCGATGCAATCCAAGGCTATCTAAGGCTACATGGTAAATCAAGTAATTGCCCAATTTTGACCGTTGCCAATAGAAATCCAAATATTGATTGTCTCGCACCGTGACAAAGGCCAGAGCAGGTTTTAATGGTCCTGCGGTATCATTCACATAAATATTGCGCAATTCCTCATCCTTACAACCATGAATATCAACTACTTCTAAGCGAACCAAATGATTGAATGGCGTGGTATATTTATACGTTGGATTGGCGGTATGCGAGGTATCATCATACAAGGATATTTCTCCAAAGTTCCAATTATACTCCTTCACGGCATACTTTGAAGCTGTTGTGTTGATAAATGGCAGCGGGTCCGTGGCACAGGTGGTATCGGATCGGTTTTTCCAATTGGCAACAGGATAATCCCAAACCGTTATTGTGTCCCTCCGGAAAGTATCCCGACATCCATTCACATGTTCGGCAATGATCACAGGTTGGTAAATACCTGGGGTAGTGTATGCATAGGTAATACTGCTCTGATTGATAAAATCTAGATTCCAGTCGTTATTTAAATCCCAGAATATCTTGCTATAGAAACTACTGCGATTGGAGAATTTCACCAATAAATCATTGGCACATCCTTCATTATTTCTTAAGAAATTAGCCGAGGCGAATATATGTTCTGCCTCTGCATTTTTC
>JBEIRK010000006.1:0-43682 GCA_040376005.1 Flavobacteriales bacterium
AGCTACATCTGCAAACAAATCATCAACTCTGTTTACGCTGATATAATAGTTTACAAGGATATTGAACATATCGTTGTCACCAGGCGCTGCTGATAAACCTCTTCTTATAATGGACTCCGCTGTAACGGTATCCCCTTCTCCTAGATATACCTTACTCAGGTTCTCAAAAACAGCTGGACTTTTGCTGCCACCATCGATAAGCTCTAACAATACTTCCTTTTTGATAGTATTACTACTGGCATACAAAGCAATTACAGCCAATCTCTCTTCCAAGTACTTAGAAGTAATGCCTTGACGGGCCAAAGAGCCCTGATTTGCAGTATCTAATTTAGAATGCAAAAACGACAGGATGCGGTAATATTGAATAGCGCTATCGTAGAGCTTATTATCCGTAACCTCTGCAGCTTCGTTGAAACCAACACCAAAAGCATTGAATGTTTCGTACTTACCGGCTTCCACATCTGCTTTTTTCATTTCCTGATTGCTTCTCCAGAAGCGCATCATAGAATATGATGAAATATATCCAGCATTCGCGGATTGGTCACTCAACATATCATGATTTCGGGCTTCAAATACACGGGTATAAACCATGGAACGCACCATCCACATGTAGTACCAATTTTCCGTGGTTTTGTGCTTTGAGGCTTTATCGATAGCCTGTTTGGCCAACAAAATGTTGTCATCAGTAACTGGATCCATGAGAATGTAGTTCTCAGCATCCTTCACATCGAGTTTTTGTGCATTCACCGCCAAAGAAGCTCCGAACAACAGAGATAAAGTGGCCGCTTTAATAAATTTATTCTTCATTATTTGTAAGGGTGTCATCGTTCTGTGCCTCAGGATTTACAATTTCTGTTCCATCTGCAATAATTCCATCAATATTTTCATCTTCTTCGTCTTCTTCTCTTGGAACTACAGAAATACCAGCGATTTCATCATTGCCTTTAATGTTGATGAGTTTTACACCTTGCGTTGCTCTACCCATAACCCGCAATTTATCTACCGCCATACGAATTGTCATTCCACTCTTATTGATGATCATAAGGCCGTCTGCATCTGTTACAGTGAGCATGCCCACCAAGTCGCCGGTTTTATCCGTTACGCTTATGGTTTTCACGCCTTTGCCTCCTCGTCCTGTAATACGGTAGTCTTCCAAATCTGTGCGTTTGCCATATCCTTTTTCACTGACTACCAAGATGGTTGTTTCCTTATTATTAGGATTTACACAAACCATGCCAATCACCTCATCCTTATCCGTCTCGAGTGTTACACCCCGCACCCCTGCTGCAGTTCGGCCCATTGGACGCACCTTGGCTTCAGGGAAACGAATGGCTTTACCGCTGCGTTTTGCAATCAAAACTTCACTGTTTCCATCGGTAATACAAGCTTGAACCAATTCATCGCCTTCTCTTACGGTAATTGCATTAATACCATTGCTTCTTGGCCTGCTGTAAGCTTCCAACAAGGTTTTCTTCACAGTTCCTTTTTTGGTAACCATGATAATGCTATGGCTTTGGAGGGTTTCCTCATTTTTAAGGTCGTGAACATTCAGATATGCCCTAATCTTATCATCATTAGGAATATTGATCAGGTTCTGAATTGGTCTTCCCTTGGTTGCTTTCGCACCTTCAGGAATTTCATACACCTTAAGCCAGAAGCATCTTCCGAGTTCGGTGAAGAGCAACAAATAATCGTGGGTACTGGCCACAAATAGATGCTCTACAAAATCCTCTTCTCTATGCGATACGCCGCGCAGGCCGCGTCCACCCCTATTCTGTTCTTTGTATTCACTCAATTGGGTGCGCTTGATGTAACCGCGGTGTGAAATGGTAACCACTACTTCTTCATTTGGAATCAAATCTTCAATATTGATTTCATCCGCATTGAACTCAATTCTGGTTTTTCTTACATCACCGTACTTCTCTCTAACCTCAAGCAATTCATCTTTAATGATTTGCATTCTCAGTCCTTCATCGGCCAAAATCGATTCTAAGTATTCGATTTCTTTCATTACCGCGTTGTACTCATCACGGATCTTATCGCGTTCCAGACCCGTCAAGCGTTGCAAACGCATATCCAATATGGCTTTAGCTTGAATTTCAGACAACTTAAAGTTGGAAATCAAACCATCTCTTGCTTCATCAGGTGTGCGGCTTCCGCGAATGAGGGCAATTACAGCATCCAGGTTGTCAATAGCGATAAGCAAACCTTCCAAAATATGGATACGTTTGCGGGCTTCTTCCAACAAATACTGGGTTCTGCGTTGTACAATCTCATGGCGGTGGGCAACATAATGACGAATCATATCCTTGAGATTCAACATCTCAGGTTTGCCATGCACCAAAGCGATATTATTTACAGAGAAACTGCTTTGCAGCGGGGTAAATTTGAATAATTGATTCAATACCACATTCGGCATTGCATCGCGTTTCAAATCAAAAACGATGCGCATACCTTGACGGCCACTCTCATCACGCACTGCAGAAATGCCATCAATCACCTTCTCATTGATCAAATCAACCGTTTTGATAATGATTTGTGATGGAGTTACCTGATAGGGAACTTCTGTTACAATGATGCTTTCTTTACCTGTAGAACTGGTTTCAAAATCGGCTTTTCCGCGCATCATCACACGGCCTCTGCCGGTTTCGAAGGCATCTTTAACGCCTTCTACCCCATAAATTACACCCCCTGTTGGAAAATCAGGGCCTTTTACAAACTGCATCAACTCAGGAATGGTGATTTCCCTATTGTCAATATAAGCTACAATGCCATCCACAACTTCTGAAAGGTTGTGTGGGGCCATGTTTGTAGCCATACCTACTGCAATACCTGAAGCACCGTTAACCAACAAATTGGGTACACGCGCTGGCAAAACCGTAGGTTCTTCTAAGCTTTCGTCAAAATTGGGTCTAAAGTCAACAGTGTTTTTGTCGATATCCGCCATCATTTCTTCCGCAATTTTGCGCATACGGGCTTCCGTATAACGCATCGCTGCTGGTGGATCACCGTCAATACTACCAAAGTTACCTTGTCCGTCAACCATAGGGTAACGCAAACTCCAGTCTTGCGCCATACGCACCATGGTATCATATACACTGCTATCGCCGTGCGGGTGATACTTACCCAACACCTCTCCCACGATTCTGGCTGACTTCTTATAGGGGCGGTTGCTCGCCAAACCCAAATCCATCATACCATAAAGAACCCGGCGGTGAACAGGCTTCAAACCGTCACGAACATCTGGCAATGCCCTAGAAACAATAACCGACATCGAATAATCGATGTACGCGGTCTTCATCTCGTCTTCAATGTTAATCGGTACGATTCTTTCTGTTATTTCGTTGTTGTCGTCCATGCGTTATATTAATGTCGCAATTTAACTCCAAAAGCTTGCTGCGCTTCGCGTGATTGCCAACAATTTATGCCCACTTTTCCCTGTTTTATACCGTTGAATCGCAAGAGGTAAATGCCTGTTTTAAATAAAGTGTTATAAATGAAAAAAGGCCTCAAATGAGGCCTTTTAACTTGTTAATATCAATAAGGTTACAAGATTTACTTGTAGTTTTTATCGTGCTTGTCGTCTTTCTTGGTAGCTTTCAAGATTTTGATCTTGCCTTTACCCTTGTTGTCAAGCATCTGAACTTTGCCGTATCCGAGGCCTTCCAGACGTTCCTGCAGCAACAGCATGTCGCCCGCAACCAAGATGATAATCTCATCCGTTTTGAGGTTCTGAGCAGCCAATTTGTTGATATCATCAATGGTCAAGCTCTTCAATACCTCAGCTTGCATATCAGGATAGTTTTCTGGCAAGTCGCGCACAGCCAAATTCATAATAAAGCCCGCTTTTTGGAACAATGATTCATATTCCAATGCTTCACTTGCGGTCAAGGCTGCTTTTGTAAATTCGAATTCTTCTGGCTTAATACCATTTTTGCGATAGGTCTCAAGCTCTTTCATAATCTCTACAATGGCAGAGTCAGTAGCTTCAGATTTCACACCTGCAGATACGGTATACATACCTGGCAAATCTTCATATGCCGCACCAAATCCACTGCGAATTCCATAGGTCCAAGCCTTGTCTTCACGAATATTCAAATTCAAACGGCTGTTAAAGTTGCCACCCAAGGCAAAGTTCATAACCTGGTTCTTAAAGAATTCGCCTTTAACGTCATAAGGCAATGAACGGAATCCTAGAATCAAATCGCTTTGATCAGCATCGATGTATTCAACACCAAATATTTGGTTGGTTTCATACTTTGGACCTTCCACAGGCTTAGGTACTACAGCACCTTTAGTTTTCCATTTTTCAAGGAAGGCCAACTTGGTATATGCTTCATCTGCAGATACAGGACCTACAATTACCAATTTGGTCAATTCAGGTGCAAAATACTTATCGTAGTATGCCTTGCAATGGCTCAATTCAATTGCGCTGTAATCATCAGCACCCACATACTTACCAAAAATGTGATCTTGACCCCATACTAGTGCTCTCCATGCATTTGAAGCACCTGCACTTCTGCTGGTTAGACTGCTATTTGCATTTTCTTTAGCACGCTTCTTGTCTTTTTTGAATTCTTTTTCATCCCAACGGGGTTGGAACATCATCTCATCCAACAGTACCAATACTTGGTCCAATTTGGTCTTTTCACAATATACAGAAACAGAAGTGCTCGTTCCACCAGAACCAAATGAAATGCTTGCGCCTAATTTCTCAAGGGCATTTTCCAACTCTTCAGGAGTTTTATTCGCAGTACCTGTATTCATTGCACCGGTCATAAATCCGGAAGTCGCGGTTGGGATTTCTTTAGTACCTTCAAACAAGCTACCTCCTTTTATATTCATGGTGATGGTTACCATTGGAGTTTCATTAAACTCACTACCCAAAATTTCAAGGCCATTGGCCAATTTTTTGCGGTAAATCTGAGGTACTTTAACTGTTTTCGCTTCGCTAGGAACCGGTCTTTGACTTCTATCGAAGTTGTCTACTGTAGGCTTTTGAACCAAATTAGCATACTCAGCCTCTGCCACAGGATTGCTGTAGGTAGCATTTGGGTTGAAACTCTCATAACGCATTTTCTTTTTTTCATCAGAAGTTGTGCCTTCCGCGGGAGGCTGAATAACAACAGTAGAAGAGAATTTGCCTTTAAGGTATTTGCGATACACGCGCATGATATCTTCACGCTTCAAGTTTTTATAGCGGTTTGCATCAGATTGCAAGTTAAAAGGTGTACCATCGGCATTTTTTAAGTTATTTAAGTACCAAAAGTTGCTCAAATAGTTTGCCTTTGTGCTTACATCTTCCAAGCCACCATTGTATCCGCTTAGGATGTTTGCAATAGCTCTTTCCAAATCTTCATCGCTGAAGTTTGAATATTCAAAACTGTCTAGCGTGTTGTTCAACATTTTTTGAAGTTGACCTACATCACTCCAAGGATAACCTACCAATACAAAAGAGTATTCACCTGCCAATTCGTGGTTGATGGTGCTTAAGGGATTATTGTTGCTGCTCGCTTGAAGCGCCCACTCAGGCTCAATAAACTTCTTATACATTACAGAATTTCTAGTGCCGCCCATCAAGTAACTCAATACATCCAATGCAGCCTCATCATCGTGCAGTGCCGGAGCAGCTGGGTAAGTTACATAAAGTAAAGGCAGATATGCATTTGGGTCAACGTACTCTTTAATCTTATTTTCTTTCAGGCGAACCGGAGGTACACGTTGTTTTTTAACCTCTGGGCAAGACTGAATGCTGCCGAAATACTTTTCAACCCAAGCTACAACTTCGGTTGGGTTAACATCACCAGAAACGATAACTGCAGCATTATTTGGACCGTACCAACGCAAAAAGAAATTGCGCAGGTCATTGCTGTCCGCGCGGTTCAAATCATCTACAAAGCCAATGGTTGACCAGGAATACGGATGGTCAGGGCTGTAAAGATTTTGGTCTTTTACTTCCATTAAGAAACCATAAGGTACATTATAGCGTTGGTCCTTTTCATTCTTAACAGTAGATCGCTGTACTTCAAATTTCTTTTGGGTAAATGCTTCTAGGAATAAACCCATTCTGTCCGCTTCCATCCAAAGGGCAGTCTCGGTAAAATTACTTGGGAAGGTTTCGATATATACCGTTCTATCCCTAGTTGTATTTCCATTAACATCACCGCCATAGCGACGAATAAGTTCGAAGTGTTCTTCGTCAGCTACGTTTTTAGAACCTTGAAACAACATGTGTTCAAAGAAGTGGGCAAAGCCAGATTTCCCTGGAGTTTCTCTTGCGGAGCCCACATGATAGCTTACGTTTAAGTGCGTAACTGGATCTGAATGGTCTTCGCAGATTATCAATGTCAAACCGTTGGGCAATTGATACCTTTCGTAAGGAATGATCAATTCACCTTCTTTGGCAATGACTTTTTCAACCAGAGTGGCTTGGGCAGAAAGGGCTAAGAAACTTAGCGATGCTGCCGCCAGTGAGAATACATTTCTGAAATTCATATAGACTTGCAAATCTAATCCTCAGAATTGTAATGAGAATGCAAACTTTTGACGAAATTCTCAATTTTAGCGATTACCGTTAAATTCTTTAATAAGTAAATGGTAGTTTTCATTAATTTTGCCCTATTCAGGTG
Source organism: Flavobacteriales bacterium (assembly GCA_040376005.1). Classification (GTDB taxonomy): domain Bacteria; phylum Bacteroidota; class Bacteroidia; order NS11-12g; family UBA955; genus JAGXTF01. Next base: position 6,630 of record JBEIRK010000006.1, read on the forward strand.
CGCAACACTATACTACTTCTGGCAGCATTCTTCCTTCGTTTTGGCCACGCAGATGCCCAAAATCTCCGCACCTTGGCGGGTACTGAATTTTGGGTGACTTTTACAGAAAACCTATACGCACCAAAGGATTCTGTTTTGCATTTGATAGCTACACCCGAGTTTGCTGACACGGTAGTTGTCTTTAATCCTCAGCTCAACTACACAGAGTCTTTCGCAATTCGTCCTGGAAGGCAGAATAATATTTATCTGAAACAAAAGTTGTTTTGGTATAGCCCACTTTCATTTGGTGCACAAGGCACTGCAGTGCGTGTGCGCAGTAAATATGGAATTCAGTTATCTGCCGTAAATGTTGTCGATGGAAGTTTGGATATGACTTCTATTTTGCCAAAAACGGTACTGGAATCTGCAAGAGAGTACCGAGTAAATAATATAGCTGGGACTGAGGGTAAAAATTCTCAGGTTGCTATTGTGGCTATAGATACAGGTAATACGGATATCGAAATTGTTGCGGGTACTGATCTTTCGGGCCTTGGTGGAAAAGGTACTGTGGTATCACGGAGATTGAAATACGGTCAAGTATTTGTGATTCAAGCCTTAGGAAATCAAGATCTAACTGGAACGACCATTAAGGTTAAAAACAGTTGTAAGCGCTTGGCAGTATTTGCTGGCGTAAAATGTGCATCGTTTAATTCAAATTCAAATTGTATTAGCTGCGATGCTCAATATGAACAACTTTGGCCCAATCAATATGCCCAAAAGGATTTTTTCGCGGTATTGCCCTCAGGGAACACAAAACATAGCATTCGTATTTTGTCGTTAACCAATGGAACTGATGTAACTGCAAATGGTATTTTTAGAGCTACTCTAAATGCAGGAGAAACATATACTCAGGAATTCAATAGCTCCGTTGTTGTAGAATGCTCGAAGCCCGCTTTGGGTATGCAAGTCATGCACAGCAATGGCTGCAACGGTGCTTTTCCCGCCAACCATGGCGATCCTTCTTTGGTGGCGCTTGCAGGAGCAAATCAAAAGACAAAGAAGTGCTTGATATCTGCTTATCGAAATACACAACTTACCCAAAATGCAGTATGTTGGTTTCGTCAAAATCTACAGCCTGTTTTGCTAGTCAACAAAACTGCGGTAAACCCAACCGCTTATCAGCAATTTGTGATTAGTGGCAAAACCTATTGGTTGGTTGCTGTTCCTATAACATATAATTCAACCTATGTCTTTGAATCAGACTCCGCATTTGTAGCATATCAATATGGCATGGGGCCTCAAATAAGTTATGGCATGGTGGCTGGTGTGTCATTTGAAAACAGCAAGGCAGATTTTATTGCAAGTCCTGCCCTATTATGCAACCCCGCCACTCAGGTTCAGTTCAGCAGCACAGGAGATAGTATAAAAAACATACAGTGGATTTTTGGAGATGGCAACACTGCATCCGGAGGTTCGGCTTCGTATGCATATAATAAACCCGGTGTATTCAAGGCCATGATGGTGAATAATTATGGGGGTGGTTGTCCTGACACACTGTCAAGAATTATAACCATACTTGAAGGCCCCAAAGCCATGTTACCAAAGGATAGTTTTCCTTGTTTGGGTTCTGTATTAAGAATACAACTACCATCGGTAAAAGGCTATAGTTATAGTTGGGACAATGGAAATACATTTATTTTAAGAACCGTTCCATCGGATAAAAAAGTTTGGTTAACCACCACAGACAGTATCGGCTGTTCACGCACTGACACCATGGCTGTAGAATACAGAGACTGCGATGTATATGACTTGAAGTTGGCCAACGTTTTTACACCTGGTACGGATGGTTATAATGATCTCTGGAAGGTGATTTATAGCGGATATACGGAGATCGATGTCCGTATATACAATCGCTGGGGTGAATATGTCTATAAATACAAATTGCCTGAAGATGAAGATTGGAATGGAAAAGTGAACAATAAGTTTACCGACTGTCCGGAGGGGGTTTACTTCTATGAAATTAGAGCCACTGCGCGCAGAAGTGATAAGAATGTTAATGTTTATGGCAGCATTCAACTTATCCGTGAATAAACGCAGTTGCCTAATCTTTGTAAATCAACAAATTGAGCAACAACATGCTCGAAAACCTTGAAAATAAAGGGTTTTTGACATTGTCACATCTTCGTAAAAAGGACGCACCGTTGTGTCATTTTCATAAGTTCCGACACATATTTGTTGTACCAACTTTTTGAAAAAACGTCTATGAGTAGATACATACCCAAAATAACATTGCTAACTGTTTGTTTATCAACTTTCCTATTGGTAAAGACAAATAGCAGTGGACCAGGTGCTGGTTATACTAATGCACCAAGCGAAAGCAACTGTGCAGCTTCTGGCTGTCACTCCGGAGGACTTGTCACCTCAGGTTCTGGATTTAACAGACTTGCGTTGAGAATGGCGCTAACGGGGAATGGATATATTCCAGATTCAACCTACGATTTTGTGCTTCATCACAAGGAAACAGGCATGTCCGCCTCCGGATTTCAAATTACTTGTTTGGATGAAGCCACAGGCAAATCAGCAGGAACGTTCAGTAATCCTGATTCAAGAACACAAAGCATGACCAGGGCTTTTGGTTCAGATACCAGAAGTTATTTGGGACATGCAGGAAGTAGCACCAGCAGTGGTGATTCATCGTCGTACAGAGTGAGATGGAAAGCACCCAACAAAAACCTTGGAAACGTTAGGTTTTACGTTAATTTCAACAAAGCGAACAGCAATAGCAGTCCTTCCGGTGACGTGATCTATGCAAAAACATGGTCAATTGCTCCTTCAACCTTGTTGCCCACAGCAAAAGTTAAAATCTTAGATTCTGCCTATTGCACTGGAATGAATTTAACCTTTGATGCTACACTAACCAATTCCCCTACGAGCTATGCATGGACCTTCACCAATGGAACAACTACGCAGACAAGCACCTTGAAAAATCCAAAGGTATCTTTGACGCAAGGAAGTTGGAAAGCCATTTTAACGGTAAAAAACAATAAAGGTTTATCAAAGCCTGATACCTTAAGCTTTTCTGTGATTACAGGCATTGCCTTACCTGTTTTGAATGCTACAGGAACAAAGGAGATTTGTAAAAGCGATACTTTTGTTTTGGGTGTCGTTTCACCAAGTGCAGGAAACAACTACATATGGAATACAGGAGCTAAGGTCAGCAATATTAAAGTATTTGATACAGGGTCCTTCTTTGTTACAGCCGTGAGTAAGACAAACAAATGCAGCAGGGTGTCTGCAGTGACTAAGGTTGCTGTAAACCCAGTTCCTTCTGTTCTCATTTTAAAGTCATTTAGTGGTGATTCTATTTGTGCCAATGTACCATTTACCATGGGGTGTTTGGTTACCTCAGGAACCGCAGATTCGTTCAGTTTTGTTTCGAAAACTGGACCATTCTCTAAGGCTGATACCTTAAGACAAACCTTAAGCAGTGGGCCTGCCAACTACTCCGTGTGGGGTAAGACTACTAAAGGCTGTGTAAGCAAGCCTAGTTCAGCTCAGGTAAAAGTGAAAATCAACGATGCCGGACCTACATTGAGTGCTTCAAATATCAGTTACACTGGCTTCCGTATCAATTGGACCGCGGTCACTGGCGCACTTTCTTATAGAATTTCTCTAGACTCTGGCAAAACGTTTATTACTCCTTCATCTGGAAATACAGGACTCTCGCACGATGTTACAGGTTTGTTGGGCAATAAGAGTATCAAAGTACAGGTGTTTGCCAATACCAGTGGCATATGTGCTAAAACTGAAATTGCAGAATTGGTTGCAACAACCCTATCATGCACCCCTATTGACTATAGCGTTACCGTGACGGACCCAAGGGTTTGTAAAAATGCGTTTGCAGCCGTTCAGTTGAATAACTTAACGGGTAAAACCATAGGCGTGCTTGTTGACAACAATTATGTCGGCAAAAGCACCAATCTTTCCATTAAAGTTTATGCTACTAGAGATTACACCATTTCAGTCATTGACTCAAACGCACTTATATGTGGTTATACAAATAAAACCATCACCTTAGTAGAAGACACTGTAAGTTCACCCGTATTTACACCTGCTGCTCCTGCCAAATTCTGCTCTGACATTGCCATTGGTGCTACTTTTGAAGTGCTTTCAAGCCACTACGATAGTATTTATTGGTACCAAAATGGTGTGTTACAAAGCAGGACTAAAGGTTTGACAAAAGGATTTGTAGTATCAAATGGCGATTCACTGCAAGCAATGTCCGTGTTGACTTCAGGTTGTAACAGCCCCAAAAGCGCGGCAAAACAAGTTGTCGTGAACAAGCCAGGCAATACTGGATTTGCTGTTTCGAATAATCAATTCCTATTCACCTTTACACCCAATGATATTACATCAAGTCACAAATGGAAAATAGGTAAAGATCAGAATACAATTTCAGATTCTTCAAGCAATGATACAGCTCAATTTGACCTAAGTGCCTTCAAAAATGACAGTGTATTTGTTCTGCATACGGTTACTACTAAAGAAGGTTGTGTAAGCAGCTTGAAACGCAAGGTATTTGTGCCAGATTTCAATAGCACTGTAACCAATACCATACCCGGCTTAAAAGTTTACCCCAACCCTGCTTCTACAACATTTACAGTATGGTTGCCACTTTCGTTTGCGCATGCAGAAATTGAGATTTTGAATATCAATGGAGCCACCGTAATGAAGCACCAAATAACAAAAGGCAGTAACTCAATTCTCATAGACAACATGCCATCAGGTGTATACCAATACAAATTGAAGGCAGACGGCAAAGAAACTACCGGTAGCTTGGTTATAGAGAATTAAGCGTTTTCGTAATCCCAATTCCTGAAAGGTCCGCTTTAAACCAGCGGACCTTTTTTATTGCCTTTAGATTATCTCTTTTATCTCGGGAAAGCGACTGAGCATGCCTTTAGATTTCATGATAATACCGGCCGCCAGAATTCTGTCTTTCCAATAGGTGTTATTGTCAAAATAGCGAACCTCCGATAACCAAGCATCGGCATCTTCAGGACTTAGGCTAAACTGAGTGCAAATGCCGGATAGAATTTCAGTTTTACTATCCTGCAAATAGTCGCTGCTCAGCTCGTATACCGCTTGCTGCCAAATGTCCTTGTCAATGATATTAAAATCGCGTTTTACCACAAAAACAAAGGAGGGCCATGGAGCTGAGATTTCATCTGTCATTTTAAATTCACCACTATGCACCAAGGGTCTGGTCATATACTTTTCCCAAAGGAAATAGTCTGCCTCCTCGCTTAGTAGCACTTTTCTTGCTCCTTCTAAGTTCCCACTAAGTATAAACTGCGAATCTTGTAAGGTGATATTGTGTCTTTTGGCTAAGAATTTGGCCATTAAATGACTCCCACTGTTGAATCTGCTGATAGCGAATCTTGCAGTTTCAAGGGTTGCTGGCAATTCGCGCTTTCTTGTTGCAGATGTGAATACGCCCCAAAGCAAGGGCGACATTACAAAGGGAAATAAAATCTTATATGCCTTTCCATCCGCAATGCCGGCAATCGCGCCCTCGGTTAGCATAATTGCCATATCCAATTCATCAGTATCTAGCGCTTGAATCATGGAACCCGTGCCGCCTGGATAATCAGTCCAGTCATAGACAATTCCATAACTTCTCATAAGTTCTTTTGCAGCAGATAACTGCCACATGTAGTTGAAATGCTCAGGAACGCCGCCTAGCTTAAGTTTCATTAATCTTTAATGAATCTTAACTCTTGAACCCCAATTGAGGTTTTGTACCGCAACATATAACTGCCTGAATTCAATGCTTTAACATCAATCTCAACCAGATCATACTTGACTCCATTATCTGTGAATTCCTTTTTGTTCGTCCAATAATGCAATACAAGTTGACCAGAAATACTGTAGACCTCAATGGATTCTACTCTCAAGTTTTCTTTAAGGAATAAAACACTCGTCGCTGGTACGGGAAATAATTCTGCTGAAGTCACGACAAATCCATCGATAGAAACGTTTGTGATACTTATCAAATTGCTGCTATCCGAAGCACAACCATTCTCTGTGTATACACAGCGGTAATTCCCATTTTGAAGCGCATTAAACACCCTATTATTCGATGCGACTTGTCCATTTCTATACCAAGTATAAGCGCCAGAACCTTGATTTGCCGCAGTTAAGGTATCAAAACTTCTACTTACTGAGGGTTTCGCTGGCTTAGGGAAGACTTGAAGGGATAGAACATTGCTTTCAATGAGATTTGTGGGTCGAATACATGCGCCTGCAACGGTTATTTTCGTTTGAATCGAACGGCTGTTGATAGGGGAAGCAATATTCAGGGTGGAAGCATTACCCGACTGTAAAGTACCATCAATATACCAATCAAAAGAAGGTGCTGTGCCTAGTGAGGTGCCCGAGGCGGTAACAAGCAATGGACTGCCTGCACAACCCGATGGCGCTGTAATTGCCACAGTGGGATATACCAAATTCTGCACAACTGGTGTTTTCAAATCAGAGGTAAAAGTGCTAGGACTCACGCAGTACTTGTTGCTGGTAAGGGTGATTTTAAACGACTCACCTGCAGTAGGTTTTACTTTTAAATCCAAGGCAGCAGTAGTTGCATTCACCGCACCCAGCTTCCACTGATAGGCTGTAATTGTACCCGATAAGTTTGCAGAAATAATGGCATTCAACTGAAGAGAATCTCCATTACAAAGCGTGTCTTTATCCAATAACAAGGTCACAAGGCCTGGGATTGTGTCTGTTACCTCAATTAAAGAATTTCGGGTAAGTGCATTTGCTCCCAATTGATTTGTAACTGTAAGTTTTACAGTATACGATCCTCCATTGTTAAATCTAATGCTTGGATTCTGACTGGTACTATCGGTTCCTGCAATAAAATTGAATGTTTTAGGGGATATTACCCAAGCCCATGCCGTAGGATTATTGAGTGAACTGTCCTTAAGCTGCAGGCTTTGATTGCTGCATATTTTTGGAGTAGAGGTACCAAAATAGGAAATAGGAGTATTTTTAGCCCACGCATCACTGGTGAATAAGCCACGGCCGTGGGTTGCCGCCAACAACATTTTATCTGAACTTCTGTATCTGAGATTGGCTATTTTCACAGCGCCCATGCCGTTTGTGTAGGCCGACCACACAGGGCTACTGGCGAAAATATTGGTTGTGCCATACACCCCAGTTTCTGTAGCAATCACGGCTTCACCCAATTTGTCGGGATTTAAAATCACCGACCACACAGGTTGGTTAGGCAAATTTCCGTCTGCAGCTTGCCAATTGGCACCTCCATCTTTAGAAATGTAGACATTGTTGATGCCGTAATTAGACAAGGTTATAGCAATGGTATCCCCACTCCTTAGGTTATAAACACCAGATATATTGCCTGCATTAATTGTGCCCGTAATATTGGTAAATGTAGGTGTTGTTGCCCATGCATCCTGTGTAACGTAAAGTTTTCCTGCATCTGTACCCACAAAGAGTCTGGTTTTTGCGCCCGACAAGGGTGCAGATTTAATGGCACTTGGAACACCCGTTGCAGACCATGTGATTGTTTGCAAGGTGCCTGGTGAAGTTCCTAACTTAATGCGATACAGTGAACCCTGGGCCTTGCAAGTAAACAATCCATTTTGGTCATTATCCCATTCTGCAGGATTGATAAACTTACCAGTAGTTCCATCTTGTATAAGATTGCCACTTGATGTCCAATTGTTGGTGGTATAGTAGTAATTATTGTAGATGTAGGACGTAATTTGTTTTGAAGCCGATCCTGATGAAACAAAGCAATAGGCTCCATCGCCGCCTGTTACCGCTGCTCCTGTGGTAAGTCCGGCTGCGTTGAGCTGCACTGTGCCATTATCCTGCATGCCTCCGAGCATTAAGTTACTGCCACTGCTTGCACCAAAATCCGCCCAATAGAATTGAGATGTGATATAATTCTTATTTCGATCTGCAATGACATTAGATGTGGCCGCTGAAGCGAGGTTTGATGTATAAAATACACCACCATCAGTTCCAAAAAGACAGGTAGAAGAACTGCCTTTTTTAAACGCAATCGCATGTTGATCGGCATGAACATAAGAGCAATTCAGGGTATTTAAGTTTGCGTTGTTGGACCATTTGGAAATTTGACTCCAAGAAGATCCACCTGTGGTACTGCGAAACAAATCTATACCTCCAATTACCAAAGTATTGGTATCATTTGGGTCAACTGCAATGATAAGATCATACCAAGCCTGTCCGCGGGTAAAATCCCAAGGTGAAATACCCAAATCCGCATCATCGGGTTTTGCCAATGAAGTCCATTTTGCCCCTGCATTTCGTGTAATCAGTATGGTGTCTACCTTCAATGAACTTTCAAAGGCGGCATATACAATTTCTGCATCGCCCGGTGCGCAAGCCAACTCTACCCTGCCGGTCTTACCCAAACTATACTTGGAAGTCCAAGATGTTCCATTGGTGCTGTAAAGCACACGTCCACCACCTCTATCTACTCCGCTGTACGGATTATTCCGAGTACCTGCCCAAAGGCCGTTATTGGCATCCAACTCCAAATCTGCAAATGCATATTTTTGGCCATTGGGCGCATTTCCAGCCACATTGGTCCAGGAAGTGCCGCCATTGGTACTTCTAAATAACCCATAGGAGGTCAATCCTTGCCAATCTCCACCAAAGTAATTTGCATCTACTGCAGCATATAAAACAGAGTTGCCACTCTCATTGCGCACGATAAGATCATTTACATAGTAATAGGTAAACGTAGAGGATAACCATGTAAATGTTTTACCACTATCTACACTTTTCCAAATCCCATAGCCGCGACTGGTGGAGGTAGAGGCCCCAAATCCTTCTCCAGTTCCCACGTACATGGTACCTGCATTATTGGGGTCAAAAGCAATTGCTGAAACTGATAAATTACTCCATAATCCGCTTACATGTTGCCAACTGTTATTGGCATTTGTAATATCAGTATTGAACCAAAGGCCGCCAGTTATGCCGCCCGCCCAAACTTTTTTACCAGAAGCATCCCAAGGATCCCAAGCCAAAGCGCGGGTCCTGCCACCAACATTGGTGGGGCCCCTTTCTACCCAAGGCGTATTTGTAGTACCAGGCATAGCGCCATAAAGCGTTTCTTGTTCGTTGTTCAAGGTTTGAAGTGCGCCCAACAAGCTCTCTGGGGTTGGCCTGCCTAAAGCTGGATCCATGGTAGCAATAAACTCTTGAATCCAAAATGCATCCGGGGTGGCATGCTTCATTAAAGGTTTTGTATCCGCGTTTTTCTGCGTTTTCTTAAAAAGTTGTATTTCAGTTTTTCGAACTTGGCGGTTATAGTTCTTTTTTTGTGCCCATGCAGTCTGCCAACTGCCTAGAATCATGACTCCTAGTAGGCACCGAAGTGCAAATTTCATATGAAGTTTAATTACTGTTGTTTCAAATATAGCATGATTTCACAGAATAATAATGGATTATTACCCTATGTGCAGAGAATGTGATTTAAACAATTCCAATTATGGGTCAGTGCCCGAGAAAACTATGGGATAACTGCTACTCTACCCAAGTTTTCCAATACCCTGGATCTTCAACGGATACGGCATCTTCCGTAATCATAAGAGGATGGAAAGGATCGATCATCACGGCCAACTCTTTTGTTTCTTTTGCGCCTATACTCTTTTCTACAGTCCCTGGGTGTGGACCATGCGGAATACCTTTAGGATGAAGGGTTATCATACCGCGTTCTACATGCTTTCGGCTCATAAAATCACCATCAACATAGTACAAGATTTCATCACTATCTACATTGCTATGGTTATAAGGTGCAGGAATACTTAATGGATGGTAATCATACATACGCGGCACAAAACTGCAAATGACAAAACCCTTTCCTTCAAAGGTTTGGTGTATAGGTGGTGGCATATGCAACCTACCCGTTATAGGCTCGTAGTTGTGAATACTGAATGCAAAAGGATGTAAATATCCATCCCAACCAATGGCATCAAATGGATGTGTGGCATAGGTGTATGGCCAAATCATGTTTTGCTTCTTGATAAGAACCTTAAACTCGCCCTTCTCATCAAAAGTCTCCAATAATTGTGGTAGTTTAATATCCCTTTCGCAGTAGGGAGAGTGCTCTAATAGCTGTCCGAAGCTGTTTTGGTAACGCTTTGGTGGATAAATAGGACTTGGAGATTCAATAACCAACAAACGGTTGTTTGTATCATTAAAATGCAGTTTGTATATGGTTCCTCTTGGGATTACAATGTAATCACCATACTCAAAAGGAATATTGCCATAAATGGATTGCATCACTCCCGATCCTTCATGCACGAACAATACTTCATCCGCATCGCTATTTTTAAAGAAGTAATCTTGCGTTCCATAGCGAGGTGCAGCTACACCTATAGTTATATCGTTGTTTAACAATAATACCTTTCTGCTCTTTAAATAATCATCCTCTTGGGGCGTATTAAACGTAATATAGCTGCGATGTTGCATGTTCTTAGCCATGGCTACTTTTGGCTCCACACTCCATTCTTTACCAATTTGGGTAACCAATGTTGGCGGATGACAGTGGTAAATGAGAGAATACAAACTGTTAAACCCTTCCGTACTTACCAACTCTTCAGAATAAAGAGTGCCGTCTGGTTTTCTGAATTGTGTATGTCTTTTTGCGGGAACTTGCCCTTGTTTATAGTAGAATGCCATGCTAACCGATGTATTAGGAGATGCGAATTTCGGTTTTGATTGCCGAAATGCAAAAGACCATCCCTAAAACAGTTGAATTTTATGTGATTAAATGCAAATTGAACGTCGAAACATTTGATATTCAGGAAGATTTTCATTTAATTCGCTATTATTGCTTATGAGGGTAGCAACCATTTGTTTCGCTTTAGTACTGTTGATTTTTTCCTGTAAAAAGGTAGAGAATCGGACTGTAGATGGCAATGTCCCGCCAAAGTACCACAGCATTCCTACAATTATTGTAGAGAATTATGTAAACCGCTTGTATATAGATTTACTAGGCCGAGAGGCCACGGATAGTGAACGGATTGAGAAAACGGAATTTCTGAAGAAAAACACCCTATCCATTGCTGCCAGAGAGATTATTATAAAGCAATTGCAATCAGATACTGTCTATCGTATTGGGGATTCTTCATACAAACACGCCTATTATCAGCGCATTTATGATTTGTCTAAAGCGCGGTTTTTAGAGGGTGCTTCTGATGATGAAATTGGACAATCTATTGGGATATTAGAGTTTAGCATCACTATAGCAAGGTTAGAAGGCGACAGTATTACAGTGTATGCTGCAAAAGCTGAGCAAGACAAATACCGCGATATTTTAAAGAGCAAGCGACTGTATAGGTTAGGAAAGATTGGATATGCTGAAATGTGCATGGTTATGATGAACAATGCCATTTATGACCAGATCAACATGAATAGTTTCAATTTTGTAATTGCGTCCTTCGATGATTTGTATGGCAGAAACCCTACAGATGCGGAGTTTAAAAAAGCATATGACATCATTGATAAAAACATACCTCAAGAGCTTTTTGGGAAATGGGCCGCAAATAAGAACGAATATTGCGAATTGCTCACCCTGGCTGCTGAGTTCTATGAATCTCAAATTCGTTGGAGTTACTACCAACTCCTACAGCGTGAGGCAACTACCCAAGAAGTAATTAACCTGTATTCCAATTTTGCTGCTACTAAGAATTTACAAAAAGTGCAGCTTGAAATCCTAAAAACTGATGAATATGCGCAATTTAACCGCTAAGTCAATAGGCCTTTTTATGCTTATCGCCCTTGCTGCCTGCTCTAAGGAGAAAAAGGTCGTTTTCGGTGTGGTTCCAGAAGTGGTGTATGAAGACAAAGCGCTGAAAACCAAGAAAAAAAGTGATGCAGAGTATATTTCTATACTGTATACCAATTTGTATCAAGTGCCTATTTCACCCAACCAGCTTTACAAAACCCAGAATACCATATTCAGTATTGGGGACAGAACGGTTGCTACCGAACTGGTTTTGAGCAATTATTTCAATACACAAACCATTAAGATTCCGAGCAACACTGAAATGCGCAGCAACGTGGATAGCTTTATAAACAACACGTATAAGCGTTTTTACCTGCGTTTCCCTAGCGAAGGTGAAAAAGCGTTTTTCAAGAATTACATAGAGAGCAATACCAATGTTAGCGTGGAAATGGTCTACACGGCCTTTGCGAGCAGCGATGAATACCAATATTATTAAGCGATGAACAGGAGAGATTTTTTCAAAAAAGCAGGAATAGCGACGGCTGGCGGCGTGGCTTTGCCTTATATACTCCCTTCGGGAAGGTTATTTGCCCGAACCAATACACCCAAAGCGGAATATGTCGTTTTGGTGATGTTTGCAGGTGGTGTAAGACAACAGGAAAGTGTTCTGCAGCGCTATTTAGAGGACTCACAGATGGTAGGTGGAGCTGCGGGAAATATCATGCCCAACCTGTTTAAGGGCAATTTACCAACTAAAAAAATCGTATTTGGAACCAATCCTGGAGGAAATCTTCCAAATGGCTCTGAACCTATTCCGCGCTTGCTTTCTAGAAGCATGGAAGAAAGTGGAACTGTATTCAAAGAGGTTACTGCACAAAGTGCCGGGCATTATGTGGGTTTAAATACCCTAGTTACCGGAAATACAGGCACCTCTCAAGGTCTAAAAGTAAGACCCCGCTACCCTACTATTTTTGAATATTTGCGCAGGCATGCTGGTTTTAAAGCCACTGACACTTGGTTTATCTGCAACACAATTGGCAATTCCTATCCCTTATTAAACAGCAGTAACAATTCAGAATACGGACTGCAATACGGTGGAAACATGTTTGCAGCTCCTTATACTTTCGGTTCTGTAGGCAGAGAAATCCTCGGCAATGGTAAAGCCTATTCCAAGGCAGATTTGGAGCCCATGTATTTTATGAAGAACTTTTTGGACCAATCCTTTGGGTTGACACCAGAGCAAATGACTTCAGTGCAGAATACGGATGAAGAAAGAACACAAATCAAAGAATTTGTGCGCAGCATTTATCAGAGACAAACCTTAGGACAAATTGTAAAACCGCCCGTAACTGATTCTGGTGACGCGGTGAACATTTCCTATGCAGCAGAAGTATTGAGATATTTCAAACCCAAATTCTTGACCGTGAATCTTAGCGGTGTAGATGGCTGTCACAGCAATTTTACGGGTTATTTGCGCAGTTTGCACCGGGCTGACCATGCAGTCGCTTGGCTGTGGAATTACATTGAATCCAACATTCCTGAGATGGCGGGTAAAACCATCATGCTTATTGCTCCAGAGTGCGGAAGGAACCTCGAACCCAATCCTATTTTGGATGAAAATGATTGGTATGCATTTGACCATAGTGATGCCAATGCGCGCAGGGTGTGGAGTGTTATGTTGGGCAAGGGTGTACCAAATCAGTCTATTGGTACGGAAAACAATCCTGTGGGGCGCTTAACAGATCTTGTGCCTACAATCGCAGATATATTTGGTATTTACGATGAAGTAATGCAGAGTGGATATATTGACCCCTTAGCTAAAAGTTTATATTTAAGAATGTAATGAGAACGGTTAAACTCACCTTTATCGCCTTTTTGCTCTTTACTTCTTTATATCAATGTAAGAAGTCTGGGAAAGATATTGAAAATCCGTATTCCAAGGTCGTAGACAAACCCAAGCAAACGGATACAAGCAATAAAAATGCTGCAGCCTATTCAATCGAAGGATTGCACAGGGATTTGTTTAAGCCCACATGTTCAAATAGCGGCTGTCATGACGGTACTTTCGAACCCGATTTTAGAACGGTTCAAAGCACCTATAGCACCTTGGTAAATCAAAAACCTATCAAGAACGATTTGGCAGGTACTTTTTCTGCTCGCGTTGTACCTGGAAATGCGGATGGCAGTATTTTGGTATATAGGATGACGGAGGATTTGGGCGGAAATAGTGGCATTATGCCCTTGGTGTTAGATCCCGGCAGCGATTACGAATCCAAAAAAACCACCCATATTTCTAACATAAAAAAATGGATTAATGATGGTGCCCTTGATTTTTTAGGCAATAAACCCAATCCTGTTGACTACCCGCCCAATGTGCTCGGAGTGCAAGTGTTGGTTTCTAACAATGCCGCTTCAAGAGGTGGAAAATACGAACCTGTGAATGTGGCTGCTGGTAACAATTTTGAAATTTGGTTTTCATTATCAGACGACAAACTCAATCAAAAAGACTTGAGTTCTATGAGCATCAATTGGAGCACCGATCCTAGCAACTATGACACAAACAATGAGAAACCGCTTGCATTGGGCACACCCAAATTCATGGCAGGCTTGTATGGTGCATCAGCCGAATATGCATGGTATTATTCTTTCTCGGGTTCTGGTTTAAAAAAGGATGATGTCATTTGGTTTAGAATTACAATGAATGATGGAAAAAACAACGGTTATCAGCTTCCCAATGAGAATAGCATGTTTTTCTTGAAAAAGTATTTTGCAGTTAAAATCCAATAATATGATGTTTCGGACGATACCTTTTATAATATCATTATTGTTGGTGGGTTCCTGTACCAAGGAAACACAAACAAGCAGTGGGAATCCTATTCCTGTAATTTCTATAGCAAAGGTAGAGCCACTTACAGTAAAGCAATTTGAAGACTCTTTTTCTGTGACCTTGAACTATGAAGATGGAGACGGAGATTTGGGATTTATCAATGCGGATATCAATAGTTTAGAAGTAAAGGATACACGATTGAGTAAACCTGATTTCTATTACATACCGCCTTTGGCCCCAGATGGAAGTAAAATACATATTAAAGGTACACTGGTAGTTAAATTGAAGAGTTTGTTTTTGTTGGGAACAGGTGGAATGGAAACTACAACCTTAGAGATACGACTGAAAGACCGTGCGGGTAATTGGAGTAACAAAGTAACCACGGCTACTATAACCATTACAAAATAATACTGAATACCAAGCGTTACATACTGTGGATATTGATGCTGCTCGCCAGTGTAAGGCTAGGAGCACAAATTGTGGTGCCCATGCAGAATGGCAAGGTGCGGGTTTGTAGAGGTACCTTAACAGATAGTGATTTGGGTAAAACCACGAAGTACTATGAGCATAATGAGAATTATACCTTAACACTATCGGTTCCAGGTGCCAAAGGTATTACCCTCAAATTCACGAGCTTTTGCACAGAGAAAGACAATGATATCATCAGGATCTTTGACGGCAAGGACACTTTTGCAACGCTGTTAGGCAGCTGGAGTGGGAACAAGGGACCAGGCACTATAAAGAGCAAGGACAGTTTCATAACCATTCATTTTATCTCAGATAAGAGTGTGGCTTGCACAGGCTGGGAAGCTACAATTAGCACTCAAATAATTCCACCCCCAACTCCCAAGATTACTGTATTTCAATCGGCGAAGTGTAATGAAAACGCTGTAATTGTGACGAGTGATATTGCCATACCATGTGACAGTTTAAAAGCAAGCAATACAAGTATTACGGGACCATTTTCAATTGCAGCAAGCGGAATTACTGCTCTAAACTGCACCAATGGAAAAGCCACTAGATTTCGCATAGATTTAAACAATAAACTATCATTAAATGGAGTCTATGCGTTTACTGTGGTATCATTTGTAAAGGATTTTTGCGATTCGGTATACAAGCTTACTTCCAAGTTTAATGTGTCGGTATCAGACTGCCCACTCAAGGTGATTTTAACGGCCGATAACGATACCATTTGCAAAGGTTCATGCACCTATTTACGCGTTGCCGTGTCGGGCGGAAATCCTTCAAAATATGTGTATAGTTGGACGCCAACAGGATTGTCTGGTGCGGGCCCTATAAGGGTTTGCCCTTCAGTAAATACAAGATATATACTTCGGGTTACCGATGGCTTGAGCATTCCTTCTTCAGATACGTTAGATATTGCGGTTTTGGACCCACCCGCCGCGATGAAGGATACCGATGTGTGCTACTACAGTTCTAATCTCTTCTTAAAAGCTACCCCTGCAGGTGGAAAGTGGATGGGGAAAGGCATAGTAAATGCATCTACAGGTGAATTCAAACCCTTGGGAAACTATGGTGCCAATAAGGTCTGGTATCAAATTGGAAGTTGCGCCGATACGGTAATCGTTACTTCTACTTTACCGTGGAATTTAGAAAACGTATTTTGTCCGGGCACGAGTCCACGCGCATTATGGTGGTATGGCCCTGCGGGTGGCACTTGGTCCGGTCCAAAGGTCAACAGTGCCGGTATTTTCAATCCAGATGTGCCTGGCACCTACAAAGACACCTACACTTGGAAAGGCTGTATCAGTGTAAAAACGGTTTATGTTGAAGACATAGTTGTACCGCGCTACGACACTACCTGCGAGAGCATCAATAATGATACCTTAAGTTTCAGTCCAAAAGGCATTTATCCTACTTATTTCGTAGGTTTAACCAATTCTTATTACGGATGGTATAACCCTTCTGCCATGGGCGGCCCGCAGACAAAAATGATTGTATGGAATGGCGGTGGCTGTTTGGACACGACCTATCTTACGGTATTGGCTTCGGATGCAGGTGTAAACGACACTTTTTGTCCTGATGCTGGAAAGCAAACACTCAAGAATTTTAGACCTACTTCGGGATATACTTGGACAGGTAAGGGTATCGTAAATCCAAATACCGCTGAATACGATCCTAGTTTTTTTGCAGCCTTGGGTAAACTCTCCTATCGAGATACGCTTACGATAAATGCAGGCAAGTGTGTAGACAAGAAATATGTGTATCTCTACCCTACTGAAATTGGGAAGAAAGACACCGTCTTTGTGTGTTATGAGACTCCAGCGGTGAATTTGAGCAATCTCCCTATCGGCATTTCACCAAAAGGAGGAAAATGGTTTGGACCTGGTGTGGGTAATTCAGTGTGGTTTACCCCTTCAGCCGCGGGATATGGATCTCATTCGGTCATTTACGATAAAAACGGATGTCAAGATACTTTGGTTCTGTTTGTAAGACCTAAACCTATCGTTCAAAAGGACACCAATGTATGTATAGCATCTGCTGCGTTTCAGTGCTTTGCCAAGGATATTGGAGGTTCGTTCGCGGGTCCAGGAATTACAAACGCCGTGTTGGGTACATTTAACCCTTCATTAGCGGGAGTAGGTGTTAAAACCATTCGTTATACTTCAAAAAATGGTTGTTTGGCTTTCTTCAATATAACGGTAGACAGTATTCCGAAAGTTGTGATACTCAATGTCATTACTGATTTTTGTTTCAAAGACACCACAATTACCCTCTTGAGCAATATTTCAGGGGGCACATTCTCTGGCGCAGGCGTTGTTGAGAGCACCTTTAACCCTTCGCGTGCGGGCTCTGGGAAACACAGTATAACATACACCTTAAAATCAGGAACATGCATAGGCAATGCCACGATTGACTTTATTGTGGGAGATACACTTATCGTACAAGCAAACCCTGTGCGTGACACCATTTGTCCAGGTGAAATTGTATGGCTGCGTTCTAAAGGTAAAGGCGGGGATGCAGGGAATTATTCCTATGTGTGGGACAATGGTCAAACAGGATCGGGCACCTTTGTTTCACCGAAATCGTCGGCGAATTATACGGTTACATTGACGGATGGATGCAGCGATGCATCAACCGCAACTGTAATTATTACAAAACACAATCAGCCTTATTTTAACGCAGTTACAAGCGCACCAAAGTGTTTTGGATTGCAGGGATATGCCAAAGTGCGCATGCAGGATGCCGACCCATATAGTTTTCAATGGGACCTAACTCCCCCATTTTATGGTGACAGCCTGGTGGCTCAGGTTGGTAATACCTATAGACTAACTGCGAAAAACTTGCGCACAGGTTGTCAGGCGGATACAGTTATTGAAATACCAGGGTATAAATCCATTACTGCAGGATTTATTGCCAATATTCAAGGTGGTGATCGCTGTGTAACCAATATATTCCCTGAGTTACGAGTTTTTAACAATGGCATTGGGGCCACCTCAGGCACATGGTACTGGGGAGATGGAAGTTCGGAAGCATTTGATCCGAATACAAATCCTACGCATACTTACAATGGTGAGAAAGAGCAATATAGGATTAAGCTGGTGGTTTATAATGCAGGTGGGTGTAAAGACTCTACTGAAACCAGTATTTGCTTTAAAGACACGGTATTGGTATTTATACCTAGTGCGTTTACCCCAGATGGGAACAATAAGAATGAAATCTTCTTACCCATAGCCAATGGTGCGGTGCGGTATGAATTCATCGTTTACAATCGATGGGGTCAAATTGTATTTAGAACTGAGGATGCAAAACAAGGTTGGAATGGCGATTACAAGGGCCTTCCTTGTCCTGAGGGTGTATATAGCTACCAACTTATATATAAGGGTAGAAAATCAATGCCACAGCAGCAGCGAGGCAGTATCGTATTAATGCGAATAGATTAATGAACGTGATTCAAAAAGAATACCCGAAATTTGAAGCGTGTATTCTTCATGTTTTGTTTATCGCACCTTAGCCACTGAGTTACATAGAACCTTGGCAGGAAAAAGAATACTCAGTATATTCTCTACAAGTAAGGATGAGATTCTTTTTCAATTTGGAGAGCTGCATGAAGAATTGCAGTTAACTGTGAATTTCGCCGGTGGCGAAATGTTTTTCAAACTTGGAAACACAATTACCCAGCGAGGTAAATACGCCATTCAGTGGTTTAGAAGACTAGAAAACGACGTTATACATAGCATACACACGGTACCCAACGACCGTGGCTTTGTAATTCTAACTGCATCAGGCCATCAATTGTATTTTAAAGGATTCGGCAAATTTGGCAATATTGTCTTCTTCGCTGTTGAACAGCCACTACCCGATTCCATTTTTCGAAACCAATTAAAACGAGACTTAAGTCTGCCACAACCTATACTTGTAAAGGAAGAAAGTTATGTATTTAAGGCAGAATTACCTAATTATTTGAGTGGTGAACAAAAGCAATTCCTTAAAGAAAAGGGGTACCACGAGGCTAGCGAGGAACATAAAATACAACTGTGGCAACAACTCATAGCGTCTTGCATGGAACATCGTTATTTCATTACAAACTCAACTGACCCGCCGCAGCTGCTTTTAACAGAGACGGATTCAAGCTCACATGTGCAGGGGATTGAGGGCTTAACGGATTATGTGCAAGAGTATCTGCATCGTTTTTACTTTCTAGAACGTCAAAAGACCCAAATTCAAGAAATAGAGGCAAAGCTGCAGCACTTGAAACGCCTTGAGCAGGATTACCAAACACGCTTGAATAGCATTGCCAACAAACGCAGTTATAAGGAGCTCGGTGACATTGTTATGGCCTACGCACACAGTCTAAAACCGGGTTTGACTAGCGCACTATTGCAGGATTTTTACACAGGATTGCCCCTAAGGGTAAAGTTAGATCCAAATTTGAACTCAGCAGAGAATGCGGAGAAATACTATCGCAAGGCGAAAAATGAACATTTAGAGAAATCTAGGATTCTTGAAAATTTAGAGCATACCGTTACTCAGATTAGGAACCTAGAAGTAAAAAAACAGAATGTATTAGCAGCTACTGATTTTAGAACCTTAGGTAAGGAAAATAAAAAGCCCAGTTCGGGCCAAGAGCAGGTTGCCAAACCCTATAAGGAGATGCAATTTCAGGGTTACGAAATTTGGATAGGCAAGAATGCCAAAGGAAATGATGAAATGTTGAAATTGGCTTCAAGAAATGATATGTGGTTGCACGCAAGAGGTGTAACAGGAAGTCATGTAATCGTAAGGTTTAAAACAAAGACCTGGCCAGAGGAGGTATTACAGTATGCCGCAGTATTGGCTGCGAAAAACTCAAAGGCACAGCATCAGAGTATTGTACCGGTGATTGCCTCTGAAAGAAAGTATGTGAGCAAAGGAAAGAAGTTGGCGCCAGGCGAGGTAAAAGTACTGAAGGAACGTGTAATAGATGCGTTTATTGATCTATAATCCCGATTCTGCTCTTAATACTATTTCTAAATATTTTTTAGCGTTTTTAAGCATAAAAAAAAGCCTCATAAAGAGGCTTTTGTGGGAGTTGACGGGTTCGAACCGCCGACCCTCTGCTTGTAAGGCAGATGCTCTGAACCAGCTGAGCTAAACTCCCATATCCCTGAACGGGGCTGCAAAGATAAATAAATTTTTATTTAAAAGAAACTTGAGATGAAAAAATCATAATTTTTCTTTCAAATAGCCTGCGGTATAACTATTTGCAACCTTAAGTAAGTCTTCAGGAACTCCTTCAAAGAGCAAATAACCGCCACTTTCTCCAGCCTCTGGCCCCATATCTATCAACCAATCTGCGCATTTGATAACGTCCAAATTATGCTCAATGCAAATGATTGTATTGCCTTTTTCAATAAGGGCTCTGAATGAGGCCATTAATTTTTGAATATCATGAAAATGCAATCCTGTGGTAGGTTCATCGAAAATGAATACGATGCCACCTTCTTTGTAAGGATTTGCCTTACTGAGGTAAAATGCGAGTTTTACCCTTTGTGCTTCTCCTCCACTCAGGGTATTGCTACCTTGCCCCAACTTTACATATCCCAAGCCCACATCTTGCAATGGCTTTAACTTTTCCTTAATGTTTTTTTCAGCAGCAAAGGCCTCAACAGCCTCATCCACTGTCATTTCCAATATTTGGAATATGTTCTTGCCATTGTATTCAATTTCCAACACATCTTTTTTAAACCGCTGTCCATTGCACGCTTCGCAAGGCAATTTGATATCCGCCATAAACTGCATTTCAATTACAGTTTCGCCTTCGCCAGCGCAGCTTTCACAGCGTCCACCTTCTACATTAAAGGAAAAGTGTGATGGTTTAAAGCCCTTAAATTTAGATAGGGGTTGGTCAGCGAATAGCTCACGAATATCATCATAGGCCTTCACATACGTTACGGGATTGCTCCTGCTACTTTTGCCAATGGGATTCTGATCTATAAGTTCCACCGCTTTGACTGCAGTTTTATCACCTTCTAAACTTGAGTGTGCACCTGTTTTTACACTGACAAATTGGCCAATTTCTTTACTTAACGCTGGGTATAATACCTGTTTTACCAAAGATGTCTTCCCGCTTCCAGAAACCCCACTTACCACCGTGAGTACATTGAGGGGGAAGTTTACATCCACATCTTTTAGGTTGTTGGCAGAAGCCCCAGTCAGTTTTATGGACTTTTTCCAAGGTTTTCTTACCTGCGGTACTTCTATTTTTTCATCTCCCCTGAGATAAGCAGCGGTAAGACTATTCTTATCCTTGATTAAGGCCTTAAAATTCCCATTAAACATGAGTTTTCCGCCTTGGCTTCCGGCATAAGGTCCAATGTCTACTACATTTTCAGCAGCGCGCATAACATCTTCATCGTGTTCTACCACCAATACAGTGTTACCCTCGGATTGTAATTGCTTTAGCACTCCAATGAGCTTTTCAGTATCTCTGCTATGCAAACCAATACTCGGTTCGTCTAGTACATACAATGAACCTGTGAGATTGCTTCCCAGCGAGGTTGCAAGATTAATACGTTGGCTTTCTCCACCAGATAAAGTATTGCTAAGGCGATTTAAAGAAAGATATCCAAGACCTACATTGCAAAGGAAAACCAGACGTGACCTCACTTCAGCAATTACCCTTCCTGCGATTTGCATAGCCCTATCATCGAAAATGGCCTTTTCAAAATACGTAAATGCGGACTGCACATTCATGAGCAAGAGTTCTTGAAGACTCAATTTTTCAGGTACATCTGAAGATGGATTTATTGCCAGTAGTTTTACAAACGCAGCATCTGGTCTCAATCTTGTGCCCTTGCATGCAGGGCAAATTGTTTTTCCACGATATCTTGCTGCCAATACTCTGTATTGGATTTTATAGCTTTTCTCTTCTACATATTTGAAGAAATCATGAATCCCAGGTAAGGTTTTGTTGCCGTTCCACAGCAAATTCCTTTGCGAATCATCCAGCTCGCGGTAGGGTTTATGAATGGGAAAGGAGGCTTTATTGGCCAATTTAATAAAATCATCGCGCCACTCTCCCATGGTTTCCCCTTTCCAAGGTGCAACAGCACCTTCATAGACACTTAAACTTTTATCAGGAATTACCAAGTCTTCATCTATGCCCAAAACAGAACCGAAGCCTTCGCATTTTTTACAAGCACCGTGGGGATTGTTAAACGATAAAAAATCACGGGTAGGAATTTCAAAGGTCATGCCATCGAGTTCAAACCTGTTGCTAAATTCCAACGACTGATTTAGGGTAGTATTTTGAACCACACAGGTTCCCTTTCCTTCCCAAAAAGCAGTTTCAGCTGAGTCAGCGACACGACTTTCAAACTCTTCATCTTCTTTATCCAGCGAAATTCTATCCACCACAAGCAGAACCTCGCCCGCAGGAATTAAATTGTTTTCTATAATCTCCTCTAGCTTGTGAATCTTACCATCAATTGATACCCTACTAAATCCATTTCTAACAATGAGTTCAAAATCTTGGATGCTGAATTTGTCTTTCAATAAAGGCGCCAAAATCAGAAAAGAGGTACCCTCTTCTTGCGCTTTGCAGTAATCCACGACATCCTGCACCGAATGGTGTTTAACCTCACTGCCACTTATGGGAGAATAAGTTCTTCCAATTCTGCTGAATAGCAGTTTTAAATAATCGTATATTTCAGTTGAAGTAGCAACCGTACTGCGTGGATTGCGAGTATTTACCTTTTGCTCTATGGCCACAGCCGGACACAAACCCAAGATATAGTCCACTTCAGGCTTTTTCATTCTGCCCATAAATTGACGGGCATAACTGCTTAAACTCTCTACATAGCGACGCTGACCTTCGGCAAATAAGGTATCAAAAACCAGGCTGCTTTTACCACTTCCAGATACTCCGGTAACTACGGTAAATGACCCATGGTTGATTTCCAGATCCACATTTTTCAGGTTGTGTTGTCTGGCATTTTTTATATAGATAACAGGAGTTTTAGTCAAAATGAGAATTATTCGCGAAAATACAATCTATATGCCTCAATACAGAGGTGTAAGGCAATAATTTTGAATATCTACAGGATGTGTTTACGTATTATTTGTAGCACACCACCTATCAAAAAAAACCGTTACCACCGCGAGGCGATGATAACGGCAGAAAGAGAAAATTTGGACTGTGTCCACCTTTTCAGCAGCAAATATATATTTTTAGATTTCAAAAATAGAATAATTGTTCGAATATTTTAACCTAAGTCATGTATCATATATATATGTGCTATTATTCATAGTTGGAATGTTCGTTATACTACTGTTAAATTAAATTCAACCATAGAAGCACAAACATCCGTAATTATATGTATTTAAACAGTGAATAACAATACGGATATAAAACAAGGCTAAGGCAACAAAATCGTTATTATCGCAGTCTATTGTATATGAAAAAGGCCATTGATACCCTTATTCTGCTGATTGCTGCCACTATTCCCTATGCTATAACAGCACAGTTTAGCGGACCCAATGCAAGCACTTATAATCCGAATACCAACAAATACTACATTACCAATTACTACGGCAAGAATGTCGTATCCATAGACGCCAATAGCAATAAAGCTACTTTCATTACGGGCTTAAACGCACCCAACAACATACTATATGCCGATTTACCCATTGGCGCAGGGTATATCATACTCGATAGCAATGAAATCAAGGGATATGATGATGCTGGGGTGTATTACGCTTCATTCTCTACCCCAGGTGCCCAAAAATTCCAAGATGTTGTCTTTGATTCTGCGGGACAATGTTTGTACATCTCTGATGTTAAAAGAGGTGTAATTTACAAAACCACTTTTGGCCCTGCTCCATTTTACTTACCCAGTACAAGTATCTTCTCTAGCCCATTTCGCAGACCTTCTGCCATGGTATTACAGAAGAAAAAGAATCGTATAATCTATGTTGAAGATACCTTGGGTGGCAATCTCATGGCCGTAGATTTATCCAATGGAAACAGCAGCTCAGTTAAGAGCTTAAATATGGACAACTTGGTAGGTTTGGCAGAAGACGGTCAGCAGAACTTATACATCAGCAGCCAAGGATTAAAAGCCATTTACCAATTAAACAAATACTATACTGGCAACCCCGTAAAACTCTATAGTGAGCCCAAACCTGCGGATTTATTGGTTAATCCAGCTAAAGACCAGTGGGTGTATACCTGTATTACCTGTGGAACGGTTTTTACACCCAAACTGCATATTTATGGACCAGGACTAGAAATAGCGGGCTGCCTGAAATCCAACGTTGCATCCTACCGCAATTATTTAATGAAGAATATTGGAACCTTTGATCCAGGCAACCAGTTTATCATGGAAATGAGCAATTCTCTGGGTTCATTTCAATCGCCCAAATTTTTAGCTTCAGTAACAGATACGCTTATCCCTGATTCCATTGCTGCTGTTATTCCTAATGTTAAGCCCGGCAATTACAAGTACCGCTGGAGAAGCACAAAGCCAGCCACGATTGGGAGCACTGAAATACTTACTGTGTATGCATTTCCACTTGCTGAAATATCAAGTTCTGACTCCATACAGGCCTGTTTTAATTCAACAGTGAGCCTGGGAAAAAACCACTCGAGCAACAACAGCTATTCATGGTCGCCAACGGGATTGGTAGATACAGCAAGCAACCCAATGGTTGAGCATAAAGTTACGCAGATTCAAACCTTAAGCGTGGTAGTAACCTCTCCAGAGGGCTGCACTGCCGTCGATACTGTTGTCGTTATGCCTGTTGGAACACCTTCTATACCGCAATGGAATGACAGTATCCAAGGTTGCAAAGGCACGCCACTCAAACTAGGCGCACCCCTTATAGATGGATTAACTTATGTGTGGTCCAAGGGAGAATATTTAGATGACAGCAGCATAGCCCAACCCTTGTATACTGGAGATTCAAACTTACTATTCACCTTAAAAATAACTGCTGCTGGGGGCTGTTATTCACTGTTGAAACAACAGGTTTTATTAAATCCTAAACCCCAATTCTCAGTTTTATACGATACCGTTCGGCTTTGTGGGACGGATGCAACCTTAAATGGTATTAACTCAAATTTGGACTCTATTGCTGTGCAATGGATTCGACCCACGGGCAAAATAGTAAGCACCCCATTCTGTCTGTTTTCAAATAATGATATGGGTGGAATAACGAAAGTATCGGTTACAAATTTGCGCACGGGATGCACTGGAGAATCGGAAATATTACAAATTATCAATATCCCCATTTCTCCCAAAATGATTGAATCGGGGGACACACTATACTTAATACCAAAGGGAGTAAGTCACACACGTTGGTTTAGAAACGACACCCTCATCGCTTTGGATAGTCTGCAGTACTTTACAAAGTATCAAGCAGGAACATATACTGCAAGTGTTCAAGACAGCAACGCATGTGGTTACTTTACTAGCCCATTGGTTTACAAAGGCAAAGTTGGAAGCATCCTTAAACTGGATACCCCATGTTCATTGTTCCCAAACCCAGCCCAGGATATAATTTTGCTCAATTGCACAGGGAATACCTACCAAAACCAGGATGTTTACATTTTCAACCCACAGGGAATTTTGGTTCTTCAAGCGTCCCATTGGCCTATTGATATTGCTCAGCTTGCAAGCGGTGTATACCTGTTGTATGAAGCGCACATGGGAACCCTTAAAATCATAATAGAATAAATCATGAAACACATATTACATCGCTATGCACTCAATTCTGGATTACTTGTAATCCGCATTGGAATTGGATTGCAGCTATTTTTACACGGTTTGCCCAAAATTACCAATCCAGAAAAATGGGGGAAATTGGGGAGCAAGATGCCCGTATTAAATTTTGAATCTTTACAACCTTTTTGGGGCTTTATGGCTGCATTTGCAGAAAGCGGAGGTGGGTTGCTTGTTGCCTTGGGATTGTTTTTCCGTCCGTCCAATTTTCTCGCAGCGTTCACCATGTTGGTAGCAGCATTATACCACTGGTCTGAGCCAGATTCCACCTATATGAGTAGTTCTAATGCCGTAGAATTATTTATTGTATGTGTAGGATTATTCTTTACCGGACCCGGCAAGTACAGCTTAGACGCACGTTGGTTTCACAAAGGTGTTACAGAATAACATCTTTGCGTGCACTGCTACCGGCAGCAATGCCTAAGCCATTGGTAATATTGGTAAATACGGCGGTGGGTTCAGAAAACAATCCACCGCTATTTTTGTAATCATCCAAAGATTTGAAATAGCGGTAGTATTCCGCACTTAAACTTTCTGACACAACCAAATACTTAGGTGTAATATTGGGATCTGCAAAGGGTGTAATAAACTTCACCACCCTATTATCTCCATTGAAGCTGCGGTCGTCAAATATGATACCGCCATCCTCTGTTTTGATAGCCCTGTTATTGATTTCAGCATCTGTACTTGCAGGTCCTAGCACACGCCATTCTGCAGTTAAATCATCCCAATAAAAAATAGTGATTCGATAGTAATTTTTCACATCAGCCCTATCGTCAAGATTCACCGAGATTGTTCCTGTAGGGAATCCAAATGAATCCAATCCAGTAGAATCGCGCCAGGTGCTCTTATTCAAGCTGGCCTTGGCCGGAATAGAAACTACTGCACTTGCATCAGGAAAACCAGGTGCTTTTACTTTTATGGTATAGGTTTTACCCGATTGAGGAATCAGCGTATTCACATACTTTTCGGTGAGTCCATCAAATGTGCAGGTATTGACATTGCCACTTTCATCTGTAAACGTGACAACCGCATTGGTAAGTGGCTCTGGAATTAAGCTATCTTGAATCACAGTGCTTTTACTTACACCGATACTTATAGGGTCAAGATCATTCAACAGTGCAGTAATTACAATTTTCTTTTGTTGATTTACCATAGACACATCCAATTCTGTTTCGCAAGATGCACTTGCAAGTCCTAGAATTGCGATGAGGAAATAATTTAGCTTTTTCATGTTTAAAACTCCCATTTGTAAAAGATTGAAGGAATGAATGGAAAGAACGATATGCCATTGGCTTGCAGCAGACCTTGGTCATCTTTGTCCAAGGAAACAAACAAGGGATTTCTGAAATTCAAAACGTTGTAGATATTTACGCCCCACCACTGTTTTTCATATACCCTAGGATTGGGATGAATTTGCTTTTTGAAACCAATATCAAGCCTTTTGTATACAGGCATTCTAAAGTTATTCTTTTCACTGTAGTCGTAAATAAAGGTTCCATCTGCAGTTACATATTTGCCTGTGGGCACACTCACCGCATTGCCAGACATGAGCACCAGAGCAAAATTAAGCATGAAAGCACTGTTGACTTGATATACACCTTGTGTTACAAATTTGTGTCTGCGATCCCAGCGGAACGGATAGGTATTACCTGAATTTATTTGCTCTATCGTTCTTGTGCTCTTGGAATAGGTATAACTAATTAAACCACTGAGTCTTCCTGTTTTGCGTATGGCCAACAACTCGAGTCCATAGGCAGTGCCTTTTCCTTGAGCTACCATATTCTCCCAATAATTCGCATCTAAATCACCTTCATCATTGTTGTTGATTTCGGTAATTCCATTCATCCATTTATAGTATACATCGGCATTAAACTCAATACCGGCGCGCCACGGTTGATAAAATCCGCCTGTAAGCTGGATATTCTGCTGTGGCTTAAATGATTGGGTAGATGGAAACCAAACGTCATTGGGGAAGTTGGCATTTACATTAGACAACTGATGTAGCCCTTGATTGGCAATCCCGAAGCCCAATTTAATTGCTTTTGCACCTTCCAGCACTTGGCTTAGCAGTATTCTTGGTTCCGGCCTAACAAAGGTTTTCTCACGTGCAGAAAACACCCATAATCTACCGCCCACATTGAGTTTGAGCCCTGCGCTGCTATTCATCTCCCATTCCCCATACAGTGCCACCTCTTGTGCATTTTGATTGTTAACTTTACCGTAGGTGGTATCTATGCGGGTGTTGCCATTAGAACGGAGCTTAATCAATTGAGTTGAAGGTGAAAAGTAATGGTTGATTAATTCTACCCCAAATCGGGCAAAATAGGTGGATGATATTCCGTATTCAAAACCTGCCTTTAGATTGAAATCGGTAAGCACGATATTTTCACTTATGTCAATATTTAGCGATGATTGACTGGTGTCTGTAGTAATTGCGGCTTCTATACTCAATGGAAATCCAAAGGTGTATCGGGTCATGCCAAAGTTCACATTGGAATACAAGCGATTATTAAATCTATGGGAGTAGTTGATACCTGCCAATGTGTTTTTCCAAAGCAATGTAGTAGCAAATTTGGAACTGGTGGTTCTGCCCAAGCTATCTGTGGCAGAGTCTGCGAATCGGGTTAAGAACTTATCTCTTCCAGAGTAAGCCCAAATGGATATTTTGTCGTTGTTGCCTGGCCTAAATACAATTTTGCCATTGATATCGTGCAAATTGTAGAACAAGGCATTATCGCCACGCTTGGGCAAAAATAGGTCAAGCCAACTTCTGCGAATCCCAAAACTACCCGTAGTGGATCCCGTTTTATTCAAAGGTCCATTAATGTTGAACTTCAGGGTAAGAATATCTGATTCAAATCCGCCGTGGGCTTCGTTTCTGCTACCTTCTAACATGGAAACATCCATGACAGAGCCCGCCCTACCGCCATAGCGGGCAGGCATAACACCACGGTAAAACTCGACATCGCGAATTTGGCCTGGATTAAAGTTACTTAAAAACCCAAAAATGTGTCCATTGCCATACACGGGCAATCCATCCATGAGCATTAAGTTCTGATCTGCATTACCACCGCGCACATACAAGCCAGCTAGTCCTTCAATACCACCACTCACGCCAGGCATGTACTGCAAAAATTTAACCGGATCTTGCTCATTGAGCAAGGCGGGCATATTATTTATCTGGGACGCCAAAGGCGCTGTATGACCACTGCGGTAATCATAAACGGTATGATGCAAATTAGAGTGACTATCTGTGAGATATTCAGGCAAGCGTTCCAACTGCACATTCATGTCACGGTTGTTGTAGACGTCCAAAATAAATTTTACCCGCTGATAACCACTTGCAGTGATGCTGATAAGATGTCTGCCAGAGCTAACACCTAGATTATAAAAGCCCTCTGAATTGGAAGATGTATAAATAAAACTGCTTGAATCTGCGATAATCGCACCTTTGATTGACTCTCCTGTAGCTGCATCGGATACAAAACCACTAATTTGAGGCATTTGCGCCTGAAGAGAAAAGGTAAGGACTGAGAAAGCAAGGAATAGAAAATTTCTCATATGAAGTAGTGCAAATCTACATCGTGAATTTGGGTTCATCAGAGCATAAATACAGATTTTTGTCATAAAACCCCTATTAATATTTCATTAACAGAACTATACCTGCAGCATCTGCATCAAAGCCAGCTAACGGTAACTTTTTCTTGCGTATGACTACTTCTGTTTGCAAAATAATCGCTGGATAGGCATCATAAATAGCTTGCGCAATATCTGATGCCAAGGTTTCTAGGAGTTTTTTCTCCTTTGAAGATTCGGTGATTACAATTTTTACGAGTGTAGAATAATCCAATGTCAAATTCAATTCATCGTATATATGCGTTGTTTTAATATCTGTATAAACAGATATCCATAGATCCACACGGCTGTTTCTCTCCTCTTCAAACCAGCCTATGGGTGCTTTTACATGTTGGTTTTCGATAAATACACGGAACATGATATTTTATTTAGGTTTTATTCTACAAAAAAAAGCAAGTCTTACCTTTGCACTGAAATAATTTTATGGAAAAAGCACAAACAGTGGACGAATTGTTGGCAGCAAACCGCGGAAAAGACCGCTACCAGGCGCCAGATTACTACGGAATTGATGATTTGCTTACCGAAGAACAAAAGCTCGTAAGACAGTCTGCCCGTGAGTGGATCAAGCAAAACTTATCGCCCATTATCGAATATTATGCGCAGCGTGCAGAGTTTCCGCATCATATTATTAAAGGCTTGGGCGAAATTGGTGCATTTGGACCACAATTGCCCGCTGAATATGGTTGCGGTGGCATGGATTATACAACCTATGGTTTATTGATGATGGAACTGGAACGCTGCGATTCTGGTATTAGAAGTACCGCTTCTGTGCAAGGTTCATTGGTGATGTATCCGATTTATAAATTCGGCAGTGAAGCGCAAAAACACAAGTACTTACCAAAACTTGCTACTGGCGAGATGATGGGCTGTTTTGGCCTCACAGAACCCGACCACGGATCAAATCCAGGTGGAATGACCACCCGATACAGCGACGAAGGCGACCATTACTTATTGAACGGTGCAAAAATGTGGATTTCGAATTCACCCTTTGCTGATATTGCTGTCGTTTGGGCAAAGGGCCCTGATGATAAGATACGCGGCTTAATCGTAGAACGCGGCATGGAAGGTTTCAGCACACCTGAAACCCATGGAAAATGGAGTTTGAGGGCTTCAGCAACAGGCGAACTCGTGTTTGACAACGTAAAAGTACCTAAAGAGAACTTGCTTCCCAATGTTGAAGGATTGAAAGGACCTCTTACCTGCTTAAACAGCGCGCGCTATGGCATTAGTTGGGGTGCCTTGGGCGCTGCAATGGATTGTTATGACAGTGCATTGAGATATGCAAAACAGCGTGAACAATTCGGAAGACCGATTGCAGGATTTCAATTACAGCAAAAGAAATTGGCCGAAATGATAACAGAAATTACCAAGGCGCAGCTATTGGTTTGGCGTCTTGGACAGCTCATGGATGCCGGGAAGGCAACCCCAGCTCAGATTTCTATGGCGAAAAGAAACAATGTTGAAATCGCCTTGAACGTTGCACGCGAAAGTCGTCAGATTTTGGGTGGTATGGGCATTACTGGGGAATATCCAATGATGCGCCACATGGCAAATTTAGAATCCGTAGTCACCTATGAAGGCACCCATGATATTCATTTGCTTATCTTAGGTATGGATATCACAGGTGAAAATGCATTTATATGAAAAAACTAAGGTCACTTTTGCTTTTACTCAGTCTGCTCATCGCAAGCACTGCTGATGCCTATACCGATAAACCCGTATTGGTCAATGTGAATATTGGAAGGCAGAGTGATACCATGGGGTTCAATATTGCCCATGAACTGCTTTTATTTTTCCATGCCATGGTGCAAGAAGAAAAAGTGAACCTTTGGGACTCCCCTAAGAAATCATTTCGAATAAGCTATAAGTCTTTGGAAGCAATTGAAAAAAGCAGTCAAATCGCATTTTTGAATTCAAAAGACGTTTTCTTACACGAATATTGGACCAGTTCGAAACGAAGGACATCCTTCACCATTATAGGTATTTCGTTTATTAACGAGGGACCAAAAGGCAAGGTTACCTACGGATATATTGATCTTGCTGAATGTTGGAAATATATTGCAGCTTACAAAATCAATTGCAATGTAAATGGCCCTGCTGAACTGAGTCTGAGCAATGCATTGTACAGCCGTAATTACAATTTCAATATTGTACAATTTGGTAAGAAAAACTTCTATAACAATCCTGAGGATGCGATTAAAATTAGAGATAAGGCCTTTTACAGCAATCGTGTTGTTGAGGATCTCTATGTTATTCCCAAAACAAAAGATGTATACTATATTATCGAGCCAGATATGAATGATAACAAGGAAATAGGACACACTTTTTTCCAAAACATCCAGGATTATTTGAACAATAACAAAGAAGTGTTATTCAACATTGGTGGTGACAAGTACTACGATTATAAAACATTCCAAAGTGAGGTAGCCGTTACACGCATAGAAGTGAATGAAGTTTGGACAAAGCAATATAGTTATACGGATTACTCCATAAAAAATGTAGTCATTTACATTAATAACAAAAAGCTAGACCCCATAAATCTTGATGTGTTGTTGAGTTGGGGATTGCTTTACAATTTCAAAACCGCAGAAGATGTATTAAAGGAAAAGAAGTTTCGGTACACCCTTACCAAGTTAAATACTACGTTTGTAACTGAAGCAGATTCACCTAAATTTCTAAAATCACTCGATAAATATAGCTGGACTCAAGTGAGTCGTTACGTTAAATTCTATTAACACATGTACAAGATAAAGTTCGGAACAGATGGATGGCGCGAGATAATCGCAGATAATTTTACTACTGCCAATGTGAGAAGGGTTGCTTATGCTACTGCACTATGGCTTAAGAAAAGTGGCCTGCCCCAGCGCGTTGTAGTAGGTCATGACTGTCGTTTTGGTGGCAACATGTTTGCCCGCGAAACTGCCACTATACTTGCAGATCAAGGCATAGAAGTAATACTTGCTGAGGAATTTGTTTCAACACCAATGATTTCATTGGCAGCTGTAAAGTTGAATGCTGGATTAGGCATTATCATCACAGCGAGTCACAACCCACCTGAATACAGTGGATTTAAAATCAAAGCACACTATGGAGGACCTGCAACTCCTGCTGTGGTTACTGAAATTGAGAACCTTATCCCTGATCAAGATATTGTTTCAAACAGCCATTTTAATGCAATGATGGAATCGGGCAACATTAAAACGGGAGATTTTGAAGGCATGTATATTGACCATGTTAAGAACAGCTTTGATATGGAAGCTTTGGGCAAAATATCATCGCATTTAGCCTATGACGCTATGTATGGAGCAGGCCAAAGAGTAATTAAAAGCATTTTTCCCAATGCTACACTCTTTCATGCGAATCCGAATCCTGGGTTTGAGGGTCGTGCACCTGAACCGATACTAAAAAATCTACCAGAAATCTCTGCTGCAATAGCCGCGAACAAAGATTTATGGTGTGGATTGGCAACAGATGGTGATGCAGATAGAATTGGCTTTTTTGATGAACATGGTGATTTTGTAGACAGCCATAAGCTCATACTGTTGATCATACAGTATCTAACTGAGCATAAAGGATTCACAGGCAAAGTAGTTAAGAGTTTCTCTGTGAGTGATAGAATCCAAATCTTGTGCGATAAAAAAGGTTTGGAAAGCATCACTACAAAAATTGGATTTAAATACATCTGTGAGCTTATGGTAACCGATGATGTGCTTATAGGTGCGGAGGAAAGCGGGGGGATAGCTATTAAGGGACATATTCCCGAACGCGATGGCATATGGATGGGATTGGTGATTATGGAATACATGGCGAAAACAGGCAAATCCATTTCTGAACTGCTCTCGGATATCTATGCACAAACAGGAACCTTTGCCATGGAACGCTATGACTTGCACTTAACCGAAGAAAAGAAGCAGGAAATTGTGCGCAATTGCGTTAACAATACCTACAGCAATTTTGGAGAATATGCAGTGCAGGGAGTTGAAGATACCGATGGGTTTAAATTTAGATTTGGCAACGGTGAATGGGTAATGATTCGTCCTAGCGGCACAGAACCCGTGCTGCGTGTATATGCGGAAGCGGCAAATAGTGCTGCCGCATTAAAGATTCTTGATACGGTTAAAGCGTCTATTCTGTAATCGTCGTATGCGGCAAATTGTATTGCTAGCATTATTGCTTTCTGCTGCCTGCTGCAAAGGCATGGGCCTGGAGCTTAGTAAATCAGATTCCCTTTCGAATCGCAAAAAATTGGTTTGGGCATCAAACTTAGGATTGCCCATTGGAACTTACACCGGGTTGTACTTTGCATGGTATAAGGATGCGGATTTTGTTCCATTTCATTGGAAAAACGACAATGACAATTGGTTGCAAATGGACAAAGCGGGGCATCTATTTTCTGGACATTTCCTCGCAGTAAATAGCGCAGCATCCTTTCGATACGCTGGGTATAGCCGTAAAAAAAGCGCGGTATTGGGCACCTTATTCTCTCTTGGTTTTCAGACAACATTGGAGTATTTTGATGGTCGGTCTAACACCTGGGGTGCAAGCTATGGTGATTTGATTGCAAACACAGCTGGTGCCTCGTTTGGAGGATTACAAGCCTATTTATGGGGAAAAGTAAGGGTGCCCGTTCGCGTTACATTTCGCACTACTGCGCTAGCGAGCATTCGCCCTGATATGTTGGGGAGCAATTTGCCGGAAAGGTTATTAAAAGACTACAACGGCCAAACGTATTGGGTGGATTTAAACCCCAATAGAATGCAATTGGGCTGGAATAAATGGCCAAAATGGCTAGGTGTTAGCTTTGGTTACAGTGCTGAAGGAATGTTAGGTGGCACAGACAATATTTGGACTGCTGCCAATGGGACTATCCAAGATTGGAGCAATATACCCCAGTATAGACAGTTTTTGATCAGCCCAAGCATTGCTTTTGGACATTTAAAACCGAAGAACAAAATACTGCGTGCCTTATGTTTGCTTACTAATTATTGGCGCATACCCATGCCTACATTTGAATACAATACACTGAACAGAACGCGATTTCACCTGATTTATTGGTAATTTATGCAGGAAAAAACATATAGAGTAGACATTGACGCCATATTCAAGACAAAGAATCCGGGGCTTTACAAATGGATACCCACCTTTATATTCACATGGATAAAGAAGGTAATACACCAGCATGAGATAAACGAGGCATTAGAAGAAGCCAAGGACCTGACAGACGGTGATTTCGTAGATTTTATTATTCAAAAGAAGTTGCAGGCCCATGTGCGCATTCTTGGCATAGAGAATATCCCAGAAACCGGCGGTGCTATTTTGGTTTCTAACCATCCCTTAGGAGGATTGGATGGCATGGTAATTATGGCTGAAGCCCTAAGAATTAGGAAAGATGTAAAAGTGATTGTGAATGACATCCTGATGCATATTCCGAATTTCACCAACACTTTTATTCCTGTGAATAAGCTAGGCAAAAAGGCAAAAGACAGCTTGCAAAAGGTGGAACAAGCGTATGCTGAAGGTAATTTGGTTATTGTTTTCCCTGCAGGATTGTGCAGCCGCAAACAAGAGGGCGAAATCAAGGATTTGGATTGGCAAAAGAGTTTTTTGCTACGATCGATGCGCTATTCTCTTCCGGTAATCCCCTGTTTTTTTGACGGACATAACTCAAAACGCTTTTACAGACTGGCTTATTGGAGAAAAAAACTAGGGATAAAGGCGAATATTGAGATGTTTTATTTGTCGGATGAGATGTTCCTTCAAAAAGGGAAAACCTTTACCCTAACCATTGGACAAGCGATTCATAGCGACCAACTTAAGGTAAAAGGGAAAAAAGCGGAGTGGCAGATGGCACAGAAGGTGAAGGAATACATCTACGCCTTGGGTAAAAATCCAAAATTGACATTTGATATTTTTTCGCATAACTCTGAAAATAAACACTAATTGCGTGACCATTATGCGGTTTTCTACCTACGCTTTCAATTCTTTTTGCTAAATTGTGCCCCGATTGATGGAACCCGTTATTGGTAAGGTTGACACATCCCTCCTATTGTCTGAACTAGGCAAACAGGATATTTTCATTCGCCCAACGAATAATGTGGGCAATGAAATTTATATTTTTAACGGCAATACAAGTCCCAATCTCATGCTTGAATTGGGCAGACTTCGCGAAGAAACGTTCCGCGCAGCAGGCGGTGGCACAGGCAAACCAACCGATGTAGATGAGTTTGACCTTGGTCCCTATGCCTATGAACAGCTCATTGTATGGAATCCAGAGGATCAGGAAATAGTAGGTGGCTACCGCTTTAAACGCTGTATTGAAGCCCGAGATCCCGAAGGTGTATTTCACCTTTCTACACGCGAGATTTTCGATTATTCTGGAAAACTGTGTACCGATTACTTCCCTTATACTATTGAATTGGGCAGGTCTTTTGTGCAACCCAAATACCAGCCTTCAGCTGAAAACAGAAAGGGCCTTTTTTCCTTGGATAATCTTTGGGATGGTTTAGGCGCCTTGGTGGTTATGTACCCTGATATGAAGTACTTCTTTGGCAAAGTAACCATGTACACCGACTTTAATATTGCTGCCCGAGATCATATTTTGGCCTTCATGCACTGCTATTTTCCGGATTCGGAACATCTTGTGCTGATTCCTAATGAACTCAGCATCTCTACAGATTGCAGTGCCATGTTAGCTGAGATCAAAGACAAACCCTATAAAGAAGGGCATCATATATTAAACCAATTGGTTCGTAAGTTGGGCGAGAATATCCCACCGCTGTTCAATAGCTACATGAATTTGAGTCCGAGTATGAAAACCTTTGGCACCGCTGTGAACGACCATTTCGGATATGTAGAAGAGACAGGCATTATGGTTAAGATAGAGGACATCTACCCTTCAAAAAAGGACCGCCATATCAGCAGTTATCTGAATTACCTAGAATCCAGAAACCTTAATTCGAAATAAGTAAGGTTCCTGTAAAGGATTTTTCTCCTAGACCAATACTCCAGTAGTATACACCCGCACTCAAATCTTGTAAATCAAGACCGCAGAAACCCATTTCATCGGCAAAAAGCGTTTTAGAAATCATGGTCCTGCCTGTATTGTTTGTGAGCACTACATTTACTGGGGCATTACGCAGCCCTGGGATATAAAAATGGGTCATTTCTTGTGCAGGATTTGGAAAGCACTGCACACCGCTAAATTCATTGGTTTGAATTGTGAGAGCCTGTGTAGCCTTCATGGCTTCAAATGCGTTAATTTTCCCATAACCATATCGAATATTGCTATCAGGACCGGTAAATGCATCACGGGTAGCCGTCTTTT
The DNA here is from genome assembly GCA_040376005.1 of Flavobacteriales bacterium. Lineage (GTDB taxonomy): Bacteria > Bacteroidota > Bacteroidia > NS11-12g > UBA955 > JAGXTF01. Next base: position 43,412 of record JBEIRK010000006.1, read on the forward strand.
GCAATATGGTCCTCACATCCGTTGGGGTAAGATTTGGATTCATTTGCAGCATAAGGGCCACAATACCACACACATGCGGCGATGCCATGCTGGTGCCACTAAATAGAACCCAATAATAATCTTGTCCTTTGAATGAGGTTTTGGAAGTGGTTATATCCTTCATCCAACCTGGGTAGGTTCTTGTATTTACACAAGAGGTAATTAACTGGCCAGGAGCTGCAATATCTGGCTTTATGCGGCCATCAGCCATGGGTCCTCTGCTGCTAAAACC
>JBEIRK010000044.1:0-18209 GCA_040376005.1 Flavobacteriales bacterium
CCCGTTAAGGACATATAAATGCCCTTAATAGCTTCGGCGCCTTGGCTGTATTGGGTTTGGTCTTTAGCTTGGAAAAATCCAACAGCTTGAGAGAATAGACTCAAATTCATTTGGTCTTTCTGTGCTTGATAAATCTGTGCACCTAACATATAGCCTCTGCTGTCCATGGGCGCAATTTTAATTGCCTCTTGCACATTGCTCAATCCCATTGTCAAATCGCCTTTTTGCATAAAGGTTTGAGCCTTTATCAGGTATGCATCAGCATCTTTTGGCCTAGACAATAAATATTGGTCCATCACCTTCAATGCATTTTCATAATCACCCTTGTTTACATAGTATTGGTTTAGCGCAAACAAACTCTTTGAGAATTCAGGATATAAAGCCACAGATTGTTTTGCGGCCCAAATGGCTGAGTCTAAATTGTTCAAATTCGCATAGGCCGTGCTGAGGTAAAAGTAAACTTCATTGCTATTTTTATCTACCTTTAGGTAATTGTTGAACTTCTCTATCGCCAATCGATAATTCTTTGCATTCAAGGCTTGGTTGGCCTCAAAATCATCATAAGAAAGACGCTTCATTACCAATCCCATGGGCTTGCCATCTACCATGGGTGTAAATACCGTGCCTACTGGAGGATATTTACCACCCAACAATCTCTCTTTGTCTAAATAGGCATTGTAGAAAATGGCATAATCCCATTTCTTTTCACTGCGGTCGTCATAACGGGTGAATCCTACCTTTACATTGGTGTCTTTCCGACAATAATATTTCACCTGATCCGGACCATAGGTCAATATTTGATAGCGCTTGGTTGGGTTTTTTCTAGCCACGTTTTCCAAGAACCACTCAGTACTTGGCCTAAGCCCAGCCAAATAATAGTCCATTTCATACAATCCATAAGCGCCTGCTGTGCCACCCACAAATTCATTGAAATAAATATACTCCAAGGGATGGTTGTCTGCCACAAATTTTGCAGGCAATACAGTTAATCCCAAGGCCGCAGCAGGAACGGCTACAGCTGCCCAAGGTTTGGCAGAAAGCCATTTTTCTATCAACCAATATCCGATAACTCCAGAAGCTACAAACAATGGGATGGTGAAGAGAATATGACGCAATCCACCATACACCTGCGACTTCATTACGAAGATGTAGGCAATTGGAAATAAGGCTGAGAAGAATACCATAAATATGGGAAGGCTAAATCGATTCTTTCGCCATGCCGGTATTGTGAAGTTTAACACCATACCCAGTATTGCAGCAATTGGTGTTGTAATGAATACATATTTAATCAGATAATAGGAGGGAAGCATGTCAGAATCGAACAACTTTCCTTCAAACAACTGACGTATGCTGCCTGCGTAATTGCTGAAACTTTTCAAAGCCTTCCTCGGGTTTTCCAATGGCGCTTCCCATCCATAGGGCCATAAAAACACACCGATAAAATAGGACGCAACTCCCACACCCAACACAGGAATGAGCAGCTTGGTGAATCCTTTCCAACGCAAACCGATGAATTCCTTAAATCCAATCATTTGAATGTATTCTAGTCCTGCATACATCACAAATATTGCGATACTCAACAATCCACCAATACGAATGCTAATACCCAACGCAACTCCTAATGCCAATCCTATCAAGGAGCTCAAACGAATAACCCTCAAATTACCAAATGCTTTTAACATGTAATAGGTCGCAATCACATATCCAGCAGCGAACGGAATGTCTTTAGGGTTGTTGAAACTCTCACCAAGCAAACGCGGTGTAAAGAACAATAATACCAAGGTAATCCATGCGTATTTCCATGAACCACCTGTTACACGGCGCACAATCAGAGCTCCAAAGAATATGCAGAAAAATCCGAAAATGGAGTTAATAAGATGCCTGAAATCCATCACTTCGGCTATGTCAAACCAACGAATGAGCAGGGTAGTGAAGGTATCAAAACTTGCACCATAAAGATGCATCAACCTTTCAGGGTCTTCTTGGGTAGCAAGGTCTTCTTTGATTGAATAGGATTTTTGAACCAAGGTGGTCATCTTCTGACCTTTCAATCCCATAGTATCGATGTTTATTTCCTTCCCAAGTTTTGACTCATAGTAATTTGCTGTGAGCTTGGAGTATTCATATTGTGTGAATTCATCACCTGAAATACCCGCCGTTTTACTCATCAGCATGCAAGCGATCAAAGCAGCAACAGAAAGTCCTAGGAAAAGGAATTTGTGCATGGCCGCAATGCCACCGCCGGTGTAATACTTTATGCTTGTTTTAAGTTTCTTTTGAAACGATGTACCTATGCTCGGCGCTTCTATTTCTTTTTTATCACCCTCCGCAATTTCTTGGTGGCAGCAGGTTTTTTCTGCAAGATATACCAATTCATATGCATCCGCAGGTGTTATGTTTTGGCTCTGAAATTTATCAAAAGCGTCGGCACCAAATGCCACAAATGTCGTGTGCCATTCTGCCTTTCCCATGCCAGAAAACAATTCTGAAATTCTGCTCTTGTTTTGACCAGGAACTGCGGTGTAATACCAATCTTTGTGGTTGGACTTCGCCGCAGAAGCAATCACTGCCATGAATTGTTGGGTCTTTACATGGTCTGCTGATTCAGCAACTACATAAATATCGAAGTTCTCTTTGGCCAATTCTTGTATGCCCTGTCCGCCAATTGCTGTTGAAAAATGCACACTGGAAAAGTGTTTTTTCAAATCTTGTAAGTGGTCAGTTTTACTCTCTTTGAGGAAGGTTAAACCTATGCTAAGGCTTTTAGGAATCTCAACCTGAGGGGTGTGTTGCTTTTTTGACATAAATACCATGGCAAACATAACCAAAATCCTATGTATCTGCCACAATCTTTAGTTTGCTTTTTCCCACTAGAAAGTGAATCTTTCTTGCTTTCTTTGCAGCGCAATGATAAATATTGGTATTGTAGGCCTCGGTTATTGGGGGCCAAATTTGGTTCGAAATTTTTCAGCAGCTTCAAGAGCAAGTGTAACCGCTGTTGCTGACTTGGATGATGCTCGTCTGGCGCGTATTCAATCCATGTATCCTGCGATTCAAACCTGTAAAGATGGAATGGATATTATCAATAATCCAGCCATCGATGCAGTCGTTCTTGCAACGCCTATCAATACACACTTTGCCCTTGCAAAAAGTGCCTTGCTTGCAGGCAAACATGTAATGGTTGAGAAACCGCTGGCCACTAGCCGAAATGAAGTACTTGAGCTTATCGAAATCGCTGAAAAAATGAAAAAGGTGATTATGGTTGATCATACTTTCCTATACACAGGCGCTGTCAATAAAATCAAAGACTTGGTTTCTAGTGGTGAATTAGGTGACTTACAATACTTTGATTCTACTCGCATTAACCTGGGTCTTTTTAACCCCAACTGGAGTGTGATTTGGGATTTAGCGGTTCATGATTTAAGTATTTTTGACTATATTAGTAATGGTCAAAAACCAATAGCAGTGAGTGCAACGGGTATTAGCCATACCAAAATGCCTATAGAAGATATCGCTTATATTACATTGTTTTTTAACGATAGTACCATTGCGCATATTACTTCCAGTTGGATAAGTCCTGTGAAAATTCGAAAAACACTTATTGGTGGGACTAAAAAAATGGCGATATACGACGATTTAGAACCAACTGAAAAAGTAAAAGTATACGATTCTGGATTTTCAGTGGAGTCGCCTGAAGAGGTGCATAAATGGCTTATCGATTACCGTTTTGGTGATATCCATATCCCTAAATTGGCCCAAACTGAAGCCTTGCTTGGCGTGGCTAATGATTTTGTGGGTGCTATTCTTGATGGCACAAAACCTAAGTCTGATTTCAACTCGGGCTTGAATGTGGTAACCATCCTGGAAGCAGCACAAAAGAGCATAAATAATAAAGGTGCCCTTCAGAATTTAGAATAAGGTTCAATTCCTTATTATTGTAAATAAATGAGCCAAACTGCTGTACATTATAGTGTATCCCATGTGGTGGAGCAGCTGCGCGAGGTGCTCAATGTCGTAGACGCTACTGAATATACGAAACCTTGCATAAGTCTTTCTGGTGCAAGCCTGGGCCAACATACACGACATATCATTGATATGTTCTCAAAACTTGAAATGGGATATCAAGCAGGAGTTGTGAATTATGATCAACGGGATAGAGATGCAACGATTGAAACAGATCCCGATTTCGCCCTGATGAAAATGGTAAAGTTGGTTTCCACCCTTCCTCAGGATGATGTTCGATTGAGAATTCAGAGTCAACACCCGACAGGCGATGTGTTTCTTGATTCAACGGCATACCGAGAAATACTTTACTGCCTAGAGCATTGCATTCACCACATGGCGCTTATTAAAGTTGGACTGCTCGAATTGGGCATAGCTAACATACCCGAGAATTTTGGTGTTGCCTATTCTACCATAGCGTATAAGCAGCAAGCTGCTCGATAAAAAAGTAAAAGTAAGAATCTTTTTTCTCGTAATTATTCTTGCTCGTGAATATCGATAGGCTCTTGATTGTCTGCTCTGTAACTATCTGCAGCTACCATTTCATCCTGAACTTCTTGCAAGGTCTTGGTATCACTTTGTGTTGTCTGTAACCACAAATCACCCGATTTTCGAAACACCTGTGTATGTAAATTAAGGGTTTCTTCCATGTATTGCTCAAAAGCACCTACGGTCATATCCGCTGTAAATACTATAGTAATTGAAAGGTCTAGGCCGGATGTTTCAGAAACGGATAAGGCATTGTTAAGCGTGTCAGATTTTGCGTTGGCCTGGCCCAAGGCATGATTGCGCTTAAAAAAGGCCAAACCCAACATTGAAAAATGATTGTGAAAAGCGGACTGAATTTCAGAAAGCAGGGTATTGCCGGATATAAGAATTTTCATAACAGCAAATGAACTGCTATAAACTGAAATATAATGTGATATTAGTAACGCTAAATGCGGATTATTCCTTCATCCCGTTTTGAATCCAGCAATTCACCACTTTAATGCTTGAATCACTGAGTTGCGCTGCCTTCTTTGGCATGGCGGAAAAGCCAGCCAAATGACGTATTGATCCTAAAAAGCGCGATTCGCCTGCTATGCTTTTTACTTTCTCATAGGAACTTAAGTCTATACCGGCTGCATGTTTTGCTGCGCTATGGCAAGTAGAAGCACAATTGTTATCCAATATGGGTTTTACATCCGTAGCATAAGAAACCAAAAAGCTCGCACATTCATTGGTTGCAGGCTTTTGTCCGCCGCATGCTGTTATTGATATTCCCGCTGATAACAGTAGGCTGTATAATATGGTTTTCATAAAGTCTTAGCGCAAAGTAATAGTATTTGGGTAGTTGTTGCAACAATCATTTGGTATTGTCGATGGCATTCCGTTTTGGAATTACAATATCCTCGTTTCGTTTATGCTTTGGATAGGCATGTCTTTTGTCCTCAGGAACTGAATCTACAGGAGCTGGTGTTTTATCGAATACAATGGTTGGAAAAGGCAGTTCTTGCTTTTGCAGAAGGTCTTTGGCCCATTTTCTATGGTTGTATACACAAACAGGTAAACATGCCGAACAATAATAATGCGTTGCGAAATAGGGAAAACATTTACCTGTGTCAACGAGATAGCGTGCATTTCCGAGGTGGTCTTTTCCAGCATCTTCGCTGCGATCTTCAGGAATAGCATTGGCCGGGCAATATATTCTGCATGCCCTGCAACTATCGCAAAATGCCGCTATACCTGCGTCTATCGGTGAGTCACAATCCATTTCTAAATCGCAAATCACACTTCCCATTCTAAACAAGGGCCCAAGTTCAGGATGAATGATGCTCCCATGTCTGCCCAATTCACCAAATCCCGCCTTTAATCCTATTGGAATGTGCAATAAATCACTATCTCCAATGGGATGCTCTACACGGCATGCATAGCCCAAACTGCGAATAAATGCTGCAAGTTGTATAGCTACTTCACCTAGGGTGTGATATACCCTCAAACACTCAATGGCCGATTCCTGCGAAGGGACCGTTAAAAACTTTTCGTAATCCATTCGTTGTCCCAAGGCTATCGCGAATTTTTCAGTTACTGCGCGACCTTGGTAAATATCGGTGGGTTCTATACGACAAATACCCACAATATCTGCTCCCAGCTCCAACGCTTTCTTTTTTATCGTTTCACTAGCTAACTGCGTTGATGGAAAACGAAACTGCTCCTGGTAAACAGGGCCTTCAAATCTCGGATATTGACCTTCATGGATTTCTCGTAATAGGTAGTCCACTTCAGGTATCGAAATTTTTCTACCTCTAATGGCAGCATACCATGCATCCCATTGAAACGCAATGGGAGAGTGGTGTTCAACGCGAGTATATGGTGTCACATCCAAATTAGTTTTCTTCTCGCACTACCAGAAAATACCAGTCATTCTCTAGTGGGAGATATCCCTGTTCGTAACAAAAATAGTAGGTTTTACCTTCTTTCGTTGTGTACGTGTGGGTGAAATATTCAAAATTAAATCCTGCGCGCATCAAATGACTCTTATTGGTCTTCGCTTTTCCGTCAGGGTTTAGAGCAAATAAAATAGTGCGATTCTTCCTTAAAATTTTATTAACTTTCTTAACTAAAGCATTGTTTTCGTTGTTGATTTTATTATTAAAAGCACTTCTACAAGAATCATCACAAAATTTTTTGTCAACACGTCCTTTAATCTCCGTGCCGCACTCATAACAAAACTTATCCATGCAACGAAAATAAAAAACTCTATTTGATTCACAGTATTTCAAGCTAGAAAACATAAGAATTAGCGCTTATGGCTTAAAGTGCTGAAATTTAATTTTTTAGATAATTTGGAAATTAACCAACTTGATAAATCAGTATATATTTATATGAAAGTAATGTATGAAAAAATGCACAAAATAGGCAAAAGAACCGATTTCAATGGGCACATATTGCTCATGAGGAGTTAATAAATGAGGTGTAATGCTTTCCCTATATCTATAATTGATTACGCATCCTGCGGCAATAGACCATGTGCGAATGATGGTTATGTTTACATGAAGAAGATGCGTTTCATTGCAGGAACAAAGAGTCCCTAAACACAAGTATTTCAAGCGGTTATTTCGAATTATGGAGGATCCTACATTCGTAAGAGATCGGGAATTCGCAACTGTGAACTGAAAAAATATAGGCAAACGTGGCATTTATAAAGGAAATGTGCTAATTTTGCCGCCCCCTAAAGGAGGAACCTTTCCTTGAGTAACGAAGAAATTAAAGACCAAGCAGACGAAACAGTTGAAACTGTGAAAACTGCACAGACTTCAGAGAACTCTGAAGAAACTCAAACCAAAACAACCACAGCTAAGGAAGAGCCGGTTGCCGTTGCCCCCAAATCTACTTCCAAGAAAACAGCGTCTGCCAAAACCACGGATGCAAGCGAAGATTTTGACTGGGATGCTGATGAAGCGGGTTTTCAAACCTACACCGCAGCTGACCGTCAAAAACTCGAAGATGCTTACACCAAATCTTTCTCTCCTGTTTCTGAAAAGGAAGTAGTGAAAGGTCGTGTTGTAAGTATTGGTGAAAAAGATGTTGTGATTAACATCGGCTTTAAAAGTGATGGTATGGTATCGCGTCAAGAATTCCGCGACCTTCCTGATCTAAAAGCAGGTGATGAGGTAGAAGTTTTTGTGGATGTGGCAGAAGATGCCATGGGGCAGCTGATTCTCAGCCGTCGTAAAGCCATGCAGGAAACTGCTTGGGATAAAATTGTTGAAGCCCATAACAGCGATGCGATTTGCACAGGTTATGTAAGAAGCCGCACCAAGGGCGGTCTCGTTGTGGATGTGTTTGGTATTGATACCTTTCTTCCAGGCTCACAAATCGATACCAAACCTGTTCGTGATTATGACCAATACGTTGGTAAAAACATGGACTTCAAAATTGTAAAAATCAATGATGTTTACAAAAATGTAGTGGTATCTCACAAAGCACTTATCGAAGACGATATTGAAGCTCAGAAATCTGAAATCTTGGGCCGCCTTGAAAAAGGTCAGGTTCTTGAAGGTGTCGTGAAAAACATGACCAGCTTCGGTGTATTCGTAGATTTGGGCGGTATCGATGGCTTGCTGCATATCACTGATATCAGCTGGGGCCGTATCAACCACCCAGAAGAGGTGCTGAAATTGGATGACAAAGTGAATGTAGTAATTCTTGATTTTGATGATCAGAAAAAACGCATTTCTTTGGGCTTGAAACAACTTACTTCTCACCCATGGGATAACCTTGCTGCCAAAATTGAAGAAGGCTCTAAGGTTAAAGGTAAAGTAGTTTCAGTTGCAGATTACGGTGCATTTATTGAAATTCAGGCAGGTATCGAAGGTCTAGTTCACGTAAGTGAAATGAGCTGGAGTAGCCACTTGCGCAACCCATCTGAATACCTTAAAGTAGGTGATGACGTTGAAGCGATGGTGCTTGCCCTTGATCGTAACGAGCATAAAATGAGCCTTGGTATTAAGCAGCTTTCTGCTGATCCATGGGTTGCTATTGAAGACAGATACCCATTGGGTAGCAAGCATTCTGGTATCGTTAAAAACCTTACCTCTTACGGATTGTTCCTTGAACTTGAAGAGGGTATCGACGGTCTTGTGCACGTTTCAGACCTGAGCTGGAATAAGAAAATCAAGCATCCTAGCGAATTCACCAAAAAAGGTGAAAAACTCGATGTTATCGTTCTTGAAGTGGATAAAGACAACCGCCGCTTGAGCCTAGGCCACAAGCAGTTGGAAGAAAATCCATGGGATACCTTCGAAACCATCTTCACAGTGGGTTCAGTACATGAAGGTGCGCTTATGAACATCGGCGATAAAGGTGCAAACGTTCAATTGCAATATGGCGTTGAAGCATTTGCCCCAAGCCGTCACCTTAAGAAGGAAGACAACAAAGCAGTTAAAGAAGATGAAGCACTACAGTTTGAAGTGATTGAGTTTAGCAAAGATGCAAAACGCATTATTGTTTCTCATACCAACACTTGGAAAGCTGCAGAAAAAGCACGTGGTGAAGCTGATGACAAGAAGCGCGATGCTGCACGTAAAAATGCAAGCAAAGTGGTGAAGAAAATCAACCAAAGTGCTCAAGCTACTACTCTTGGTGATATGGATGCTCTAAGTGAGTTGCGTGCTCAGTTTGAAAAAGCTGAAAAAGGTTCTCCAAAAGCGGAAACGAAAGTGAAAGCTGAAGAAACCAGCAACGAGCCAGCAGCCGAAAAACCTGCTAAAAAGTCAAAAGCAGCCGATAAAGGTGATGATCTTAAGAAAATCACTGGCGTAGGTCCTGCTTTCGAAAAACGTTTGAATGCCCTTGGTATTCATACTTATGCTGACATGATAAGTCTCACCGATGATAAAATCGCTGAACTTGAACAGCAAGATAGTATGACTAGCCTTGAACAATGGCATGCGTGGATCCAAGAAGCGAAGAGCTTCATGGCTTAATCAGAAACTTTTGCTATTGTGTATAAGCCCTGCCGCATTTGCGGCGGGGCTTTTTTTATGCCTTCACTGTTTTAAAGGAGTTTCCCTGCTGCAAGCAGTTTGAATTCCCGCAGCGTGTGATGCGCATAAAACATGTCTTTCTTAATGAATAGACCAAAATAAAATCACATTGAAATAGGGAAGGAGAATCCCTTTTTTCTATGTATTAACTGAAATACATGATTACACCACTGAGTATCAGTATAACCCCTGTGATGATTCCTGCATTGTGCTCCCATGCGTGTGAATTAATCTTTGTAGCACCAGAAAAGGTAATCAATACCCATAAGTACATGCTCATAACCGTAAGAATGAAATAGAGCACAGATAACAATAATACCCAATCCCAGCCGGCGGTTCCTAAGGTTAAATAAAAACCTTCAATCTCTAAACAAGGTGATAGAAACATCGCCAGTAAAACGGGCCATAAAATATTCTTCTCCTTCACCTCGGCTTCCATATGGAAATGATGGTGGGTGTAATGCCGGTAAATAAACCATATACCCAATCCAACCATCAATGCTGCGGGTATGATGTGGGTGAACCACTCTATAGATTCACTGAGGTACTTGCCCAATCCTGCAACGAGTAAACCTATCAGTACCGTACTTCCAGCATGCGCAATTGCAGCAAATAGTGTAAAACGCATGATGTGTGCCCTGGACCAGTGCCTATTTCTTCCAATCGCAACCAGTGGCAACCAATGGCTGGGAATCAACCCATGCAATAAGCTGATTACAATCGCACCTCCAATTTGAGTCCACATTGATTTACAAAAGTAGGTAGAATTAAAGCAAAAGTGGGCTAAATTTCAATGAAATACGCATCAATGAATACGCTATTCAGTCAATTTAAATGCAATGAGATTAAACTGAATTCGATTGATATACAAATAGTAAAGAATGTAATCGGTCTCTATAATTTTAATGATTGGCCTATTTCTCCGAAGAAGAAGAAACGGCATCAGAAATCATCCGAGAACTTAAATCCTTCCCCAAATATTTATCTATAGCTCTATGCACCATGTATAAAACCGGAAGCAATACAAATGCCATCGTTACCTTGTAGATGTAATTCACAATTCCTACCGCAATCACTTGCGCAATGGGCCAGTCGCCCCAAATGTGAAAAGCGATGTACAACACCACAAAGGAATCAATTAATTGACTTACCATGGTACTACCTGTGGCGCGTATCCAAACCGCATTGTGGCCTGTTTTCAATTTGAGTTTCTGAAATATGTACGCATCCGCCACTTGGCCCACCAAAAACGCCGTCAGGCTGCCCGCAATAATCCCCAATCCTTGCCCAAATACTTCTTTATAGGCAATGTTGAAATCGGGTATCCCATGCGCAGCTTTGCTTCCTACCCACCAATCTGCAGGTTTTGCACCAATTGCCGCAAATACCATGATAAATGCATAGACCAAGATTATTGCCGCCAGAATGCTTAAACGATGCACTTCTTTTCTCCCAAAGTATTCATTCAATATATCGGTCATAACAAACACAAATGGCCACAATAAAACCCCAGCGGTTAACTGGAATGAAAGGTCATACCCAAATATGTTCCAATGCACAGAATTATAACCGAGTGTTTGTTCGAGTGAAAATATTTTCACCCCCATGAATTCGGCAACCAATGCATTCCCAATAAAGAATACGGCCAATACCAATAGCAAACTTCCCCGTTTGCGTTCTTCTCCTGCTGTGTAGCTCACGTTTTCCGACATATTATAGTTCAATTACCATTTTGGGTTCTGCAATGGTAACCTTTTTATACCCCGCATCCAATAAGTGCCCCTTCCATTCGCCTAAGCTTGAATCACTGCCATGGACCAAGAACACTTCCTTTACGCGATCCTTAATTTGGCAACTTAAATAATTTAGCATTTCCTTCCAATCTGCATGTGCACTGAAATAAGGCATAGATTCAATTTGGGCCAACACATTATGCTCCTCACCAAAAATACGAACCGTGGTTTCGCCATCTTTAAGCTTTCCTGCCAAACTCATCGGGGTTGCATAGCCAACCAACAAAATTGTATTTCTCGAATCCTCAATATTGTTGGCAATATGGTGTTTTACCCTGCCCGCCTCAGCCATTCCGCTTGCAGATATAATTATGCATCCCCCTTTGAAATCGTTGATTTTCTTACTGTCTTCTACCTTTGTAATATACTGTAGACCCGGAAATCCGAATGGGTCACCATCTTTGTGCATATACTGTACAATATCATGGTTGAATTCATCCCTATGCCGGTTCATAATATGAGTGGCTTCCACACTTAATGGACTATCTACAAATGTGGGAATAGGAGGCAAGTGCCCATCACCAATAAGCCTGTCCAGCATATAGATTATTTCCTGGGTGCGGTCAACAGAAAAGGCTGGAATGATAATCTTACCGTGATTTTCCAAACAGGTGTGCTTTACAAGTTGTAGCATCTTTGCTGCACCATCATCTGCAGTTGGATGCAATCGTTCTCCATAGGTGCTTTCGCAAATAATATAATCTGCCTGAGGGAATGCATCTGGTCCTGACAATATTTTGTCGTTGGGTCTTCCTATATCTCCTGTAAATGTGATTCTCACAGGTTTGCCCTGTTTAAACAAGGTTAGATTAATAGCCACACTTCCCAAAATATGCGCATTCGCAGTCAATAATACTTTGGTATCTTGACCTACCGTAAATTCAGATTCATTGCGAACCTGAACCATCAATTGCATTACTGCCTTAACATCCTCTATTGTGTACAAGGGTTCTAGCAATTCTTTATTCTTTTCAGCCCTGCGTCTGTTGATTCTCTCCAAATCCATTTCTTGTATATGTGCACTATCCGCGAGCATCAGTCTGCACAAGTCTATGGTAGAAGAATTGGCATAAATTGGACCCGAAAAACCATCGCGTACCAATTTTGGAAGTAAACCAGTATGGTCGATATGGGCATGCGATAAGATTACATAATCCACAGTAGAAGGCTCAAATCCAAAGTGTCTGTTTAGTTGGTCGCCTTCTGGTCCCTCGCCTTGAAAAAGCCCACAATCCAATAGGATATTCTCGCCGTGTTCTGTGGTTATCATGTGCTTGGAACCTGTTACTTTTCGCGCAGCACCGTAGAATGTTATTTTCACTGTGTGTATGTTTTTTAAGAATATTTGAATTTCGGTAAAAGATTTGCAATTAATTATCTTACCCAACCAATTCCAAAAGTTGAATAGAGTACTTTTAATATTATTATCTACAATTGCTTTCCATCTTTCAGCCCAACCTGCTGAACAATGGGTCAGCAGAGGACTTGTGCTGGACAGCGCAGGTAATTATTCTGAAGCAGTTAAATGCTATAACAAGGCATTGGAATTTCGACCCGATGCCGCCGTTATTTGGTACAATAGGGGCGTATGTTATATGCAAGTCAAAAAATATGGCCTCGCAGTAGTGGATTTTAATAAAGCATTATACCTCGACTCATCTCTCGTTGATGCCTATTTTAATAGGAGCCTAGCCTATAGATATACAGGTAATTATCAATTCGCCCTTTCCGATATTTCAACGTATATATCCCAGTTTCCTGAAGACTTCAATGCCATCGAATCACGTGCTTTATTGGCCATTGAAATGAAGGATTATCAAACAGCAGCAACAGACTTGGAATTATTGTTGGCATCCTTTACCAGCAATACGGAGTATGCTCTATTGTTGGAAGATGTGTATATTCAATCCAAACGGTATACCGACGCACTGGTTTTGATTCAAGATCAAATGCAAAGAAATCCGCAATACAATTTTTTATACCTAAACCGGGCCTACGTTCATTATCATTCAGGGAATTATGATAAATCTGTTGATGATGTAAATACATTCCTGATTCAAGAACCTACCAACTCAGAAGCGCTGAAATTAAAAGCCGATGATTATTTCTTTCTAAAACGATTTCAAGAAGCTTCCTTTTTGTATCAAGATTTACTGCAAAACGACTCGGTAAATGCCAATCTATTAGCAGATTATGGACATTGTTTATTGCAAATGCAAGACTACAAAGCTGCAGATTCAATTTTAACCAAATCCATACGCGCAAAAAATGATGCACCCGCCTATGCTTATTTGGGAAGAGGCATCGCAAGAAACAATCTGGGTATGGGAAATCTTGCCTGTGAAGATTGGTGGAAAAGCTACAAACTCGGTGAGAATAGCGCAACAGAATATTTAAACAAAAATTGCGCACAACAAAAACAATAAAATTACGTTATACTGAATCAATACATGAAAGCACTTCCACGTACCTTGTTACTTTTCTTGTTAGCTGTTAGCTTTTTAGGGGCAGTTCATAATACTGTCCCCAATTGCAGCAGGGAAATTACTACGGTTCAAGATGTGAATCTAAATCATATGAAGTGGTTTCAAGTGCCTTGTGTTCAATCAGAAGGTTGGGATACAGCGCACGAAGTGATTTTTTGGAGAAGAGTAATTACGCTTGAAAAAGATTCAAGCATGGCAAATGTGCATGAAACCCGCCAATTGCTGCGCGCTTTTAGCCGCGGTTATATAGATACCCTAGAGCAAAGAGGCATGCTAGACTCTTTGCGCCATGCACTGTGTATAGAATACCGTTTACCCACCCACACACGGGTAAAATTTACCGCAGGTAAAAAGTGGTTTTATAATTTTTCAGGGGTTGTGCAACACTTGGGTAGAGCCATTAAAGTATTTGATAGTCTTGGCGTAGACCCGTTCTATGCGCAAAGTGTTCTTTTAATTGAAAGTCCGGGCACGAACAAAGCAAAAAGTGTTTCAGGCGCTTATGGGCACTTTCAACTTATGCCTTTTGTAGCTAGACAATATGGACTGCGTGTAGACAAATATTTAGACGAAAGGGAGAATTTCAACCGCAGCGCTTATGCTGCAGCGCGTTTGTTTAAAGAAATTTGCGTTCCCTATGCCAAAAGATGGTGTGTCCTATATGGTTTTGAAGCAGATGAAAACGCACTTTGGTTTAAGTTATTGGTACTGCATTGCTATAATGCGGGAGCAGGTAATGTGAAAAAAGCCATGGCAGTAATTCCTACATCGTATCAGGGAAAAGAATTTATTCAAAAACTGTGGCATACCAATCAAGCTGCATTTCAAACAGAAGCACAGAATTATAGCCAAATAGCATTGGCCTGCTACCTAGAATTTGAAAGGCATATCTCTACTTATAAGCAGGTTTCTAGCGAGTTATATTCTCGCTTTTAATTTGTGAATAATGCACTGCGAATGATGCGCCACTTGTGCATTCTATAAGTAATACTTACCCGCAGCACACCCAATCCATACGTCACACTTCTACTGAAGTTAATACTACTGGCCTCTTCAAAATAACGGGTTGGACAAGTGAGCTCTCCGATTTCATATCCCGCCATAAAAAGTTGTGCAATGACTTCATTGTCAAATACAAAGTCGTCAGAATTTTTTTGATATGAAATGCTTTTTAAAGCTTCGGCAGTATACGCCCGATAGCCTGTATGATATTCACTTAACTTTTGACCCATCAAGACATTCTGGAATGCTGTAAGGAGTCTATTTGCTATATATTTGTACAAAGGCATGCCTCCTTTTCGAGATCCATTGCCCAATATCCTGCTTCCAAATGCAACAGGATAAACCCCTTCTGCAATCATGCCACACATGGCTCGAATCAGTTTAGGAGTATATTGATAATCTGGGTGTAGCATTATGACAATTTCTGCCCCAATTTCTATGGCTTTATTGTAACATGATTTTTGATTTCCACCATATCCTTTATTGTGATCGTGGCGAATTATATGCTGTATGCCTAGACTTCTCCCAAGCTCAGAAGTATTGTCTTTACTGGCGTCGTCAACAAGAATTACATCATCAACAATGTCAAAAGGAATTTCCCTATACGTTTGTTCCAATGTTCTCTCTGCATTATATGCGGGCAATACTACAACAATTCGTTTGTCAAGAATCATAATGCAAATCTGCGGTTTTTTTAATTGTACACTCTCATCATTTACCGACCAACTTTGGTTGAAAAACGATGAACGTAAAAATATATAAGTTTTTAAAGCATATGAATAACAATTACTTAAGTGTATAATTTAGAACGATTTTAAATTGAAATTTGTGTGAACAAAATGTTTTAAGCGGCACCGACGTCATTCTATATTTGCAGCGCTAAAAATAGCCTTCATTCCTAATATGATTAAATACCTGAAGACCTTCATGTTCTTGGCAGTAAGTGCCATCACAATGAACATGTATGCAGAGGAAGCAAAAGCCAATGCAGAGGAAGGAAAGAAACTTTATGAAGCGAACAACTGTGGAAGTTGTCATGCGCTTGACAAGAAAGTAGTTGGACCTGCACTTAGAGGTGTGACTGAACGCCGTTCTGAGGAATGGTTGGTACAGTGGATTCAGAACAACAAAAAATTCCGCGAATCTGGTGATGCAGATGCAATTGCTTTGTTCAATGAATACGGTGGTGCTGCAATGAACATTTTTGAAAATCTGAAAGAAGCAGATATCAAAAATATTCTTGAGTTCATCAAAACCGCACCAAAACCAACTGCTGCAAAAGCTGCTGCTGGAACTGCAGCTTCAACGCCCCAAGACAACAGTAAGGCCACAATGTATGCGCTGCTCTCTCTTGTAGCCGTTTTCTTTATTGTACTTATTATCCTTACTAAGGTAAAAGCCACATTGAGAAAATTGGCGGCTGAGCAACCCGGTGGTGAAGATCATGTAGGTATTTCAAACATGCCTTGGTATGTGAGCATCTTGCCAAAACGTATGCAAGACATGAATCCTGTGGTATTGTCTGTGATGACAACTGCTGTTGTTGGCATTTTTGCAATTGTATATCTGTATAAATTTGGCATGCGTGAAATCGGTGTTCAAAAAGGATATGCACCTGTGCAACCCATTGCATACTCTCACAAATTGCACGCAGGTGATTTGAAAATAGATTGCAAATATTGTCACTCAACGTCTGAATATAGCAAACAAGCAAGTATTCCTGCTTTGAATACCTGCATGAACTGTCACAAAGGTGTGCAAAAAGCATCAACAGCTGAAGGTGATGAAATTTCTCCTGAAATCAAGAAAATCTATGCAGCCTTGGATTACGATCCTGAGAAAACAGGCGCTGAAGCCTTTGGAAATAATCCAAAGCCAATTCGTTGGGTTCGAATCCACAACCTTCCAGACCATGCCTACTTTAACCACAGCCAACACGTAAAAGTGGGCAAGTTGAAGTGCCAAGATTGCCACGGTCCTATCGAGCAAATGGAAGTAGTTCAACAATGGAGCACACTTCAAATGGGTTGGTGTATCGATTGTCACAGAAACACAGGTGTTGACGTGGAAAACAACAATTACTATAAAGCACTGCATGAAAAAGCAGCTGCAGATCTTAAGTCTAAAAAGAATAAAAGCAAATATTTCAGCCCCGATGGCAAAGTTCGCGTAACTCCTGCCATGAATGGCGGTTTGGAATGTTCAAAGTGTCACTATTAATCAAAATCTGAAAAACTAGCAATGTCCAACTCTATAAAGTACTGGAAAGGCGAAGAAGAACTGAACAGGGATACCAAATTCCTGGCAGCACGCAAAAATGAATTTGCAGAACCACTTCCACTCGATGATGTATTGAGTGAAGATGGTGTTGAATTGAATTCAAACCGCCGAGATTTTCTGAAATTCTTTGGTTTTAGCGTAACCGCAGTGGCACTTGCCGCTTGTTACCGCGCGCCTATTCGCAAAGCTGTACCTTATTTGGTAAAGCCTGAGAATGTTACCCCAGGTGTGGCCAACTATTACTCTTCTCAATGTGGCGCCTGCTCAGTAGGTTGCGGTATTGAAGTAAAAGTACGCGAAGGCAGACCAATTAAAGTGGATGGTAGCCCAAGATCACCAATTTCTCAAGGTAGCCTTTGCGCACAAGGGCAAGGTTCAATCGCAAGTCTCTATGATTCTGAAAGATTGGCAAACCCATTGAAAAATGGTGCTGAGATGGCTGATTGGGCTGCGATTGATGCAGATATCACCAAGCGCCTGGCTGGAATTGCTGCCGCTGGCGGAAGAATCGCGCTGGTATCATCAAGTATACATAGCCCTAGCACATTAAGAGCCATTGAAGATTTCAAGGCAAAATATACCACTACCGAACATGTGACCTATGACGCTATTTCTTATAGCGGCATTTTGTCAGCGAATTTGGCTGATTTTGGAGCTTCTGTAGTGCCAACCTACAAATTTGAAAACGCTGAGGTTATCGTAAGCTTTGGTGCTGACTTCCTTGGCACTTGGATTTCACCTGTTGAATTTACCAAAGGTTGGTCTAAAGGCAGAATTCCAAGCAAAGACAAGAACATGTCTTTGCATATTCAGTTTGAAAGCAATATGAGTCTTACCGGCACCAACGCCGACTACAGATTCCCAGTTGCCGCTTCAAAAACTGGATTGTATTTGGCTTCATTGTATAATTACATTGCAAATAAAGCAGGTGTTAAACAAATAGCAGTGGCGCAAAGTGCAGAGGCTGCAGGTAATGCTATCGCCAAAGCAGGTGATGCACTTATCAACGCAAAAGGACGTTCTTTGGTGATTTGTGGTTCTAACAGTACCAATGACCAACAAATTACCAATGCCATCAATATGTTGCTTGAAAACTATGGCAAAACAATTGATATGGC
>JBEIRK010000099.1:0-9169 GCA_040376005.1 Flavobacteriales bacterium
CACAAAATCCACGACCAAGGGCAGCATCTCCTCTCTCTTGTCCCACTCGGGTTGCAGCAGTAATTTAGCATTTGCATTCACCCTATTTTCAAAGGTCTGCGCCCATTGAAGGTCGCTTTTATTGTACACTATTACTTTAAGCTCATTGGCTTTGATGAGTTCAGTGTCCAATGGGAATTTAAATTTCTTCGGACTCAGGGTAACCCAATCAAACTGCCCACGCAGTGAATGCGCGGCAGAAGTTTCAATATGTACCTTTAATCCCTGCACTTTTAACGCTGTTGTTAGGGCATGGAGATCATACATTGCCGGCTCACCCCCAGTAATAACAACAATTCTTGCTCCAGAGGCTGCCGCAGCTTCAGCCAGCGCTTCGGCCTCCATTTCAGGATACTGTGAAGCATCCCAGCTGTCTTTTACATCGCACCAAACACATCCTACATCGCATCCTGCCAATCGGATAAACCATGCAGCAAAACCTGCGAAAACGCCTTCACCTTGAATGGTGTAGAACTGTTCCATAATAGGGTATGAAGTACGAGAGGTCATTAGGCAGTTTGTGCCGCAATTCCAGCCTTACGGGCCAACAAGGTATTTGCAAGCAGTCCTGCAATGGTCATAGGCCCCACGCCACCCGGTACAGGTGTAATGGCTCCAGCCACGGGCTCGGCAGATGCAAAATCCACATCTCCTGAAAGTCTCCAACCCGCCTTTTTCGATGGATCATCAATTCGTGTAGTCCCTACATCAATTACCACAGCTCCGGGCTTAATCATGTCGCCTGTAATGAAACCTGGCTTGCCTATAGCTGCTACCAAGATATCTGCGCTGCGGGTAAAAGAAGGCAAATCCACGGTGCGGCTATGGGTAACGGTCACCGTAGCATTGCCCGTGTCACCAGGACCAGACAGCATGATACTCATAGGACGACCTACAATATTGCTGCGACCCACAATTACCACATTTTTGCCGGCTGTTTCAATACCGTAATGTTTTAAAATCAGTGTTATACCATAGGGCGTAGCTGGCTTTACGCCATCAGCACCTTTGGCCAAGCGGCCCATATTTACATCGTGAAAGCCATCTACATCTTTAGAGGGTGCGATGGCCAAGGTTACTCTATTTTCATCTATATGCTTTGGCAAAGGCAATTGCACAATCAAACCATCTATAGAACCATCGTGGTTGATTTCATCAATTTTTTGCAGCAACTCTGCTTCTGTAACGGTCTCATCGTAGCGGATAACCGTGCCCATAAAACCCACTTCGTGGCATGCCTTTTCCTTGGCACCAACGTAGGTCATACTCCCCCCATCGTTTCCAACCAAAATTGCAACCAAATGAGGAGGACGCTGTCCGATCGCTACCATCGCGTCTACATCGCGCTTCAAAGATTCCTTAATCGCCGCAGATACTTCGCGACCGTCGAGAATTTGTGCCATATCCTGCAAAAATAAGTTATTTCGGCATTGGAACTTCTACCGTTTTGCCAAAACGCACGGCCATGGCTCTGCCCCATTCTGCAATTTTCTCTAGCATAGGCAGCATATTCTGTCCCATATCGGTTAAGCTATACTCCACGCGTGGCGGCACCTCCGCAAACACCTTGCGTTCCACAATACCATCCTTTTCCAATTGGCGCAGTTGTATGCTTAACATTTTTTCTGTAATTCCTGGAATGAGTTTATTCAACTCCCCAAACCGACAAGGACCCTTTCTTAAATACCACAAAATCACCATCTTCCACTTACCACCCATAAAACCCATAGCCACGTCTACCGCGCAATGGTATTCCTTACCCTCAATTACTACGCGAAGTTCCTTGCCTTGTAACATCATAATTTAATTCTAATTACAAAATTACAGATATAATTCTATGTAATTCTTATATCTATATACTTGTTGTTATTACAATTCAATCACTAGAGCTACTTACCTGTCATTTATGACAGTACTTGATATCCCAATAAGCTACCCATACTTTTGAAATACCATATGAAAATCATTACTGTCCTCGGCACTGGAGTTGTAGGTCAAACCATCGCCAATAAATTAATTCTCTTAGGCTATCACGTAGTGATGGGCTCGCGCACAGCAGATAATGCAAAGGGCCTTGCTTGGGTCGAAGTAGCTGGGAACAACGCCCACTTGGCAGCATTTGCAGATGCCGTTCTTGCCTCACATATTGTGTTCAACTGCACCAAAGGTGCACTCAGCGCGGAAATACTTAGCAGTATTGGTGCGGATCAGTTTGCGGGTAAAATTGTCATTGATTTGGCGAATCCGCTAGACTTTTCAGCGGGGTTTCCTCCTACACTTACCCTAAGCAATACCGATTCTTTGGGCGAAACCTTGCAACGAAATTTGCCCAATGCCCATATTGTAAAGGCATTGAACACCATGAATTGCAATATCATGGTAAATCCCAACTTGGTGGCAAACGGAGACCACGATGTATTTATCTGTGGCAATGATGCAGCAGCCAAAACAGAAGTTGCTGTCATACTAGAAGCGTTTGGTTGGCAAAAACAACACATACGAGACCTAGGGGACATTACAGCATCCCGGGGATTGGAGCAATACCTGCCATTCTGGGCGGTTGTGATGAAGCATATTGGCAATGCTTCCTTCCAAACGAAAATTGTGCAATAATGATTTAGACCTACTGTAAGGTAGGCAAACTAAAGACTATTGAGAGATTTGGGTGTGCGAAATCCCTTTTTTCAGCGCTTAGAAAACGATATCCTCAACGTAGCGCAGATTTAGCACTACGCCGCCCTTCAACACAATATTGTCTTCCATAAAACCCCAAATGGTGGTATTTACCTTTTTTAGGCCCACTGCATCACGGAAAAAAATGGAACATTTTCCTTTATGTAAATTGCCCAATGACAAAGCTTTTGCGCATTTATCCGCAAGTTCTTTTCTGAAAGAAAGAGGTTTTTCAGCAACCTGTGTAGGATAGACCAACTCCCTGATCTGTTCCTTCTCAATTAAGACGGCATTCATTTTATTCGATATTAAGTTTTTTTTGAACTCCGGCTTGTGTCTGCCAACACTTTTATGGGTAATACCAGAAGTCCCTCCTTTTACGAACGTAGGAATAAATAATTTGTTTTCAAAATTTTTGAAAATATATCGGATTTTTACATGAGTTCAACGATGGTACAACCATCGCCGCCATTTTCTTCACGTTCACTGTGCCATGAACGCACGTAATTCAATTTTTTAAAATATTCACGAAGTGCTTTTCTCAGAATACCATCACCGCGTCCATGCACTATTTTAAGCGGACTTTGACCTAGGGCATAGGCTTCTTCCAGCCAAACCTGCACCTTTCTTAGTGCCTCATCGGCTAGGGCGCCGCGAACATCCAAATTGGGACTAAAGCTAGCTTGGCGATCTACCCAGTCAAAACCACTCACCTTCTTGGCATGCTTCTTATTGGTATCCGCAACTACGGGCTCAATTTCTTGAATAGGTACCCACATTTTTAGCAAACCAAATGCCGCCAGTACCCTATCTTTTTTTACTTCGAGTACTTCTCCTTTGGTAGAGTTCAACATATTAATCACCCACATCCCGGGCTTATAATCGGTAAACACCACCTTAGGTGCTGCGGGTACTGCGGGCTGCGGTTTTTCTTTGGGTTTTACTGCTTTTTCGCGGAATTGTTCCAGTTTCTCCCGCACTTGCTTCGTTTTCTCAGGTTGCGCGCCATGTTCTCGAATGGTGCGAATCGTAAGTTCAATTTGCTTATTGGCTTCCTTGAGCAACTCAGAAGCCTTATTTCTTGCATCATCAAGAATGTCCTTGCGTTTTCCTTGGATTTTATCTTTCAGTGTGGCGTATTCATTCAGCAATAAGTCCAACTGCTCTTGTTTCTTTACATTCTCCGTCAGCAGCGCATCCAAATCTTGTTGCTTTTCGGACAACTCCAGCAATAGGTCTTCGGTGCGTCCGCTTTCTTCTCCACTCAAGCTTCTTACGCGAACAATGTGTGATTCATCAAAGCCCGTTTTGCGCATCAGTTCCAAGGCAAAGCTGCTGCCTGGTTTCCCTGAAATCAAGGTATATAATGGTTTCAGCTCTTTACTATCATATGCCATGCTGGCATTGAGCACACCTTCTGTATGACCTGCCCATTCTTTGAGTCTACTGTAGTGGGTCGTAACCACACCCAAGGCACCCGATTGAAGAAACGATTCCAAAACCACTTGGGCAATAGGACCTCCAAAACGCGGATCCGTTCCATCACCCAATTCATCAATGGCAAAGAGGCTTCTCGGTGAAGCAATGGTGGTCATTTTTTTAAGATGTTGCAGGTGCGCACTAAAGGTACTCAATCCATCTTCCAGGCTTTGACCATCGCCACAATCCACCGAAATATTGTAAAACACGCCCACAATACTTTCGGGCAATGCAGGAATAAACAATCCGCATTGGGCCATGTATTGCAGCAAAATTGCCGTTTTCAGGCTAATACTTTTACCCCCGGCATTCGGACCACTAATGATGGCAATGCGGTGTTCAGCACTGAGTTCCAAATCCATGGGCACCACTGCATTTTTCTGCCCCTTAAATTTGAGCCAAAGCAGGGGATTCAATCCTTTTTTCAAGGACAATACGGGTTTATCCTCAACCAAAGGACGCTGGGCTTGCAGTCGCTGTGACAAGGCATATCGCGCTTGGATTACATCAAAAGCAGTAAGCACCTGCATGGATTGGCGCAAGCCTTCTGAATGAGGTCTCAATTGCGCTGCAACTGATTTAAGAATTTTCTCCCGTTCCCTGCGCTTGTCAGCATATAATTCTGTGAGTCTATTGTTTAATTCTAGGCTTTCTAAAGGCTCCACATAAATGATTTTGCCAGTGGCAGATACATCTTTAACAAAGCCTTGAACTTTTCTCTTGTTCTCCGCAAGTACAGGGATTACCAACCTTTCATCGCGGACGGTGATATCCGTTTCCGCGGTAAAACCGGCATTCTTCCATTTTCTAAATACTTGCTGAACGGAATCCCTTGCTGTTTTTTCTAATTTTTCTATTTCAGCGGTAATCTTGCCATACGCTGCAGAAGCATAGGGCAATAGCTTGGATTTGTTGTCAATAGTAGCGGCAATTATGCGGCGCACCTCTGCGATACCTTCTGGATTGCCAGAACGCTGCGTAAGCAGTGGAAATGCCTCTGCGTTCTTCTTCAATGTTTGATGCAACACGACATAGGCTTCTGTTACTTGATAAACAGCTGCTAACTCCTCCTCATCAAAAAAGAAGTTCTCGATTTGAAGTGATTGCAACCATGCCGTAATATCATCCGATGCATGTGCATTTGCCGCTGTAGGGTGCAGTTGCTGTAGCAAATTCCATTCGTCAGTTTCGTCAAACAGCGCCATGATTTCAGGCTTGGTTTTAAGCAACTGAAATTCAGCAATAGAGAGTTTGGCAGAATCATACCTGCACAGGCTTGCCAGCATGGATCGCAGCTGATCAAAGCCGATAATCTCCTCAAAATTCCCAGGATAAATCACGGTTTGGGAATATTTTGCTTCATCTCAAGCTTTTGAAGTCTGGTAATGACATCCTCCAATACCTTGGTGAACTCCTCTGGGTGGTTTTCCAGGTAGTTCATCGCAGATTTAAATTCCGTAGTATCAATACTATGTTGCTTACAGACAAAGGCATAATCTCTTTGCCACACTTTATCGGGCAGTGTGGCAAAATTGTACTGCACCTGGTTCCCACCTTCTAGCAACATAACATCGGTAAGAACCTCTGCCATTTTCTTTGGAGGAATCGGCGCTTCTTCTCCGCAGGAAAAAAAGAACACGGCCAGCAGAAGTAAAGTAAATTTGCGGTGCATTCCTGCAAAATTAATACATATGTCGCGCATCGCAGATAATCTCAAACAGATTCAACAAGAACTTGGTACCGCCCGTCTGATTGTGGTAAGTAAATATAGGGAAATTGCTGAAATCCAAGAGGCCTATGAGGCAGGGCAACGCATATTTGCTGAGAACAGGGTACAGCCATTGCTGGAAAGGAAAGACGCATTGCCAGAGGACATTGAATGGCATCTCATTGGGCATTTACAGACCAATAAGGTCAAATTTATCGCCCCATTTATCTCCATGATACATTCGGTAGATTCGGCTAAACTCTTGCACGAAATTCAAAAATGCGCACAAGCCCAATCACGAACCATAGATTGTTTGCTCCAACTCCATGTGGCTCAGGAAGAAACCAAATTCGGGCTAACACCTGAAGCATTTGAAGCTTTTCTCACAACTCGAATTTGGGAATCCATGCCCAACATCAGAATTTGTGGCTGCATGGCGATGGCTTCTCTTACCGATGATGAGACTCAAATTGCCGCGGAATTTGAGCAGGTGCAAGCGCTTTTCCTCAAGGCCAAAACAGAGTACTTTGCTGAACATCCGGAATTCAAAGAATTGTCCATAGGCATGAGCAGCGATTTCAAGATTGCATTAGAACATGGCAGCACCATGGTTCGCATTGGCAGTGCTATATTTCAGTCGTAAAAAAAAGGCAGAACCTAAATTCTGCCTTTTGGATATTCGGTTTCGAATTTTTTAATAATTATTCAGCATCATTGGCATAATGAGCATGGTAATTTCTTCATCCTTCTCATTTTCCAAGGGAACGATTAGGCCGGCGCGGTTAGGTGCAGAAAGTTTCATTTGCACTTGGTCGCCGTCTAAAGTTGCAAGCATATCTTTAATGAAGCGTGCGTTGAAGCCAATTTCCATATCATCTCCTTCAAATTCGCAGTTCATGCGTTCTTGAGCTTCATTCGCCATTTCGATATCTTCTGCGCTAATCTGCAACTCACTGCCTGTAATTTTCAGGCGCACCTGGTGTGTGGTTTTGCTTGCAAAAATGCTAATACGGTTGATAGAGCTCAAGAAATCGCCGCGAGAAACCGTAAGTGTATTGGGGTTTTCCGCAGGAATTACTGCTTTGTAGTCAGGATATTTCTCATCTAACAAGCGGCAAATCAATTGCGTTTCACCGAAGCTGAAGAATACATTGGTTTTATTATAATCCACTTGCACTGGAGAATCATCATTCGGCAGTGAAGTTTTAAGCAAATTCAATGGCTTTTTCGGGATGATGAAATTATGTTCAACACCAGGCTTTAAATCTTTGCGGGTAAAGCGCACCAACTTATTTGCATCCGTAGCTACAAAATTCACAGAATCATTCATGAGTTCGACGTACAAACCGGTAAGGTTCAAACGCAATTCATCATTTCCTGCAGCAAAAAGTGTTTTTGAAATCGCGCGAAGCAGCACATTGGAAGGAATAATAAAACTGCCATCACCACTTTTCTCAGGAAGATTTGGGAAATCCACACCGTCTAGACCCGCCATTTTATAGTGACCTTTATTACTCACCACTTCAATAGAGAAGTTGTCGTTATCAATATTGAAGGTTACCGGTTGGTCAGGCAATGCACGCAGGGTTTCAATTGCCATTTTAGAAGGCACTGCAACTCGCATATCCTCTTTTGCCTCCACCTGCATATCCGTAGTCATGCTGGTTTCCAAATCCGTACTGTAGATGGTAAGCTTACCCCCTTTGATATCAAATAGGAAATTCTCGAGTATGGGTATCAAGGGCTTGGACATGATGGCCCCGTTTACGGTCAGCAGGTGCTGGAGGAGTTCGTTTGATGGCGCTATAAACTTCATATGAATGTTTGTTCCTTACGATTTTGTAATTTCCGCAAACCTATTCTTTGCGATACAATAGAAATACACAACTTTTGAGGTTTTATAAACATGTGTAGAGAATCGGACAGCCGGATTTTAGTAATTTGAAAATTTCAATAATTAGGTTCAGGGCATATTTCGAAAGCTCAATCCTTTTTTTCTGTGCTGTCGACAACAATCACAAAGATGTCCTCGTTATCCCGCTTCATACGGTACTTTTCGCGGGCAAATTTCTCCAAACTACGGTCGCTGCTCTTGAGTTCTTCTCGTTGCCTGTTGAGATCGTTTAGGCTGCTCAGGTGCACCCTTTTCATTTTTTCTAGGGAGGCGATATCACGGCTTATTTGCAAACGATAGAACAGGTTGTTGCTGTCAAAAAAAATCATCCAAAGCACAAATGCGCCAAACAAGATCCAATAGCGGTAGCGGATGAGGTTTTGAACCATGGAGCAAATTTGGATGATTTTCACCAAATTCCACACACAGTTTTGCTTGGTGTCGCTTATTTTGGTCTAATTTTGAGCCATGCTTCGCAAGGCCCTCGCAGTCACCCTATTGGCGGTTTCATTTCTACAATGCAAACCCAAACTGCAGAAGCCTATTTTCCCCACTGAAGCAGACATTCGCTTGCCTTCTTACAGCAAATTATTTGCCCTAGCTTACACCCCTTCAGATACTTTTTTGATATTAAAAAACCCATCCGATTCCAATGGTTTATTGGGCGCTTATACTTGGGGTAAAGGGAAAATACATGCCGCAGGCTTTACCACCATCGGCAGACGCAGACGCATCGCTGCGATGTCTTCAGTATTTACCGGCATGCTCGAGCAACTTAGGTGCGAAGAAGCAATCATGGCGGTGGATAACGGCGCTTATATTTGGTCACCGCGCTTGTCAAAACGTATACAACAAGGCAAGGTGATTTCTGTGGCGGCCTCAGGCCAGTTAGAGAAAGAAAAACTCAGCCATCTGAAACCAGATTTGGTGATCTCCTATTTTATAGATGCCGCCGCCCAAGCGGATTACGATCTTCTTGTAAAACAGGGAATCCCTGTAATGATGTTCCAGAATTTCCTAGAACAACACCCCCTGGGTAGGGCCGAATGGATTTTGGTATTTGGTGCTTTAATGGGGAAAGACCAGGAGGCACGCGCATTTTTTGCAGAAATCTCGGAACACTACGAAAGCACGCGCTTGCGCTTAGAAGAAACAACAATAAAGCCAGAAGTGCTTGTCAATGCGCCGTATACTGGAACTTGGGATGTGCCTTCGGGAGACAGCTATATGGCCACCCTAATTTCAGATGCAGGAGGCAATTACATATTCAAAAAACACAAGGGTGCTGGTAGGGTGCCACTGAGCACCGAACAGGTGTTTCAGAGTGCAGCCAATGCCGATGTTTGGATTAATCCAGGTAGCTGCAGAAACAAAAC